>CAXUHK010000066.1:0-9732 GCA_964250775.1 uncultured Acetobacteraceae bacterium | reverse complement strand
CCGGGGCGGGGTGGTATGTTTATCGCCCCAGCCCGCTTGTGGGCCCCCGGGGGGGGGGTTTGGGCGGCGCGGTTCGTCACTCACGCCGGTGCGGAGGCCGGCCTAGTTCGGCAGCAGCACGTGGTCGACGACATGGATGACGCCGTTCGACTGCATCACGTTCGGGATCGTGACCAGCGCCTTGTCGTTCTTGGAATCGGTGATGTAGATCTTCTTGCCCACCGCGGTCGCGGTCAGCGGGTCGCCCTCGACGGTGGTCAGGGCGGCGCTGCCGTGGCCTGCCTTGATCGCCTTCATGAGGCTGGCCGCGGTCATCCTGCCGGCGACCACGTGATAGGTGAGGATCTTGGTCAGCGTCGCCTTGTTCTCGGGCTTCAGCAGCGTGTCGACGGTGCCGGCCGGCAGCGCCGTGAACGCCTCGTTGGTCGGCGCGAACACGGTGAACGGCCCGGGGCCCTTTAGCGTGTCGACCAAGCCGGCGGCCTTGACCGCGGCGACCAGGGTGGTGTGGTCCTTGGAGTTCACGGCGTTGTCGACGATGTCCTTGTTCGGATACATCGGGGCGCCGCCGACCATGACCGCGGCGTGAGCCGGGGGCGCCACCGCGGGGACGGTCACGAACGCCAGGCCGGCGGCCAGCAGGGCGGAGCGGAGATTGAGCTGCATCGGAGGTTCCTCATGTTCTGCGCGTCCGGGCGCGGCGCGCCCGATGGTGGCAATACGGCACCACCGGGCTTCCGGATGTGCTCCCGGACCTATCATCATGGCGTTTCGTTGCGCAACAACCGTCTCGATTGACCCATCCCCGAGCCGCGTCTAGCCTGATTGCGTCACGGGAGGAGAGCGGTTTGGCGAACAGGCTCAAGCAGATCTGGGCGCAGGGCCGGGCCGCGGTGAACGGCTGGCTGGCTATCCCGTCCGGCTTCTCGGCCGAAGTCATGGCGCAGTCGGGGTTCGACACCGTGACCGTCGACCTGCAGCACGGCGTGCAGGACTACATGTCGATGGTCGCCTGCTTCCAGGCGATGGGGGCGCATCCGGTGACGCCGATGGTGCGGGTGCCGTGGAACGAACCAGGGATCATCGGCAAGGCGCTGGACGGCGGCGCCATGGGGGTGATCTGCCCGATGGTCAACACGCCCGACCAGGCCCGCGCCTTCGTCGCCGCCTGCAAGTACCCGCCCGATGGGACGCGCAGCAACGGCCCGATCCGCGCCGGCATGTACGGCGACGCGAGCTCCGGCTACCAGGCCACCGCCAACGCCGAGTGCCTGGCGCTGCCGATGATCGAGACCCGCGAGGCGGTCGCCAACCTCGACGCCATCCTCGACGTGCCGGGCATCGCCGGCGTCTATATCGGCCCCTCCGACCTGGGCTTCTCGCACGGCCTGGTGCCGAAGCTTGACCGCGAGGAGCCGGAGATGCTGGCGGTCTTCGAGCGCGTGGTGGCGGCGACCGCCGCGCGCGGCATCCATGCCGGCATCCATTGCGGCAGCGCCGGCTACGCCTCGCGCGCGTTGGGCATGGGGTTCCGCCTGGTCACGATCATGAACGACAGCGGCTTGCTGATGACCGCAGCCCGCGCCGCCACGGCGCAGGTGCGCCGCGAGAGCCCGGAGCTGGCCTCCCGATGACCCCGCCGCTGACGATCCGCCTGCATCCCGACGACAGCGTGCTGGTCGCCCGCGCGACCCTGCTGCCGGGCACCCCGGTCGCCGAGGGCGTGGCCGTGGTCGGGCGCGTCCCGGCCGGGCACAAGGTCGCGGTGCGGCCGCACGCGGTCGGCGAGCCGGTGATCCGCTACGGCCAGATCATCGGCTTCGCGACGGCGCCGATCGCGCCGGGCGAGCACGTCCACGTGCAGAACTGCGGCATGGGCGACTTCGCCAAGGACTATGCCTGGGGCGTCGACGCCCGGCCGACCGAGATGATCGACCCGCCGGCCACCTTCGAGGGCATCCGCCGCGCCGACGGGCGGGTGGGCACGCGCAACTACATCGGCATCCTGACCAGCGTGAACTGCTCGGCGCACGTGGCGAGCGTGGTGGCCGACGCGTTCCGGCGCAACCCGGTCACAGGCTACGATCCGCTGGCCGACTACCCGAACGTCGACGGCGTGGTGGCGCTGACGCACAAGACCGGCTGCGGCATGACCGCGGGCGAGCCGCTGACGCTGCTGCGGCGCACGCTGGGCGGCTTCGCCCGGCATGTGAACTTCGCCAGCGTCATCGTGCTGGGGCTGGGCTGCGAGGTGAACCAGTTGGGCGGCCTGCTGGAGGAGCAGCGCCTGTCCGGCCGCCTGCGCGGCATGGACATCCAGGAGATGGGCGGCAGCCGCAAGACCGTGGCCGCCAGCATCGCCCACGTGAACGAGGCCCTGCAGGACGCCAATCGCGTGCGGCGCGAGACGGTGCCGGCGAGCGAGCTGGTGGTGGCGCTGCAATGCGGCGGCTCCGACGGCTACTCGGGCGTCTCGGCCAACCCGGCGCTGGGCGCTGCGAGCGACCTCGTGGTGCGCCATGGCGGCACGGTGATCCTCTCCGAGACGCCCGAGACCTACGGAGCCGAGCACCTGCTGACCCGCCGCGCGGTGTCGCGCGAGGTGGGCGAGAAGCTGGTGGCGCTGATGCGCTGGTGGGAGCGCTACACCGAGCGCGAAGGGGCGGAGTTGAACTCCAACCCCTCGCCCGGCAACAAGGCCGGCGGGCTGACCACCATCCTGGAGAAGTCGCTGGGCGCCATGGCCAAGTGCGGCAGCACCAACCTGGTCGAGGTGGTGCAATACGCCGAGGCGGTGGCGGCCAAAGGTTTCGTGTTCATGGACACGCCCGGCTACGACCCGGTGGCGGCGACCGGGCAGGTGGCGGGCGGCGCCAACCTGGTGTGCTTCACCACCGGGCGCGGCAGCGTGTTCGGCTGCAAGCCGGCGCCGTCGATCAAGCTCGCGACCAACACCCCGATGTACCTCCGCATGGAGGACGACATGGACGTGAACTGCGGCACGGTGCTCGACGGCGACGAGACGGTGCAGGAGTGCGGCGGGCGCATCTTCCGCAAGATCCTGGCGACCGCCTCGGGCGAGCCCACCAAGAGCGAGCAGTTCGACTTCGGCGCCGCCGAGTTCGCGCCCTGGCAGATGGGCGCCACGATGTAGCTACGGCTTGGTGGGCGGCTCGACGTTGTCGGCACCGGCGCGGCTGCCGCCTGTGCGGTCGGCGCCGCCGGTCTCGATGTCGTCCGGCTTCTTGTGGTTGCCGGTGTCCTGCTCGCCGTCGGTGTGGTCGATGCCCTGTTCGGTGTGCGGTTGCTTGGTCATGGGTTGGCCCTCCTGAGCGCGGGACAACGCGCCAGAATGGGCGAGGGATGCGTGCGCGGCGTCAGGGTTCGACGTTGACCGACGCCGCGAGGTTGAGATCGTAGCCATTGCCGCTGGGCATGGTGATGCGGAAGCCGTCCGAGCCCTGGTATCCGGCCCCTGGCCGATAGATGAACAAGACGCCGTTGTCGACGACCTTTATTCGAAGCTCTCCATGGCTCGGCTGGTCGACGATCCGCGTGCCACGGGACGACACCCCGGAAAACCCGACCGATCCTGCGCACCACTGCCCGGTATTGCGCAGCGACATCCTGGCCGGGAGGCTTTCCCCGACACGAACACGCTGGGCGTGGAGCTGGAATGTGCAGCCGGGCGCCATGACTATCAGGCCGCGCCCGGGGTTGGCGCCCGGCGGCGCCAGGGAGGTCTGGGCTTGCACGTGCGGAGCACAGGCGAGGGCGGCGAAAACCAGCCATATCGTTCTATACATAGAACGATTATAGCTTGGACATGATGCTGATAGGTAAATTGGCTTCGGGTTTCTGCCTTGCGACCGTCCTGGCCGGAGCCGTGGCACTGGGCGGCTGCACGTCCGGCGCGACGGTCGACGAGGCCGCCGGCGTCGTCGCGCCGTGTCCGGGCACGTCCGACCCGCTTCCCGACGGTCTGCCGTGTGGCCTGGCGTGCCGCGCCGCGTTACCGATCCGGGCATCCAACAGCCAGATGTATTTCGTTGACATCCAGGTCGACGACAAGCCTGTGCTGATGTTGGTCGACACCGGGGCGGATCGGACGCTGCTTTCGCTGCCGGCTGCCGCACGCATCGGTCTTCCGCCCGCGACGCGCGAGGTGGAGAGAGTTCCGGCCTTCGGCGGTCTGATGCAGGTGGGCTCGACGACGATGCGTAGCATGACAATGGGGCACGTGCGGATGGGACCGGGCAGGCTCTTCCTCCTGCCGCAAACGCTCGCGGTGGCGGGGACGGGCGACCTCGGCTACGACGGCGTGCTGGGCGGCGACGTCCTGAGCCGCTATCAGGTCGATTTGGATTTCGGGCACCAGATGGTCCGGCTCTACGAAGGCAAGCTGTGTCCCGGTGGTCTTCCTGGTTGGTCCCCGGAGGCCAGTGTGGTGCCGTTCACGACCAAGCCGGGCTCGACGTTCGTTGGCGTGACCGCTCTTCTGAACGGGCTGGCTGTCGACACGCTGCTCGATACCGGTGCGGAGGCGATCGCGGCGAGTGACGCCACGGCGCGCCAGTTAAATGTTGGTCCGGGCGATCTTGCGCACGATCGCCCGACAGTGGTTCTTGGCGTCGGGCCGGACACGGTGCCCGCGCGCAGTCACCGTTTTCAAACTCTCGGGCTTGGCGGGACGACGGTGCCGAACCCCGTCGTAGACATCGTGGCCGCGACATCTGGACGTCCTTACATGATCGTCGGAGACACTGTGCTCTCGACACGAAGGGTCTGGATCGATTACCCCGGCCGCCAAGTCCATTTCGGCCGTCCCGACTGACACTCCAGCGCGAACTCAGCTCGCGCTGATCGTGATTTCTATAAGGTTGGGCAGCCCCGACGCGATCCCCGCCTCTACCGCGCCGGCGATGTCCCCGGCCCGTTCCACCCGTCGCGCCGGAACCCCCATCGAGGCCGCGAGCGCCAGGAAGTCGATGGCGGGGTCGACCAGGTCCATGGCGATGAAGCGGTTGCTCGCCGCCGAAAGATAGTGCGCCTGGCCCTTCATGAAGTTCTTCAGCACGTTGTACTCGCGGTTGTTCATCACCACGACCGTCACCGGCAGCCGCTCGTGCGCCAGCGTCCACAGCGCCTGCGGCGAGTACATCGCCGCGCCGTCGCCGACCAGGCAGACCACCGGCTCGCGGCCGATGCCCAGGCTGTAGCCGGCCGCCGCCGGCAAGCCCCAGCCGAGTGCCCCGCCACGCAGGAAGGCATACGGCCGCAGCGTCTCGTCGCGCAGCAATGCCCGCAGGGAGCCCGACGTGGCGATCGCCTCGTCGACGATCGGCACCCGTGGCCCCACCGCGCGCAGCACCTCGCGCGCCGCCAGCAGCGGCGTGACCACCGGCCGCGCCGCCTCGATCTCCGCCCGCTCCGCCAGTGCCGCGTGCCGCGCCTGCCGGCGAAGGCCGCTCGCGGCGGTGGCGGCGTCCAGTTCCGCCCGCCTGGGCCGCAGCATGGCCCGCAGCGGCGGCAGCAGGGCCTCGAGCGACGCCCGCACGTCGCCCTGCACGGAGAGCTCGGTCGCGTAAGAGCGGCCCAAGTCGCGCACATCGGTCGAGAGCTGGAACACGCGGCAGCCGGCCGGCACCGCCGAGGCTTCGGAGTACAGGATGGTGATCAGCGACTTGCCGCCCAGCGCGAACACGCCTTCGAACTGCTCGAGCGCGGCGGCGATCTCGCTGGCCCGGGTCGGCAGGTTGCCGCTCCAGAGCGGGTGCGCGGTGGGGAACGGCAAGTGCGCCGGCCAGGACGAGCCGTAGACCGGCGCCCCCAGCGTCTCGGCCAGCGCCACCGCCTGCGCCACGGCGTCGCTCGACCACACCTCGTCGCCCACGATGAGCGCCAGGCGGCCCGGCTCGAAGCCGGCCAGCGTCGCGGCCAGCCGGTCCAGCGAGCCGGCGACGGCGCGGGTCTCGATGGTGGAGCACTGCGCGATGCCCACGTCGGTCATCTGCTCCATCATGTCCATCGGCAGCGACAGGAACACCGGGCCGGACGGGGCGGCGTTGCAGTCGTGGAAGGCGCGGCGCACCAGCACCGGCAACTGGTCGGCGCGGGTGATCTCGCGCGCCCATTTCACGCTGGGCGTCGCGATCCCCACCAGGTCGCCGAACAGCAGCGGGTCCATCAGCACGTGCCGCGAGTCCTGCTGCCCGGCGGTGACGACCAGCGGCGTGCCGGAGACCTGGGCGTTGAGCAGGTTGCCCATGCCGTGCCCCAGGCCGCCGGCGGTGTGCAGGTTGACGAAGCCGGGGCGCCGCGCCGCCTGGGCGTAACCGTCGGCCATCGCCACCACGCTGGCCTCCTGCAGCGCCAGGACGTACTGGATCGGCGTCGTGCCCAGCAAGGCGTCGATCAGCGGCAGCTCGGTGGTGCCGGGGTTGCCGAAGATGTACTCGACGCCCTCGCTCTCGAGCACCTCCAGCAGCACCTGCGCGCCGCGCCGGGACGGGAGCTGGTCGAGCTTGCCGATGCCGGAACGCAGGGCGGTGCTGGACATGGCGGGCTCCTGAAGGGCATTGGTAATTGCTAGTGCCGTTAGCAACCGGCGCGGCGTTTGCCCGTCACCGCGTCGGCGACGCCGGGGCGGTGACGGTGGCAGGTGGCGCGGCGTGCGCCGCCGGCCGACTGTTTACGTAGTTGGCCAGGGCGATGCCGGCACCAAGGGCGGCGGCAAACCCCAAGACCAATTGGACCGCGAACTTACGGCTTTCGTACTTGATGTCGGATCGCAGTTTCTCGATGTTGACGGCCATCTGGTCCATCCTTCGTTCGTGTTCGCGTTCTTCCTGGTCATGCGTCAGCGGCATGGCACAGCCTACGCCAGGCCGAACTCGGCGGCGACCTTGGCTTTAGCGCCGGCTTGCCGAACCGCCTCGCCTCCCTCAGCCGCGCGGGTGCGTGCGGTGCCAGACCTCCATCAGCCGCTCCGTATCGACCGCCGTGTAGCGCTGCGTGGTCGACAGGCTGGCGTGGCCCAGCAGGTCCTGGATCGCGCGCAGATCGGCGCCGCCGGCGAGCAGGTGGGTCGCGAACGAGTGCCGCAGCGCGTGCGGCGTGGCGTGGTCGGGCAGGCCGTGCTGGGCGCGGAAGCGGCGCAGGTCGCGCTGCGCGACACCGGGGTTGAGCCGGGCGCCGCGCACGCCCAGGAAAAGCGCCGCGCCTGCCTCGCCACGCTGCGGGTGCAGCGCCATCCACGCCGCCATCGCCGCGCGTACTGGCTCCAGCACCGGAAGCGCGCGTTCCCGGCCGCCCTTGCCGCGCACCCGCAACGGGCCACCACCCGGCAGCGGCGCGTCCCGGACGTCGAGCGCCAGCGCCTCGGCGATGCGCAGGCCGCTGCCGTAGAGTAGGCAGAACAGCGCCGCGTTGCGCGCCTGCCCGGCGGCGGTGTCGCACACCTCGCCGATGTCCTCGGCAACCGCCCGCGCTTGGTCCGGGGTCAGCGCGCGCGGCAGCGGGCGGCGGCTGCGCGGCGTCGCCAGCAGGCGCAGTTGCGGGTTGGTGACGTCGTAGCGCCGCGCCAGGAAACGGAAGAAGCTGCGCACCGCCGAAAGGTGCCGTGCCCGCGTGGCGTTGCCGGCGCCGGCGTGGCCCTTGGCCGCCAGCCAAGCGCGCAGGTCGGCCAGCCGCAGCCCGGCCAGCGCCGCGAGGTCCGGCTCGGCGCCGAGATGGCGGGTCAGGAAGCCGAGAAAGGCGCCGACGTCGCGGTCGTAGGCCAGGGCGGTCAGCGGCGAGCCGCCGCGCTCGTGGCGCAGCCAAGTGACGAACTCCGCTTGCGCCGCCGCCGCCAGCACCGGCTCAGCGGCCCAGTGCCGCCGCCATGGCGCGGCCCAGAAACGCCAGCGCCGCCGTGCCCTGGGCGGGGTCGAGCGCATGTTCGTCGCGCGCCGCCAGTGCCAGCAGCGCCGGCGGGCCGTGGCCGGGGATGCGCACCAGAGCGTCGTGCCGCGCGAGCGGCGCCGCTTCGGCGTGGAGCAAGCCAGCCTCGGACCCGCCGCTGCGGAACAGCACCGCACGCCGGCCCAACAGCCGAGCCACTTCGCCCCGCGGCAGCATCCGGGCGGCGGGAAGGTGGCCCTCGGCCAACAGGCTGGCGGCATCGACGGCCAAGGTCATCGGCAAGTCGGCGATGCAGGCGGCGGCGTCGCTGGCCGCGATCAACGCCAACACCGCGTCCTGCACCCGGGCCGCCAAGCTGGCGGCGGCGCGCCCGGCAGCCAGCACGAAGTCGGCCCGTTCCGCCATCGCCGCCGAATGCGCCCGCTCGGCTTGCAGCATCGCCGCCATGTGGTCGGCCAACACCTCGCCATGCACCCGCTCGGGCGGCGCCAGGCGGCGGTACAGCGCCGGGCGCTCGGCCAGGAAGCGCGGGTGCCGGCCCAGGTAGGCCGCCACCGCCTCGGCCGACAGCGCCGCCGGGCGCGGCGCCGGCGACTGGCTCAACGCGTTCTGCTACTCCACGATCCGTTGGCCGGTCTTCTTCCAGTCGGCGGCGAACTGCTCCAGGCCCTTCGCGGTCAGCGGATGCACGTACAGCATCCGCATCACCGCCGGCGGGATGGTGGCGACATGGGCGCCGAGCTTGGCCGCCTGGATCACGTGCTGCGGGCCGCGCACGCTCGCGACCAGCACCTGCGTGTGCAGCGCCTCGTAGTTGTCGTAAATGTCGACGATGTCGCCGATCAGCTCCATGCCGTCATAGCCGATGTCGTCGAGGCGGCCCACGAACGGGCTGATGAAGGTGGCCCCGGCCTTGGCCGCGACCAGCGCCTGCGCCGCCGAGAAGCACATCGTCACGTTGACCATGGTGCCGTCGCTGGACAGCGCCTTGCAGGCGCGCAGGCCGTCGGGCGTCAGCGGCACCTTGATGGTGACGTTGCCGGCGATCTTCCGCAGCACGGCGGCTTCGCGCATGATCGGGTCGTACTCGGTCTCGGTCACTTCGGCGCTGACCGGGCCGGGAACCGTGTCGCAGATCTCCTTGATGACTTCCAGGATCTTGCGGCCGGACTTGGCGATCAGCGATGGATTGGTGGTGATGCCGTCGACCAGCCCGCTGGCCGCCAGCGCCTTGATGTCGTCGATCTCGGCGGTGTCGAGGAAGAACTTCATGGCTGGTTCCCGTGGTTGGGTTGCGGCATGACCATACAGGATGGCCCTGCCCGATAAAAGGCGAACCCGCCGCCGCCGGCCCGACGCCACGCAGCCGCCGCCGGCCAAGCCCACGCGACGCCTCCCGGTGCTGCTGCCGTACCCGTTCGCCGGCCCGTTCGACTACCGCGTGCCGGACGGCATGGAGCCGCGTCCGGGCGACCTGGTGCTGGTGCCGCTGAACCGGCAGGAGGTGATCGGCGTGGTCTGGGACGGCGCGGCCGACCACGGCGTCGGCGACAACCGGCTGCGGCCGATCGGCGCCATCGTCGAGGGACCGGCGATGCGGACCGACCTGCGCCGGCTGGTCGACTGGATCGCCGCCTACACGCTGTCGCCGCCGGGCGAGGTGCTGGCGATGGCACTGCGCGTCAACGCGTTGCGGACCGAGCCGGTGCCGATGGGCTGGCAGCTCACCGAGACGCCGCCAGCCGGCCGGCTGACTCCGGCGCGCCTGCGGGTCGCCGAGGCGGCGGCGGGCGTGGCCCTGACCACGGCGGCATTGGCGCGGGCGGCGGG
>CAXUHK010000065.1:10091-20892 GCA_964250775.1 uncultured Acetobacteraceae bacterium | reverse complement strand
GGGCGCGTGGGGGTGGCGCTGGGCGCCCTGCGCCCGCCCCTGCCCGCGAGCGCGGGCGACGGCGGGGCGCCCGACTACGCCGGGCCGCTCGACGGCGCGAGCCTGCTCGGGCAGGCGTCCGGCCATCCTGGCCACGACTTGGTGGCTGGCGAGTACCTGGCCGAGGGCGCGTTGGCGCCGGTGGTCATGCTGCGCCGGGGGCGGCACAAGTTCGTCCACTCGGCGGTCGACCCGGACCAGCTCTACGACATCGCGGCCGACCCGGACGAGTGCCGCAACCTGGCGGCTGAGGAGCTGGCGCTGGCGTCCGATTTCATGGCCGAGCTACGGCGACGTTGGGATTTGCCGACGCTTGACGCCGACGTGCGCGCCAGCCAACGCCGCCGGCTGTTCGTCAACACCGCATTGCGCGAGGGCGCGGGCGCGCCATGGGACTACCAGCCGGTGCGCGACGCCAGCCGCATGTATGTGCGCAGCACCATGCCGCTCGACGACTTGGAGGCGATGGCGCGCTTCCCACGCGCTGGCGTCAAAGGTGGCGAACCGTAAGGGCGCTGTCCCATTTCGCGTTCAAGTAGTCGCAGACCAGGCGCCGGTGGCAGCGATGCGGCGTGGCTTCGGAGCACAGCAGGCAGGCGCCCTCAAGGGCATCCGGCGCAAGCGCACTTTCGATCCGGCGTTCGGCCATCAACGCCAGGAAGCTGGCCTGGTAGATGCCCCAATCACCCCTCGCCTGCTTAAACGCTTTCAGCATCGCCTCGGTCGGCGCCAACAGCGGCTGGTGCGCGTAGCGGATGCCGCCGAGCCGGTCGAGGAAATAGGCCAAGTCGGCAGCCTTGGCGAAGCCCGCCAGTTGCGAGGTGTTGCGCAGCCGGACGTCGAGCACAAGCCGCACACCCGCCTGCAGCAGGCGCCCGAAGAAACCCTCCGCGCTGGTCCGGGTGAAGCCGATGGTGAACACCGGCGTCGCGGCCGTCACGGTCATGCGACGGCGAACGCGACCTTGCGGGAGCGGTCGCGGTAGGCCAGGGCCAGCCGCTCCGCCGGTGTGGCGAACAGGTCGCCGGCGGCGCGCCCGGTCATCGCCAGCAAGGACTGCTCGGCCTCCTCCTGGCTCATCTGCCGACCATCCTGCAGGATGTGGCGCACCGGCACATCACGCCGTGCCAGCGCGCGGCCGACCAGCAGGCAGCGGTGGCAGTCGAGCGGGTCCTGCTCCGAGCACATCAGCGCGATGCGGTGCCGCCCGGCCCCCGCGACCACACGGTCAAGGCCGTCGAAGAACGCCGGCGCCATCGCCATCTTCTCGTAATCGGCGATGCCGCCGGTCATGAATTCGTCGCGGCTCGGGCGGCCGCCCAGCTCCTCGCCCATGAACACATAGGCCAACCCTTCGGCGCGCAGCCGGTCGGGCAGCACGTCGCGATTGAAATGCGGCAGGTGGCGCGAGTATGGCGCGCTGCGCACGTCGGCGACGGCGCTCGCGCCGGCATCCGCCAGCAGGTCCCGGAACCGCTCGTACGACAACGCGGAGTGGCCGATGCTGAACACCTGCTTACCGCCCGACATCGGATCACCAGTGCACGCCATTGACCATGGCATAGCACTTGTCGGGCGCGTCGGCGTACGGCCGCGCGACGCCGACGCGGACGTGCAGGAAGCCCTCGCCCGGCAGTGTCCGGCGCGCCGCGTCCAAGCCGCCCGCTCGCCACGCCTCCTTCAGCGTGCGGCTCGACACCGCGAGTTCGTAGCGCTCATGGCCGTCGTCGAGCAGCGCCCGGAGCTTCTCGCGGCCTTCGACCAGGCGCAGCCCGGCGCAGGGCACCCGCACCGCCCACAGCGACCGAGTCCTGGCGCCCGCTTCGAGATGCACGCCATGCCGGCGTCCGCGCGCCGTCCAGAGATGTTTCAGCCGTCCCTCGAACGCGCCCACCAGGGTGTCGCAACATGGCGGCGCTGCCGGGCCGAACCACACTCCCGGCCCGGCGCAAGTCGACTTGATCGACGCGGCGCGGACGCGCGTGTCCTCGGTGCGGTGCGGGTAGCAGCCGCTCGCCAGCGAGGCGGCTGCGTCCACCCGGATGCGCGCACCGGGGGCGATCCGGTGCACGTCGAGCACCGGCGATGTCCACTGCGACCGTTCCGGCAACGGTCGCACCATGCGGTCCGCGGCGCCGTGCCAGCCGGCGACGCAGTAATGGCCGGCTCCCATCTCCGTGACGTCGGTGACAAGCAGTTCCATGTCCGCCTCATCGGGCTGGGTTACGTCGCCTCGGCGGTGATCCACTTCCCCACCACCGGCGCCACGTACCCGCGCAACGCCGCCAGCATCGCCTCGGGCGTCGCCGCATCGAGCAGCATCGCGCGGTGCTGCGGCTTCATGAACGACTCCCCCGCCGCATGGTCGAGGAACGCCAGCAGTGGGTCGTAGAACCCGGCGACATTCAACAGCCCGCACGGCTTGGCGTGCTCGCCCAGTTGCGCCCAGGTCCAGACCTCGAAAATCTCCTCCAGCGTCCCGGCGCCGCCCGGCAGCGCCACGAAGGCGTCCGCCAGCTCGGCCATCATCGCCTTGCGCGCGTGCATCGAGCCCACGACGCGCAGCCGGGTCAGCCCGCGATGCGCCAGCTCCTTGTCGGCCAGCATCTGCGGGATCACGCCCGTGACCTCGCCGCCCGCCGCTAGCGCCGCGTCGGCAACCGCGCCCATCAGGCCGACCGACGCGCCGCCGTAGACCAAGCCGATGCCCTCGCGCGCCAGCATCGTGCCGAACGCCATGGCGGCGGCGCGGTACTCGGGTCGCCGGCCGGGGTTGGAGCCGCAGAACACGCAGACGCGCAACGGCGCGATGCGGTCACGCGCCACGGACTCACGCATCGCGCAGGTCAAGACGGTGCTCGATCCGCTCCATCCGGTCCAGCACCCGGTCGAACCGGCCGCCGAACTCCACACGTGGCTCGGACACCTCGCTCCCGACATGCGCCAGTTCGGGTTCGATATGTGACAGCGACCGCTCGATCGCCACGAACCGACCGCGTTGCTCGCGCTGCTCCGTTCGCATCTCGGCCATGTCGCCGCGCATCGCCCGCAGCAGTTCAAGCACGAGGTTGTCTGGTTCGGCAGGCATCGTGGCGCTCCAGGCTCAGGTTGCGGTTAGAATCCGAACATGTGGTCGAGGCTGAAGCCACCGTGGCCGTCCATCTGGCCATGGTAGCCGAACAGCCGGCACGTCGCGTCGCGTACCAGCACATAGCCGCTCTCCCCCGCCGCAAGCAGCGCGTCCGGCCCGAACACCGCGTCCGGGAACACCATGGCAGAGCCGGAACAAGCAATGGTTAACGGCCGGCTCTCGATCGGCACGCCATCGCCGGCGTGCAGTTCCAGCACGGTTGTCGAGAGCGGGTGCCAGGCGGCCGAGGCGGGATAGATCAGCACCGCGAAGCTGCGCCGGCCGGCGTGGCCGAGCTTGAGGAACAGCCGCGTCGACAGGCCGGGCGGCGGGCCGGAATAGGATTGCGGCTCGTCGCGGTAGGTCATCGCGGTGTTGTAGACGTGCGCGCCGAAGCTGCTGTCGGCGACGTGGCCGCTGGCGCGGTGCTCGGCCCGCACCAGCGCGTGCAGCCAGCCATCCGCCTCGCCGCCGTCGCGGAAGTCGTACAGCAGCTCGACATGGCCGCCGCCGTCCAGCGCCGCCAACGTGCCCACGTCGACCACGGTGGCGTGGTCGCGCGGCAGGCAGCCCAGGAAGCGCTCGCCCACCTTCTCCCCGTCCGGCGCGAACGCCTCGACGCGCAACGGCAGTGTGCGCTGGCTCTCGGCCATCGGCGTCGGCTGCACCAGGGTGCGGAACTCGGCTCCCGGCAGCACCGGCAGCGGCAGCAGGTAGCCGCGGCCCAGCAACGGCGACAGCGTGCGGATGCCGGGGTCGGGCGAGAGGTTGGCGCGCTCGACGTTGGCGTGCGCGATGCGGGTGCGGCCGTGGCGCAGCGCCTCGTAGCGCGGCCGCACCAGGTGCCGCCCGGCGCGCAGCTCGACCTGCGCCGGCCAGGCCACGTCCGGCAGCAGCGCCGCCACGTCCACGGCGACGCTGGCATACGGCGGCACCGCCTCCGCCAGGGCCACCGGCCGTTCCGCGCCCATGCGGTCGAGCGCCACGGCTCCCGCCGGGATCGGCGCCGCGTGGCTGTTCTGCACCCAGACCACGACGCGCTCGCCGGCATCGGGCGCCGGGATGCCGGCGTAGCGGTCGGCCGGCCAGGCGTTGGCGTCGTGCGTCACCGACAGGCTGGCCTCATGGCCCTCGCCGTAAGTGTCGAGCGCGTATTTCACCACGTCGTGCCCGGCCACGCCGATGGCGTGCAGGAACAATTGCCCGGTGAACTCCGGCAGGGCGAACCGCGCCCGGATCTCGGCGCTGTCGAGCACCAGCCCGGCGGCGCCGGGCGGCGCCGCCTGCTCCCAGGTCGCCAGCACGTCGCCTCGCGCGTCGTAGAGCCGCAGCCACAGCCGCACGTCGCGCGCCCCATAGCCGGACCAATAGTTCGCCGTGACCAGGCGCGTCGACAGCCCGCCGGCATCGCGGAAGAAGGCGTGGTTGGTGGCGTAGTTCAGCCGGTCGAGCGTGCGCGAGGGATTGGTCAGCAGCGCCGCCGGCAGCCGCGCCGCGTCCAGGGTCTCGACCGGCGTGCCGGACGGCAGCAGCGCCGCGACCCGCGCCGCGACCCGGGCCGCGTCGAAGCTCGTGACCAGCACGCTCCGTGCCTCCCGCAGCTCGGTCAGCGGCCGCGCCACGTGCCCGGCGACGCGGCTGCCGACCACCGCCACATCCTGCACGTAGATGCCGGCGATCGGCGGCGCGTCCGGGTGCATCGACAGCAGCGCAGCAGCGTTGCCGTCGGGGTCGAACACGGCGACCGGGCCGGGCGCCATGCGGGCGTACAGGGCGGCGATCGCCTCGGCCGCGAGCGGGTGCGCCAGCGCCTTGTACAGCACGTTGCCGCCCTGCCTGGCGTCGAAGGTCTGGATGTCGAGCATGTGTCGTCCTCAAACTCCCAGTCGCCGTCGCATCTCGGCCGCGGCGTATGCCGTGTCGTCGAGCGGGGCCGCGTCCCACGTCGCGAGCCGGCCGTCATACGGCCGCACGCGCCCGTCGTCGACCAGGCCGCCCAGGAAGCGCGCGATGCGGGCGGAACGGCCGGGCAGCGCCCGCACCAGCACCGGCGCGCTGGTCGCCACCGCCTCGCTCACCATCGAGACGCTGTCGCCGGTGACGACGATGGCGTCGGCCAGGCCGAGCAGGCCGAAATACGGGTTGTCGCCCGCCATGTCCCAGACATAGCCGCCCAGCGGCCGCAGCGCCGCCGCCAGCGCCCGCGTCACCGCCGGGTCGGTCCGGCGCGAGGGCGTCAGCGCCAGGCCAACCCGGTCGCGGCGCATCATCGCCGCCAGCTCCGCCGCGAACGCCTCGCCTTCGGGCAGACCGAGCCGGAAGCGCCCGTTGGCCCCGCCCACCAGCACCGCCACCAGCGGCCGCGGCAAGTGCGCCAGCCTGGGCTGCCAGACAACCGCCGCCTCGGCCAACCGCTCGGGTGTGGCACGGTGCAGCGCGGTGCGGGTGACGACCACGTTGGAGCCGGTCAGCCGGTCGTGCCGCGCCGCGACCACGAGGTCGAACCGGCGCGGGTCGCGGCGCGGGTGCTGCACGATCACCGTGCGGGTGCGCCGCCGCAGCGCCGCCAGCACCGCCGCCGCCTTGCCGCCGCAGCCGATCAGCAATTCGGGCCACGGCGGCGACAACGCCACCGCCGCCAGTGGGTATGGCCACCACTGCGCCGGCACATGCCGCCACGGTGGCCGGACGCTCAGGGTGCGGAGTTCGGGCGAAAGGCCGGCGGCCTCCGCCAAGCCCGACGCCTGCGCCCGCAGGCCGGCGTAGTCCTCGGTCAATATCCAGCTATGATGGTTCATGCTTGTAATTGCTGCGCTGCACATGTATATGCCGATCGCGCCTGACGTGTTTGTGAGCGCTGCCACCCGGGCCGATACTGGTTTCGCCGCGGGATAGCCAACGCCACGGTAGCCCCATTCCATCGTTATCCAGCGCCGGCCCGCGGTCCTGTTGACCGCGATCGACGTGTGTCTGCCGTCCGTTCGGATCGTGGCCCTGCGTCCGTCTGCGAAAGCCACCATCCTATGTCCGACACCGCCATCACCTTCGAAAACCTTGGCCTGATCCCGCCCTTGCTGAAGGCGCTGGCCAGCGAAGGCTACACCCAGCCGACCCCGATCCAGCAGCAGGCGATCCCGTTCGCACTCGCCGGGCGCGACGTCCAGGGCATCGCCCAGACCGGCACCGGCAAGACCGCGGCGTTCGCGCTGCCGATCCTGCAGCGGCTCGCGGCACAGCCGAAGTCGCCGCAGCGCGGCAGCACCCGCGTCCTGGTCCTGGCGCCCACGCGCGAACTCGCCGGCCAGATCGCCGAGAGCTTCCGCGCCTACGGCTGCAACATGAACCTGCGCATCGCGCTGATGTTCGGCGGCGTGCCGAAGCCGCGCCAGGCCAAGCAGATGGCCAGCGGCGTCGACGTGCTGGTGGCGACCCCCGGCCGGCTGATCGACCACATGCAGGACCGCACCGTGCGGCTCGACCAGGTCGAGGTGCTGGTGCTGGACGAGGCGGACCACATGCTCGACCTCGGCTTCATCATCCCGATCCGCCGCATCGTGCGAGACATCCCTGCCCGCCACCAGACGCTGTTCTTCTCCGCCACCATGCCGAAGGCGATCAGCGAGCTGGCCGGGGCCATGCTGCGCGACCCGGCGCACGTCGCGGTGGCGCCGGTCGCCACCACGGTCGAGCGGGTCGAGCAGCACGTCATCTTCACCGACGCCAGCCGCAAGCGGCAGGTGCTGTTTAACCTGCTGACCGACGTCACCACCGGCCGCACCCTGGTGTTCACCCGCACCAAGCACGGCGCCGACCGTGTGGTGAAGCACCTGGAGGAGAGCGGCATCCCGGCCGCGGCGATCCACGGCAACAAGAGCCAGGGCCAGCGCGAGCGGGCGCTGGCGATGTTCAAGAACGGACAGACACGGGTGCTGATCGCGACCGACATCGCCGCGCGCGGCATCGACGTCGATGGCGTCACCCACGTCATCAACTACGACCTGCCGAACGTGCCGGAGAGCTACGTCCACCGCATCGGCCGCACCGCGCGCGCCGGCGCCACTGGCGTCGCCATCAGCCTGTGCGACGGCAGCGAGCGGGCGTTCCTCAAGAGCATCGAGAAGCTGACCCGCAACCGCGTGCCGGTGATGGCGGCACCTGGCGAGGGCGCCGGCCGGGCGCTGCCGCAAGCCGCCTGATGCGCAGCGGGCTGGCCCTCGCTGCCGTCTGCGCAACCTGGGCGGGCGCGGGCCACGCCGACGGGCCGCCACCCACGGTGCCGACGCGCGACGTCGACGTGATTTACCAGACCGCCCGCTCCGACCGCGCCGGCCACGAGCAGGTGCTGTCGCAGCGGATGCGCTGGAACGCCAAACTGGGCCGGCAGCGTGTCGACCCGCCGGTGAGCGGCGTCTACATGGTGCTCGACACCCGCGCCCATCGCATGATGGCGGTGCATGACGCCGACCGTTCGGTGCTGGAGTTGAACGCCGCCAGGGCGACCGCGACGCCGGGGCTGCCGAAAGGCGGCGCGCTGGCGGCGGTCGGAAGCGCCAGGGTGGCTGGCCTGCCCTGCACCGAATGGAGCACCCGCGACTCCGCCGGTCTGCCCGCCATCGTCTGCCTGACCACCGACGGCGTGTTGCTCCGCGCCACCAGCGGCCAGCACGTGCTGGTCGAGGCGACCTCGGTGACGTATGGCCCGATGGACCCGGCGCTGTTCGACGCGCCGCCGGGCTACAGGCACGTCACGCCCGACGGGGGATGATCTCTACAGCCCGATCGACGACTTCACCGCCGCCGCTCCCGGCCTGCCGTCCGCGGTGGTGACGCCGGCCAGCCAGGCGTCGATCACCCCGGGGTTGGCCTTGAGGTATTTCGCGGCGGCGGCGTCGGGCTCGGCCTTGGCGTTGAGGATGTCGTCCATCACCGCGTCCTCCATCGCCAGGGTGAAGTGCATGTTCTTCACCAGTTGATCGGTGTTGGGACAGGTCGTGGCGTAGTCGGCGCGGGTGACGGCGTAGATCGTGGCGCCGCCCAGGTTGGGGCCGAAATACTCGTCGCCGCCGGTCAGGTAGTCGAGCTTGAAGTTCTTGTTCATCGGGTGCGGCTCCCAACCCAGGAACACGATCCACTGCTTGCGGTCGACCGCGCGCTGCACCTGCGCCAGCATCCCCTGCTCACTGCTCTCGACCATGGTGAATTTCCCCAGGCCAAAAGCATTCTTGTCGATGATCGACTGGATCAGCCGGTTGCCGTCGTTGCCCGGCTCGATGCCGTAGATCTTGCCGTCGAACTCCTTCTTGTGCGCGGCGATGTCGGCGAAGCTGTGGATGCCGGCATCGGCCACGTATTGCGGCACCGCCAGCGTGTACTTCGCCCCCGACAGGTCGACGCCTACCACCTCGACGGTCTTGTTCTTCAGGTACGGCGCGATGTTCTCCGCCATGGTCGGCTGCCAATCGTCGAGGAACACGTCGAGGTCGCGGGTCTTGAGGCTCTCGAAGGTGATCGGCAGCGACAGCAGGATCGGCTTCGCGGTGTAGCCGAGGCTCTTCAGCACCACCGACGCCAGCCCGTTGATGGCGGCGTTGTCGCTCCAGCCGACGTCGCCCAGCTTGACGGTGTGGCACGATGGCGGGTCGGCGGCCTGGGCCGCGGCGCACATCAGCGACAGCGACGCGGCCATCGCGGCAAGGCTTCGCAGCTTCATGACGGGCTCCAAGCGATTTGTACGGCAATCGACATTGCGGTCCCGCCGCCGAGGCCGCAAGCGTTTTCCGTGACAATCGCGGGACTTAATCAGTAAGGGCTATCGATGTCGGCGAGTGCCACGTAGACGCTCTTGAGCTGGCTGTACTGCTCGATCGCCGCGCGCCCGTTCTCGCGCCCCAGCCCAGACTGCTTGACGCCGCCGAACGGCAGCTCGATCGGCGTCACGTTGTAGTGGTTGATCCAGCACGTCCCGGCCTGCAGGCGCGCGACGACGCGGTGCGCGCGGGTGAGGTCGGCGGTGAACACCGCGCCGGCCAGGCCGAACGGCGTGGCGTTGGCGCGCGCCAGCGCTTCGTCCTCGCCGTCGAACGCCAGGATCGGCATGACCGGGCCGAAGATCTCGTCGCGCGCCACCGCCATCGCGTCGGTGCAGCCGTCGAAGATCGCCGGCGAGACGAACGCGCCCCGCCCCAGCGCCCCCTCCGTCACCCGCCGGGCGCCGATCAGCAGCCGGGCGTCCTCGCGCTCGCTGTTGCGTCCCGATCTTGGCTGCTGGAGGGTCATGGTGGCCCGGCGTTGGTGGCAGGCTTGCAGTATTTTGCCATCAAACCATTGACGATTGGTTAACTATTTGGTAAACGCAACCTGCAGCAGCCACCGGCAGGAGCGTAACATGTCTAAATACGTCGACGTACTTTTGCGGCTCAAGCGCGACGACAAGGGAATGGCGGTGCTCGAGTACAGTCTGCTCCTGGCGGTGGGGGCGATCGCGACCACCACTGCGGTCAACCTGGTCGGCGGCGAACTCAACGCGACTTTCGCCACGGTGGCGGATGCGTTCGCCAGGTTGAGGTAGGCAGGCGTCGGGTCCCGTTGCGAACGGCGGACGGTCGGTCGTGGAGTTTGACCGCTGAGCCATGGTCCGGACGCAATCGGCACCAGAAGGCGATGATGGGGGCGAGTGCGACCAATCTGCGCGAGAAAGTGCCCTCGATTGCATGTCGGGCTGGTTAGGATCGCGCCGCCGCAGCTACAAGCGCGCTTCCAAAGCCATGCTGAATGGTCCGGCCGTTGCTCTCCGTATGTGTGTGAATCCACCAGAGCGTATGACTTCCGTCAGCTTCGCTTCGCCTCGCCCGCTTAAGCGCCCAATCCTTCCGCCACTTCCTGATCGAGCGAGGTAGGCACGCAGATCATGGTCGAGGCGTTGTAGTAAAGCCTACCGATTGGATTCATGTTTTCGTCCGCACGCCCGACGAGGCATACGGCGCGGGCGTGACGCAGAGACTGGCGGGCTGACGATAACCAGGATCAAGCCTAACTCGGCCGCCAAGCTGCCCAACCGGACGGGTCCACCTCGACCTTTTGGATTGCCGTTGCCATCGTGAGGCATCCCCCTTGATCGTTTGCTGCGCATCCCGTCAGGCGCTCAAGCTTCGCGGGTGCATCCCCAATACTCTTCCAAGCAACCGCCGCGTGTGAGCTGGGTCACAGCAAAATCGTGGCGGGCCACGTCCGTTCAGGTTGCTTGCCGACCGCTTGCCGTTAAACCCAGCCTTGGAACGGGGGACTTAAAAAGGCAAACTTCAGGATCGAGTGTGGCGTGCAACGGTGACTGGCGGTGTTCTTCCGACGTCGTTTGGCGCACTCTCCCTTCGTTGCCGCCGCCCACGGCCCCATGGGCTTGTGTCGAAACCGGCCGCTGCCCAAGATGGCGCCATGGACAGCATCGAGACCTGGCTGACCGACAACAAGCTGCCCGTCGGGCGCTGGATCTCCAACGGCATCGACGTCTTCAAGGACCACAGCGCCACATTGTTCGATGCGCTCTCGGCCGCGATCCGCTTCGTGGTCGACGGCACCGTGGGGCGGGGGGCCCCCGGGGCCGCGCCCGGGGGGGGACCGGGGGTGGGCCGGGGG
>CAXUHK010000065.1:0-10081 GCA_964250775.1 uncultured Acetobacteraceae bacterium | reverse complement strand
GGGTCGACGGCACCGGGGGCCTGCTCGACTGGGTGCCGTCGCCGTTGCTGATCCTGGTGCTGGCCGGGCTCACCTACGCGCTGCGCCGCTCCTGGGGGCTCGCCCTGTTCGTGCTGCTGGCGCTGCTGTTCATCGTCAACCAGGGCTACTGGTCGGCGACGCTGGAGACGCTGTCGCTGGTGCTGTTCGCGACCCTGACCTCGGCCGCGATCGGCGTGCCGCTGGGCATCGCGGCGGCGCACCGGCCGTGGCTGTTCGCAGCCATGCGCCCGGTGCTCGACCTGATGCAGACGCTGCCGACCTTCGTCTACTTGATCCCGACCCTGGTGCTGTTCGGCCTCGGCGTGGTGCCCGGCCTGATCTCGACGGTGATCTTCGCGCTGCCGGCGCCGGTGCGGCTGACCCATCTCGGCATCTCCTCGGTGCCGCGCCACCTGATCGAGGCCGGACAGGCGTTCGGCGCCACGCGCACGCAGTTGCTGCTCAAGGTCGAGCTGCCGGGCGCGCGGCCGACCATCCTCGCCGGCCTCACGCAGTGCATCATGCTGAGCCTGTCGATGGTGGTGATCGCGGCGCTGGTCGGCGCCGGGGGCTTGGGCGTGCCGGTGGTGCGGGCGCTCAACACGGTGCGCGTCGACATCGGCTTCGAGGCCGGGTTCGCCATCGTGCTGCTGGCGATCATCCTGGACCGGGTGAGCCGGCCCGCGTCCAAGGGCGGCGCGTGACCGCCGCGATCGAGTTCCGCGACGTCGACATCCTGTATGGCGCCGGCCAGGCCACGCGCGGCGGCGCCAAGCTGGCGCAGGCGCTGCGGCTGGTCGATGCCGGGCGCACCCGGGCCGAGATCGCCGCCGACACCGGCATCGTGACCGGCGTGGTCGGCGCCAGCGTCACCGTGCGGCAGGGCGAGATCGCGGTGCTGATGGGGCTGTCCGGCTCGGGCAAGTCCACCCTGCTGCGCAGCGTCAACGGCCTCACCCGCATCACTCGCGGCAGCGTGCAGGTGCGCCATCGCGACACCATGCTGGAGGTCGGCCCGGCGGCGCGTGACGTGCTGCGGCGGGTGCGGCAGGATTGCGTCGCCATGGTGTTCCAGCAGTTCGCCCTGCTGCCGTGGCGCACGGTGCGCGAGAACGTCGAGCTGGGACTGGAACTGCGCGGGATGCCCGCTGCGGAACGCAAACGGGTCGCGCTGGACAAGCTGCAGGTGGTCGGGCTGGACAGCTGGGCCGACCGTCATGCCAGCGAGCTGTCGGGCGGGATGCAGCAGCGAGTCGGGCTGGCGCGGGCGTTCGCCACCGACGCCGACATCCTGCTGATGGACGAGCCGTTCTCGGCGCTCGACCCGCTGATCCGCACCAAGCTGCAGGACGAGCTGCTGGCGGTGCAGGCGGCGGCGCGCAAGACCATCCTGTTCGTCACCCACGACCTCGACGAGGCGCTGAAGCTCGGCGACCAGATCTCGATCATGGAGGGCGGCCGCGTCGTGCAGACCGGCCGGCCGGAGGACATCGTGCTGCGGCCGGGGAACGCCTACGTGCGCGAGTTCGTGCAGCACATGAACCCGTTGAGCGTGTTGACCGGCGAGCACGTCATGCAGCCCGTGGGCAGCCTGGAGCTATGCCACGGCTGGCTGCTGTTGGATGCGTCCGGCCACTACCGGCTGCAGCTCGGCGCCGATGGCGCGGTGAGCCGCCTGCGGGTCGGCGAGGCGGATTGCGCGATCGGCGACGGCGGCATGGCGCAGGTCGCGGGCGACACGTCGTTGCGCGACATCATCCGGCTGACGCATGACAGCGGCCATCCGGTGCTGCTGCAGCAGGGCGGGCGGTTCAGCGGCGTGTGCCGCGCCGCCGAGATCATCCGGGCGCTCGGCGTGGTGAGGTAGGGGAGTTCGGACATGCGGCGACTTCTGGCGGGCCTGGCCATCGCGGCGTCGGTCATGGGAGCGGCGGCAGCCGAAATCCCGTACCAGCTTGCGTATCAAGCCAGGCTCCCGGGCGACGGCGGGTGGGACTACGTGAGCTTCGATGCTGGACGCAAGCTGGTGTTCATCGGCCGTCCCAACGGCGTGCTGGTGGCGGCCGCGGCGGATGGGGCGCTGGTCGGGCGCATCGGCTCCGAGCAGGGCAACCACGGTGCAGTGCCCGCCGACGACATCGACCGGGTGTTCACCGCCGAGAGCGATGCCTCCGCTATCGGGATGTACGCGTTGTCGACGCTGCAACGGCTGCAAACGATCAAGCTGGCCACCGAGCCCGACGCGCTGCTCTACGATGCGAAGCGCAAATGGCTGGTGGTGATGAGCCGCCAGGGGCGGAGCTTGATCGTGATCGACGCGCTCCAGGGCACGGTGCTGCGCACCATCGACATGGGCAGCGCGGTCGAGGCCGCGGCGATCGACGATGCCGGCCGGTTGTTCGTCGACCTGCCCGAGCGCGATGAGGTCGCCCGCGTCGACCTGCTCGGCCGCGTCACGGCCCGCTGGCCCACCGCTCCTTGCCTGAAACCCAGTTCGCTGGCGCTCGACCGCGCCACGCACCGGCTGTTCGTGGGCGGTCGCAACAAGGTCATGGCGCTCGTCGATGCCGACCAGGGCAGGGTCTTGGCGACCGCGCCGATCGGCGGCCTCACCGACAGCCTCGTGTTCGACGCCGCCCGCCATGTGGCGATCAGCGCCAACGGCGAGGGTTTCGCGAGTGTCGTGCCGGAGCTGTCGCCATCGACTCTCGGCCCGACGGCCACGCTACCGACGGCGAGGGCGGCGCGCACCATGGCGGAGGACCCGGCGACCGGACGGCTGTTCCTGGTGGCGGCCGACATCGCCTCGATCGAGCCGTTGCAGCCGGGCCAGCCCTACCCGGTGGTGCGTTATGTTCCCGGCACTTTTCGCTTGCTGACCTACGCGCCGCGTTGATAGGCCAGTCGGGTCAGAACGAACGGTATACGATGTCCGGCGCCGGCGCCTGCAGCAGCGCCATCGCCGAGACCGTTATCACCACCAGCACGGTCGCGAACACGGTACGTGTGTAGCGCGACAGCGCGACCGGCTGCTCGGCTACAGTCACCGACAGCACCCGTTCGCGCAACCACTCCAGCGCCGCCAGCGCCAGCGTGGCGCCGAACAGGATGGCGGCCCAGGCCATTGCCAATGCGAGCGCGCCCATGCCGTGCGCGATCTGCTCGATCTGTCCCCATTGCGACCAGAAGCAGAACAGCGTGAACGTGAACCAAGTGAAGGTCAGCCCGCGCGCCACCGCTCCGTACAACGGCCGCGCCGCGAGCGCCCGATATTGCTTGCGCCCCAGGCGCTTCGCCATGACGATCTGGTAGATCTTGTTGGCGCTGACGCCGAGGCCCTGCAATGCACCGAACACCACGAAGATCGAGGTCTGGCCGTGCCAGACGCCCACCAGGAAGAACGTCACGAAGAACGCCAGCACGCCGAAACATGGCTCCGCCGCCGGGGACGGGAAGCGCCGCATCAGCGTTACCAGCAGCGGCGTGTAGACGTAGGTCTTGAGCCAAGTCGACAGCGTGATGTGCCAGCGGTTCCAGAAGTCGATGAAGCTCCTGGACGAGAACGGGCGGTCGAAGTTCTCCGGCAACTGCATCCCGAAGAACCGTGCCACGCCGATCACCACATCGACGTAACCGGAGAAGTTGGCGTACAGGAACAGCGGGTACGTCACCGCGATCAGGATGCCATTCTGGACCCGCGACCACAGCGGCGCGGTTTCGGACAGCGCCGCCAGCGCCTGCGCCTGGATGTCGTGCAGGACCAGGGCGACGATCGACACCTTGAAGAAACCGATCGCGATGCGCTCGACCGCGCGCCCGGCGGCGAAGGCCGTGACCGGCAGGCGCTCGGCGCCCTGCATCCGGTCGAAATCCTCGTAGCGCTGGATCGGCCCGGCCACCAGGGCGCGGAAGTCCATCGTGTAGGCGAGGTACGGGACGATGCCGACGCGGTGCGGCAGCCTGCCGTCGCGGGCGTCGATGATGAGGTGCAGCACGCGGAAGAACACGTACGACATGCCGACCAGCAGGTAGCCGGTGGGCAGGAACACCGCCTGCGGCAGGAAGCTGTAGCGCTTGAGCCAGAAGAAGGCGATCAGCACGGCCAACAGCGCCGGCAGGAACAGAGGCCGCGTGCCCGGCCGCTCCATCGCCCGCATCCCGAGATAGCCCAGCGCCAGGAAGCCGACATACGGCACGAAGGCACGCCAGTCGGCGGAGAAGCTCGCCACGAACCAGGCGTTGGCCAGCAGCAGCGCCGCCAGCCGCAGCCGCGCGGCCCCGGCCAGCCAGACGACGATGGCGGCCACGGCCGAGAAGATCAGGAACTGGTACGACGGCACGTTCACGGCACGGACACCCCTTCCGGTTCGGCGGCCCGTTCGGCAGTCCGCATCGTGCAACTGGCGAACGCCGGCACGTCGGAGATGAAGCGTTGGGCGATCGCCTTCGCCACCAGTTGCGAGCCCAGCGCGTTGATGTGGCCGTCGACCGCGTAATAGTAGTCGGCGGCCGGGTTCGACTGCCGCGCGAACTCTGGCGTCACGTCGATGTCGTCGATGCCGTGCCGGGCGGCGATGCGGGCGACCTCGCGGTCGAACGCCATCGGGTCGATGCCGGGCGGCAGCCGGCCATGCGAGGCGACCAGCGCCGCTTGCGCGCGCTGCGGCACGGTGGCCAGGATGAAGGGCACGCCAGCGGCGCGCGCCTTGGCCGAGACCCCCTCCATCAGCACGTCGAAATCGTGGAACCGACGCTGCCAGCTCGGCGGGAATGGCGGCCGCAGGAAATCCGCCTTGTCGCCGTAGCGCAAATAGAGGTTGGTGTAGAACGGCACGTTCTGGAACAGGAAGTGCTGCGCCACCGCGAAGGCCCGGCTGCTGCCGATGATGCGGTGCAGCCGCGCCATGACGCCGGTGGTCGCCACCGCGTCGAGCCTCAGCGCGGACGTGCCCGAAGCGGACGTGCCCGAAGCGGCCGTGCCCAGGGCTGTCGGGGCCGGAGTGTCGACCGTCTGCTCCAGGTCGAACGGGATCACCACCATCATCACCGCGAGCGGGCGCAGCGCCAGCGCCTCGTCCATGCGCGAGTATACCTTGCTCCAGATGTAGCCGATGCCGCCGAGGTTCTGGAACTCGACCGGCGCGTCGCACTTGCCCTGCAGCCGGGCGGCGGTGAGGTTGGCGATCGAGCTGTCGTACGGCACCAGGTAGCCGGCGCTGATCGACGAGCCGACCACCGCCACGCGGCGCACGCCGTCCGCGGCCGGGCCGCAGGACTGCGTGGTGCGGTAGCCGCACTCGTTGTAATAGTTGGTCACCCACGGTCCCTCGGCCGCCTTGGTGCGGGAGGTGCAGTCGGGCGCGAACCGATAGCCGAGCGTGGCGTCGGGACGCGCGCAACTGTCCTCCTTGCGCTCGGCGTACGCCATCCGGGTGCCGATCTCAGCCAAGCCGACCATTGCCACCACGGTCAGCGCGCAGAGCAGCGGCAAAAGGACGAAATCCCGGCGCGGCAGCCGGATGGGATCGGGGTTAGGCATCGACCAGCGCGAAGCCACGCCGCGCCACCCGCATCGGCGCCGCCTCGATCTCGGCATCGACGTCGATTTCCCACTCGCTGCCGCCGTCGGCGTCGCGGCCGAGCAAGGTGAAGCCGAGCTTCTGGTAGTGGTCCTCGACCAGTTGGTTGCGGCTGGTCGGCAGGTAGACGCCGATCAGCCGGCGGACGCCGTGCTCGCGCGCGTGGCGTATGATCTCGCGCAGCACCATGCGCTCGACGCCGCGCCCCAGCACGCGGCAGCTCATCAGCCAAGTGTCGATCTCCCACTCGCCAGGATCGCGAGGGCGTGCCACAACGCAGCTTATCATGCCGTTGTCGCCGAACTTGTCGACGAGGCGCACCTGCAGCGTGAAGCAGCCCGGCTCGGCCTCGGCCGCCGCCACCTCGGCCTCGCTGTAGCGCCGGGTGGTAAGGTTGAACTGGTTCGACTTGTTGATGAGCTGCGCGATGCGGGCGCGCCCGGCGGCGTCGAACGGCGCGAACGCGATCTCCATGTCGAGCGAGGCGAGGTAGGCGCCGAGGTCGCCGGCCTGCGCCTGCAGCGTCGCCCGGCGCGCGTTCTGCTGGTACATCTTGGCCCGCGAGCCGTCCTCGGCGGAGAACGTGACCGCCTCGAAATACCCGGCCGCCGCCAGCGTGCGGGCGTACAGCGCCGGGTCCTCGGGCAGCTCCGGCACCGCCACCTGCGGGATCATGCGGCGCACGATGTCGCGCTCCATCGGGTTGTCGTCGAGGAACACCATGGCGTCGAGGCCGAGCGAGAGCTCGCGCGCGATGGCGCGGATGTTGGTCGCCTTGTCGTCCCAGTTGGCCTGGAACACCGCGATGTGGTCCTCGCGCAGCAGCATCTCCGGGCTGTCGCGGAACGGGGCGCGCGCCACCGAATCGGTGTTCTTGGAGCACACCGCCAGCACCACGCCCCGGCCGCGCAGCGCCAGCGCCATGGCTTGTATCGAGAGGTACGCCTCGCCGGTGGCGTCGCCCTGGGCGATCCTGATGCCAGCCAGCCCGTCGTCGCCGATCACCCCGCCCCAGACCGTGTTGTCGAGGTCGAGGATCAGGCAGCGCCGGCTCTTGCCCCGCAGGGCTCCGACGGTGCGTGCCACGTGGTCGGCGTACAGCGGCAGGTAGTCCTGCGCGAAACCAAGCTTGGCCATGTTCCACTGCACCGGGGAGTGCCATTCGCCCAGCCCGACCGTCTCGGCCAGCCCGGCCACGTCGAGCAGCACGTCCTCGGTGCCCGAGAGGCTGGCCGCGATCTCGCGATTCAGGCTGTCCACCACCCGGCGCGGGGTGCCCGGCAGCGCGCGGTCGAGGCTGCCGAACAGCGCCTCCGGCGCCGCCGCCAGCGTCTGCACGATGCACGGCGCCTGGCCATGCGCGCGCAGGCCGGCGCGGATGCCGCCGAGATGCTCCATCGCCGCGGCGACCGCCTGCCGCTCGCCTTCCTCGCTGCCGGGCGCGTACGCGAGCGGCAGGCCGCGGTAGTCGACCGCCACCAGCACGGCGTCAGGCCGCGCCCGGTTGACCGCCGAATCCGGCGACAACGCGTCCTGCAGCATCTGGCCGTAGTGGCCGCGCACGCATTCCAACGCGATGCCGTAACGCGCGGCGCTGGCGACCAACGGCGGTGCCAAGCCGTCCAGCGTGCCGTTGCCGACGATGCCCAACGTGAACGGTGTCAGCCCCGCGATGGGCGCCTGCGCGCGGCAACGCTGGATCGCCCGCGCCAACTTGACGAGCTGGCTCTCGTCCAGCGCGTGCGTCGCCAGATACTGGATGGCGGCTGCCAGGTCAGGCGTGTCGGCGGCGATCTCACGGCAAAGCCGGCCGAAATCGGCAGGGGCCGGCGGCAGCCAAGCCAGGTCGCGGTATAGGGTGCCGGTCAAGATTCCAGCCTTTCATGCTTCGATGACATGCGGAAGCCGTTGGTCAAGCGGCGGTCTTGACCCGCACCAGGTCGACCAGTTCACCGACGTTCTTCAGGCCGGTGATGTCGGACGCCGAGAACCGCACCTTGAATGCCCGCTCCACGGTCAGGCCGAGCCGCACATGGCTGAGGCTGTCCCAGCCCTCAACGTCCTTGGCCGTCATGTCAGGCTTGACCACCAGTTCGTCGTCATCGAACACGTCCCGGAAGATAGCGTTCAGCTTGGCGTAGATTTCAGCGTCCGTCATATCCACTCCGGGCGGCCTGGTTGAGTATCGTTAACGAATGCCGTCACGCAAGCGCTGTGCCATGCCTGTCGGCGACATCCAAGGCGTCGAGTTCGCGCCACAAACGCTGGCTTCCGGCCTTGGTTCATGCCGTCACCCTGGTCGGTGCTGCAATGCAGCAGGGCGCGTTGCGGACGCAACCGCATAGTGGCACATGCCAGGTATGAGCCTGCTCACGATTTCTGACCTCTCCCTGAGCGTGGCCGGCCGGACATTGCTGGACGACGCCGAACTGGTGGTGGAACCCGGGCAACGCATCGGCATCGTCGGACGCAACGGCGCCGGCAAGTCGACGCTGATGCGGGCGATCGCCGGCGACCTGGCGCCCGACGGCGGCGACATCAGGCTCGCCAGCCGCGCGCGCCTCACCCAGGTCAAGCAGGAGGCGCCCGAGGGCGGCGCCACGCTGGTCGAGACGGTGCTGGCCGGCGACGTGCAGCGGCTGGCGTTGCTGCGCGAGGCCGACCGTGCCGAACCGCTGCGCCTGGCGGAGATCCATGAGCGGCTGCGGGCGATCGACGCCGACGCCGCTCCGGCCCGCGCCGCGTCGATCCTGGCCGGACTGGGCTTCGACGAGGCGGCGCAGGCGCGTCCGGTCGGCTCGTTCTCCGGCGGCTGGCGGATGCGCGTGGCGCTGGCCGCGGCGCTGGTGGCCGAGCCCGAGCTGCTGCTGCTCGACGAGCCGACCAACCACCTCGACCTCGAGGCGACGATCTGGCTGGAGGGCTGGCTGGCGCGGTTCAAGGGCGCGGCGCTGATCATCTCGCACGACCGCGGCCTGCTCGACCGCGCGGTGGACGCGATCGCCCACCTGCACGGCGGCAGGCTGTCGTTGACGCCGGGCGGCTACACCGAGTTCGCCCGGATCCGCGCCGAGCAGGCGTTGCAGCAGGCGCGCGCCGGCGAACGCGTGGCGGCGCAGCGCGCCCACATGCAGGCCTTCGTCGACCGCTTCCGCGCCACCGCGAGCAAGGCGCGCCAGGCGCAGTCGCGGCTGCGGGCGCTGGAGAAGCTGCCCGTCATCGCCGGCGCGGCCGGGGACGCGCCGACGCGGTTCGACTTCCCGCAGCCGGGCCGGCTGGCGCCGCCGATCCTGTCGCTCGACCGGGTCAGCGTCGGCTACGACGGTGCCGCGGTGTTGCGTGACGTGTCGCTCAACATCGAGATGGACGACCGCATCGCCCTGCTGGGCGTCAACGGCAATGGCAAGTCGACGCTGGCCAAGCTGCTGTCCGGCCGGCTGCCGCCGCTGGCGGGCGAGCTGCGGCGCTCGGGCAAGCTCAAGGTCGGCTACTTCGCGCAGCACCAGACCGACGAGCTGACCCTGCACGAAACCCCGGTCGAGCACATGGCCCGCGCCCTGCCGCGCGCGACGCCGCCGCAACTGCGGGCGCAACTGGCCCGCTTCGGCCTCGACATGGACCGCGCCGGCACCAGGGTCGCGGCGCTGTCGGGCGGCGAGAAGGCGCGGCTGCTGCTGGCGCTGGCGACCCGCGACGCGCCGCAGATGCTGATCCTCGACGAGCCCACCAACCATCTCGACATCGACGCCCGCGACGCCCTGGTGCGGGCGCTGGCCGAGTACGAGGGCGCCGTGCTGCTCATCACCCACGACCCGTTGCTGGTCGAGCTGGTGGCCGACCGCCTGCTGCTGGTGGCCGACGGCACGGTCAGCCCCTATGACGGCGACATGGACGAGTACCGCCGCCTGCTCATCCGCCGCGCCCGTCCCGCGGCGCAGGGTGGCCAGTCCGCCCCAGCGGCGACGCCTTCCAAGAAGGAGCAGCGGCGCGAGCGGGCCCGCGCGCGCGCCACGCAGGCGGCGCTGCAGGATTGAGCGTGGGGCGGCGCACCTGTCGCCTTCAACAAATCGTCACCTGCTGCAAAAATGCCATGAACCGTCGCGAAGCCTGCGGATATCGGCCGCCGCCATGGGACTGCCGGGGATTTCTGCATCGGGTTCGGGCTTTCTGAATATGTTGCTTTTACTCAACATTTGCTGACCGGGGTCGGCCAGCTTCATGACTCCCGTAAACTGTGTAACTCAGTAGTGTAAACGTCGATGCGTGCCCGCAGTGGACGACGGTCAGACAACACCAGCACCCGGGTTCTTCCATGATGAGTTCGCAAGCCCAGCGCCCCGCCGAGTTCGCGCCCGGCTTCCCCGCCGCCCCGCGCCCTGTCCCCCCCCTGACGCCGGCCTTGGCGATCGCGCACCCCAGCGAGCAGCTGGCGCGGGTCTGGAGCGTGCTGCGCCGGTTCGCGGCGACCGACGCGCCGGTGC
>CAXUHK010000064.1:10544-21229 GCA_964250775.1 uncultured Acetobacteraceae bacterium | reverse complement strand
ACGAACGCCGTGGGATCCAGCGCGCGGATGGCGCGCACCACCCGCTCGGGCGGGCACTCGACGAAGGCGACGCTGCCGGGCGCCATGCCGGCGTCGGGCGGCACCTTGGCCTTGAGCACCGCATCGCCCATCGCCAGCGTCAGCAGGTGCTGGCCGCCGATGGTGATGCAGTCGCCGGCGACGCGCGCCTCCACACGGCCCGGACCCGGTTGCGCGAACACCCGGACGTGCTCCGGCCGGATGCCGGCGCGACCCTCGGCGGTGTCGGTGAAGTTCATGCCGGGGCTGCCGAGGAACCAGCCGCCGAACTCGCTGTCCGGGCGGTCGTACAGCTCGCGCGGCGGCGCGCATTGCGACAACGCGCCCGCCTGCATCAGCGCGATCCGGTCGGCCAGCGTCATCGCCTCGGTCTGGTCGTGCGTCACGTAGACGACGGTCTGGCGCATCCGGCGGCGGAACTCCTTGAAGGCGCGGATCAGTTGCAGCTTGGCGTGGACCTCGACGTTGGTGGTCGGCTCGTCGAACAGCACCAGCTCGCAGCGCCGGGCGATGGCGCGGCCGACCGCGACCTTCTGCCGCGCCCCCATGTCGAGCGAGCCGATCCGCTGGCCGCGCTGCGCCGACAGGCCCAGCACGTCGAGCACCTCGTCGACCCGCTGGCGGCGCTCGGCGCCGGACAGCGAGCGGTCGCGGGCCAGCGGCAGCGCGATGTTCTGCGCCACCGTCAGCGTGCGATACATGACCGGGTACTGGAACACCATGGCGACGCCGCGCTGGCCGGCGGAGAGCCGGGTCACATCGCGCTCGCCGAAGCGGATGCGACCGGAACTCGGCGTCTCCAGGCCCGCGATCATGCGCATCAGGGTGGTCTTGCCGCAGCCCGACGGCCCGAGCAGGCAGGTGACGCTGCCCTCGGCGAAGGTCATGCTCACGTCGTCGACGGCGGCCTTGGTCCCGAACCGCCGGGTCAGGCCGTCGAGGCGGATGTCAGGCATGGACCGTCTCGGCGGCAAGCATCACACGCCGCCCGCTTGCGGTGTCGAACAGCGCGGCGCTGCCAGGACGCAGCTTGAACGCGAACCGGCTGCCGAGTTCTGGCGTCAGGCCCGCCGCCGGCAGCAGGGCCACCAGGCTTTGCCTGGCGACGGTAAAATAGACCACGTACTCGGCGCCCAAATCCTCGACCAACGTCACCTCGCCCTCGCCATCCGGACGTTCCCCGGCGCGGCTCAGCGCTTCCGGCCGGATCGCGACGCTGACCGGGCCGGCGAGGTCGCCCGGGACCGGGAACGCGAACGCGGCGGTCTCGCACCGCCCGGCGGCGATCCGACCGGGCAGCACGTTGCAGCGCGGGAAGCCGATCAGCTCGGCGGCGCGGACATGCGACGGGCGTTCGTAGACCGCGGCGACCGGCCCGGCCTCGACCAGCCGGCCGGCGTCGAGCACCGCCAGGTCCTGCGCCATGGTCAGCGCCTCAAGGCTGTCCGAGGTGGCATAGAGGAACGTGGCTCCCAGTTCGGCGCGCATGTCCTTGAGGTCGTCCATCAGCCGCTCGCGCAGCTTGAAGTCGAGACCCACCAGCGGGTCGTCCAGGATGAAGATGTCGGCGTTCTTCAGGATGCCGCGCGCGATGGCCGCGCGCTGCTTCTCGCCGCCGCTGAGCTGCGCCGGGCGCTTGTCGAGCAGGCCCCCGATATGCAGCAGTTCCGCCGCCTGGCCGACGCGGCGCGCGACCTCGGGCTTGCCCACGCCTTGCAGCGCCAATGGGTAGGCGATGTTGTCGAACACGCTGACATGCGGGAACAGCGCGAAGGATTGCGGCACGTAGCCGAGCCGGCGCTCGGCCGCCGGAACCCGCGTGATGTCGCGGCCGTCGAACAGGATGCGCCCGACATCGGGCTGTTCGAGCCCGACCAGCAGGCGCAGCAGCACCGACTTGCCGCTGCGTGGCGGCCCGCACAGCACGGTGAAGCTGCCCGCCCCCACGTCGAGGTCGACACGGTCGAGTGCCGCGACGCCACGGTACGACTTGCTCACCGCCTCGAACCGGATGCGGCTCATCGGCCGAGCTGCGCCAGGACGGGCACCAGCAGGATGCCGACGCCGAACACCGCCGCCACCATGGCGAGGATCGCCAGGGTCCAGGTCACGGTGCGCGCGATGCCGGCGTCGCGCGGCAGGTTGCCGACCGCGATGTGCAGCAGCGTGCTGGCCATGACCGTCAGCAGGCCGATCTGGTAGAGGCCGAACGCGCTCTGCTGCGCGATCAGCACGAACCCGACCGCGATGAGGCAGATCAGCGCCAGTTCGGTGCGCGCGATCAGCTTCGACACGATCAGACCTCCCCGCGCACGGTGCCGAACGTCATGCCGACCAGCAGGTAGCGCTGGAAGAAGTACACCACCAGCACCGGCGGCACGAGGTAGATCGAGGTCAGCGCCGAGATGAACGCCCAGTCGACGCCGCCGCCGCTGTATAGCCCGGTGCTGAGCGCCACCGGGACGTTGGCGGTCTGGATGCCGCCGATGATGTAGTTGAACAGGAACTCGTTCCACACGAAGATGAAGTTGAAGATCAACGCCGCGATCACGCCGGGCATCACCTGCGGCAGGATGGTGCGCGCGATGATGCGCAGCCAGGACGCGCCGTTGACCCGCCCGGTCTCGTCGAAGCGGGGCGACACGCCGTCGATGAAGCCCTTCAATATCCACACCGAGAACGGGATCGAGAACATCGCGTAGAACAGGATCATCCCCGCGTAGCTGTCCTTCCAGCCGAAGCCCACATACATCAGGTAGACCGGCAGGATCGCCGCCGAGCCGGGCAGCATCCGGATCGACAGCAGCAGGAACATCAGGAAGTCGGTGCCCGCCGGCTTGAACCGCGAGAACGAGAACGCCGCCAGGAACGACACCGCGACCGCCACCAGCACCGCCGAGACCGACAGGAACAGCGAGTTGGACAACTGGTGCAGGAAGCTGTCGCGGGCGAACAGGTGCGCGTAGTTGGCGAGCGTCGGGCGGAACAGCAGCACCGGCGGCGTCGCGAGGATCTGGTCGGGGCTCTTGAACGAACTCAGGATGATCCAGGCGATCGGCGCGAAGAAGACGAGCGCCACCAGCCACAGCAGCGCGTGGTAGGCGTGCTGGCGCCAGCCGCCGTTCATGCTTCCGCCCGCGTGTCGCGCCAGTGCAGAACGAAGATGAAGGTCGCGGTGAAGGCGATCGAGATCAGCAGCAGGATCACCGCCAGCGCCGAGGACCAGCCCATGTTGAACGCCTCGAACGCGCGCCGGTACAGCGTGATGGCGACCATTTGCGTCGTGGTGCCGGGGCCGCCGAAGGTCATGTTGTAGATCAGGTCCATGGTCTTGAACGAGTCGATGGTGCGCAGCAGGATGCCCAGCATCAGGATGAACTTGCCATGGTGCCATAGCACCAGCCGCAGCCGTTGCCACCAGGTGAGCTGGTCGATCTCCGCCGCCTCCAGCTCCGCCTTCGGCACCGAGGCCAGGGCCGCCAGCGTCATCAGCACCATGAACGGCGTCCACATCCAGATGTCGACCACCAGCACGGCGGCGAAGGCGGTGCCGCTGCCGCCCAGGAAGTTAACCGCTCCCAAGCCCAGCCCGTGCAGCACGGCGTTGAGCACGCCGAAGGTCGGGTCGTAGATCAGCCGCCAGAACGTCCCGGCGGCCACCGGCGTCAGCACCATCGGCGCGAACAGCAGGGTCAGCGCGATCCGGCGGCCGGGCAGGCGCTGGCTGTTCCAGAACAGCAGGCCGAGCAGCATCCCGAGCAACGTCTGGACGCCGACGCCGCAGACCACGAACAGCAGCGTGCGGCTGAGGTCAAGCCAGACGCCGCTGTCGTTCAGGATGTTGCGGAAGTTGAGCAGCCCGGCGTAGATCGGCGCGCGGCCGGAAGTGAGCGAGAACCGGTAGAAGCTGAGGCCGAGCAGCCACAGCGTCGGGATGGTGTTCCAGACCAGGAAGAACACCAGCACCGGGGCGAGCAACAGGCCGGGCAGCACGCTGCGGCGGCCGAGGAAGCTCGTGAAACCTGCTTGATGGCGCGCGAACGTTCCTAGATCGTCATGGCCGGGCTCGACCCGGCCATCCACGACGGGCGCACGCATCAGGCCCTCCCGCTCGGGCAGGATGTGCCCCACGCGCGACTCATGGCGGCGGCGTCACCGCATGGATGGCCGGGTCAAGCCCGGCCATGACGAGGTAGGAATGATCGCGGGCGCCCGCTACAGCCGGATGCCGGAGCAGGTGTCGGTGGACTGCTTCGACGCGGTGCCGCTGTCGAACAGGATGTCCTGCTGCTTGCAGGCGGTGTAGGCCAGCGCGTGCTTGGGGTCGCTGATCTGGCCGGTGGCGTAGGCGGTGAACGCCTCCTGCTGCACCGCCAGCATCTCGCTGTATTTCGGGTCGTGCCAAAAGTCCGAGCTGTGCGGCAGCATGTATTTGTAGGTACGGTACCAGGGCTGCAGGTCGTCGAAGCCGGCGGCCGTCAGCGTCGCCTTGTCGCACGGGTTGCCGCCGCGCTTGGCGAACTCCAACTGCGTCTCCGGCAGGTACCACCACTTCATGAAATCGAGCGCCACGCGGGCGTGGGCGTCGTCGTTGAAGGCGTTCAGCACCCAGGGCTGGCCGCCGATGATGTAGTTGCGCTTGAGCGAGCCGTCTGCCTGCTTGAAGCCCGGCGGCGGCACCACCAGAACCTTGCCCTGCATCGCCGGCGGGATCATGGCGCCCCCCACCGCCGCCCATTGCCAGGCGGAGAACGCCTTGCCCTGGGTGAACACGTCGACGATGTCGGCGATGCCGTAGTTGATGGCGCCGGGCGGCTGGAACTTCAGCATCTCCTTGTACTGGACCATGGCGCGGGCGTTGATATCGGTGTCCATGATGCCCTGCACCTGGCCGGTAGCGGGGTCCCAGACGTCGCCGCCCTGGCTGCGCATGAACGACAGCAGCGGGCAACTGATGAAGTCGTACTCGCGCGAGTACTGCATCGCCGCGCCGTGGTAGCCCTTGTCCGGCCGGGTGAAGAACTCGGCCACCTTGCGGTAGTCGTCGATCGAGAGCTTCTCGTAATCCTCCCAGGTGGTCGGCAGCGCCATGTTGTAGCGCGCCTTGAAGGCGTCGGCCTCGCCCGGCGCCTCCAGCAAGTCCTTGCGGATGAACAGCGCGATCACGTCGCCTTCCTGCGGGAAGCCGTAGCGGTTGTTGGTCCCGTCCGGGAACGTCTGGTAGGCGTCGCGCACCACCGGCGCGTACCACTCGATGTCGAGTTCCTTGTTCTGCGCGATGATCGGGTTGAGCGGCACGATCCATTTCGGCGTCGCGAGCGCGCCCAGCCATTGGCTGTCGGAGATGATGATGTTGTACTCGGCGCTGCGGGTCGCGAGCGAAGTCGCGGCCTTCTGGAACAACTGCCCGAACGGCGCGTCGGCGAACGAGAACGACACGTCGTAGCCGTAGCGCGACTTGGCGTATTTCGCGAACTCGGGCGACATGTCGACGCCGAGCTTGCTCGGCAGCCAGCCGGCGATGCCCAGGATCGCCATGTGGATCGAGCGGCCGTTCAACGGGTGGTTCTTCTCGGTCTGCGAGAAGACATGGCGGGGAGCGGTCAGCCCGGCCGCTGCCGTCAGTGCCGCCCCGGTCAGCAGCGTGCGTCGCTTCATGGTCGTGTCCCCTCTCCGCGCGCTTGCCGCGCCGCTTTACGGACATTTGATGGCGTTCCGCAACTTGGGTCAAGCGAGTGGTTTCAGGGGTTAACACCGCCCGCCGCATTGGCCAGACTCGACCGACTTGTCCCGGAGTCGCGACGCATCACCCGCCCGCTGCGCACCCATCAGGCCCAGATCGCCGCCATTGTGCGGGCCATCGCCGCCGGCGAGGCCTCCGGCGTCACCGACATCCTCGCGGCCGTGACACCTGGCGGCGGCAAGTCGCTGCTGCCGGTGCTGGCGGCCAGCGCGCTGGTCGCCGCCGGGATCGTCGAGCGGGTGTGCTGGGTGGTGCCGCGCGACAGCCTGCGCCAGCAGGCCGAGGAGGCGTTCGCCGATCCCGCCTGGCGCGCGGCGCTCGGCCACGGGATCAGCGTGCGCGCCGCCGACAACACGCCCGACCCGTGCCGCGGCCTGCAGGGCTACGTCACCACCTACCAGAGCGTCGCCGCCGCCGCCGACTTGCACCTGGCCGAGTTCCGCCGCCACCGGACCCTGCTGGTGGTCGACGAGGTGCATCACCTGCCGGCGCTGTCCGACATGGCCCCTGACCCGTTGGCCGCCGATCCGGGCGACGGCGTGGACGACCCCGCCGCCGGTTGGAGCCGCGCGTTGCTCCCCCTGTTCGAGACCGCCAGCCTGCGGCTGCTGCTGTCCGGCACGCTGCAGCGGGCCGACGGGCGCGGCATATTGTGGCTGCCCTACCGGACCGGGCCGCGCGCCAAGACCCGCGAGGTCGACTTCGCCGCCCCCGGCTGGGCGGTCGTGGGCTACTCGCGGGCGCAGGCGCTGGCCGAGCGCGCCGTGCTGCCCGTGGTGTTCGGGGCGCTCGACGGCGAGGCGACCTGGCTCGACGAATCCCGTGTAGCGGTCGGCCCGCACCGGCTGGCGGCGCCGTGGCCCACCGAGACCACGCGCCCGGCGCTGTTCACGGCACTGCGCACAGGGTTCGCCGAGGCGCTGCTGCGCCGCGCGTTCGACGCCACGCGGACCTTGCGCGCCGACCGCCGGCGCGACCTGCCCGCCACCTTGGAGCGCCGCGGCCTGGGCAAGCTGCTGGTGGTGGCGCCCGACCAGACCACGGCGCGGCACTACGGCGAGGTGCTGCGCGGCTGGTTGCCGGAGCGGCAGCGGGCCAGCGTGCAGTTGGCCACCTCCGACGAGCGCGACGCGCACGAGATCCTGGCCCGCTTCCGCCTGCGCGCCGAGCCGAGCGTGCTGGTCACGGTCGCCATGGCCTATGAGGGGCTGGACGCGCCGGAGGTCGCGGTGGTAGCGGCATTGACGCATGTGCGCAGCCGCGCCTGGCTGGAGCAGATGATGGCCCGCGCCACCCGTGTCGACCCGCACGCGGGACCGTACGCCGAGCAGCGGGCGCTGGTGTTCCATCCCGACGACCCGCTGTTCGCCCGCTTCCGCCACAGCGTCGAGACCGAGCAGGGCACGCTCGCCAAGCGCCCCAAGACCAAGCCGCAGCGCACCCTGCCGGCCTGGCTGCTGGACCAGCTCGCTTCCGTCGAACGCGACGACCGCGGCATCGTGCCGGTCGAGAGCAACGCGCTGGCGCTGCGCTTCGCGACGCTGCGGCCGGGGCCGGACTACGCCATGCACCGCCCCGAGCAGGAGCAGGCGCAGGGCGAGATGCTCGACCCGCCCTCGGTGCTGGAGCGGCGGCTGCGGCAGAAGATCGGCGAGATGGTGGCGAGCCAGGCGGTCGAGGACGAGGGCGGCCTGCAGGCGCCGCGCCGCGAGGGGCTGTACCACCGCTACAACGCCATCCTGAAGCGCCGCACCGGCGACAAGTCGCGCGCCCAGATGACGCTGCAGGAGCTGGAGGCGGCAGTCAGTTGGCTGGAGCGCAACCGCCTGGCCGACCATGCCGAGGTCCTCCAAGGCGACCCGCGCTACGGTTGGAGCGTGCGGCAGCGCCGCGACTGGTCGCCGCCGGTCGGCCGCACCGCCGCGCGCTCGCGAAAGGCCTGAGCGGCCGGTTCAGCCTCCGCCCACGACCTCGACCAGCAGCGGATGGTCCGGCAGGCTCACGTCCAGGCTGGCGGCGTGGGCGGCGCTCTGCGTGGCAGTGGTCCCGGTCAGCGGGTCGAACACACGCAACGAGGCGGCGGCCTGGGGCAGCGTGATCGTCACCTTATGCGCGCCCCGTGCCTTCTCGTTCCACAGTGCCAGCCAATGGCTGCCGTCGGATTTCTGCAGCAGCAGCGCGTTGTCGGCGTCCCTGGCGCCGGCCAGGGTGTAGCCCAGGCCGCTGGTGGCGAAGCTCGCGGCAGCCTTGCCGGGATCGGCCAGCAGGGTGGTCAGGTTGTGCAACGCCGTCCCCGCCGGCTTGGGGCTGGCGTCCGGGCGCATCAGGCCGAACTTGCCCGAGCCGTCGTCGTACAGCGCGTAGAAGTAGGTCTTGAGCGTGCCGTCGCGCGCCCCGTCGAGGGTGGCGTCGAGCGCCCAGCGGGCGATGTCGGCCTGCTTGAAGCCGTGGTCCTCGTCCCAGCCGATCTCGGTGGTGATGACCGGCAGCGAGGCCGCGGCCAGCCTGGCGTCCGCGTTGAGCTGCCGGATCGCGCCGGCCGGCGCGCCGTCGGGCGGGTTGGGGTAGGTGTGCGCATTGCCGTACTCGGCAGAGGCACTGAGGTCGCCCACCTTGTCGTAATCGCCGTGCCAGTCGTTGGCCGCCGTCCAGCCGGCGCCGAAGCTCATGTTGATGACCGGCAGGCGCAGCCGCTGGCCCATGGCGTGTACCTTTTCCTGGAACCGCGCGGTGAACGCCAAGGTGGTGCCGAGATGGGCGGCGTAGGTGTCGTCCTCCTCGTTGCCGCCCTCAATGAAGTTCAGCACGCCCTTCGCGTGCAGCGCCGGCATGGCGGCCAGCGCCTCCGCCATGCTGGCGGGTGACGCCTCCGGGATGTAGGCGGCGAAGCGGGCCCCGGTGGCCGCGGCCAGCGCCGGCCAGCGCCCGAGGTCGGCCGGGTTCTGCGGGCTGTCGCGCAAGTTGTGGAAGCCGAGGTAGCGGATCGCGGCAGCCACCGTGTCGAGGTTGGCGTACGAGCCGCCGAAATCGACATGCGTGTTCACGCCCAGCGAGGCGACGAACGCAGCCGCCCGCACCACGGTCTCCGCCCCACCCATTGCCGCCCCTCGAAATCGTTCCGCGTTCGTGGGTCTTGGAGCATCATTCGTGCCGGTTGGCCAGACGGTGACGGGAACGAACGGACCGAGCAAGCGATTGTTATGCAACGCCACAACAATAACGGAGGAACGGCGATGAACATTCCCAGGAACGCGCGACTGCTCTCGGCGGCCCTGTGCCTCGGCCTGGCGCCGGCGGTGGCGCTCGCCGGGCCGTGCTCCGACCAGATCGCCGAACTCGGCAAGACGCTGAGCCAGAGCCCGAGCCTGGGCACCGCCCCCACCACTGGCACGCTCACCGGCTCCGGCCCCGGCAGCGCACCGAGTGCCGCCGCGTCCGACCCTGCCACGAGCAAGGGCACGTCTGCGGACAACCGCATCGGCGGCACGGCCGGCACCAAGGAGCTGAACTCCGCCTCCAGCCAGGTCGCCACGTCCGCGCAGGACGTGCGCCGGCAGCAGGAAGGCTTGCCGACCGCCGCCGCCACCGCCGCCGCGAAGGACCACGCAGCGGTCGAGACCGCGCCGGCCCTCGGCCAGGGCAAGTCGCCCGACGATCGCACGGCGGCAGCGAAGTCCGAGCTGCAGAACGCCGTGGCACTGGACCGCAAGGACGATTCGCTGTGCCTGGACTCGATCAGCCGGGTGCGCGACCTGATGAAGAAGGGCTGAACCGGACACCGTGGCTGGCGGGAGATCGGACGGCACGTAACCCGATGTTCAGCATTGCCGGCACAGAGTGGGCAATCACCACGGGTTGCACCACATGTTCCGGGTCTATGCTTGCATCGCGCACGAACACGATCTCCGCCTCGTGGCGCTGGCCGCGGCGATCGCCGTGCTCGGCTCCCACGCGGCACTCGGCTTGCTGCGGCACATGCGCACGCTGCAGGCCGGGGCACGTCGCCCCTGGCTGGCCGGCGCGGCGCTGGCCGCCGGCTTCGCCATCTGGGCCACACATTTCGTGGCCATGCTGGCGTTCCAGCCGCGCGTCCCGTTCGGGTACGACATCGCGCTGACGGCCTTGTCGTTGCTGGTCGCGGTGGCGCTCACCGGGCTGGGGTTCTGGATCGCCTTGCGCCGCGCGGCGTGGCCGAACCAAGCAGCGGGCGGGGCGACCGTCGGGCTCGGGGTGGGCGCCATGCACTACACCGGCATGGCGGCGCTGCAGTTTCCCGGGTTCCTGTCGTGGGACGCGGGACTGGTCGGGGCGTCGCTCCTGCTGGGATGCGCGTTCGCGGCCATGGCGCTGCCGATGGCGCTCGCCGGCCGCGGCCGGCGCGGCCAGGTCGCGGCGATGGCGCTGCTGACACTGTCGATCTGCGCGCTGCACTTCACCGGGATGGCCGCCGGCGCGCTTACGCTGACTGGCGCGACGGGGCTGCCCTCGAACGTGCTGTCGCCGCAGTCGCTGGCCGCCAACGTCGCGGTCGCTTGCCTGTTCCTGCTGCTGCTGAGCGCCAGCGCGATCCGGCTCGACCGCCGCGGCGGCCGGTTGCGCGAGGCCGAGCGGCGGAACCTGCAGAGCCTGGCCGACATCGCCCTGGAGGGGCTGTTGGTGTGCGACGGCGAGGTCGTGGTGGCGGTCAACGCCAGCTTCGAGCAGATGGTCGGCCACCCTGCGCCAAGCCTGGTCGGTTGTTCGCTCGCGACGCTGTTGGACGCCGCCCAGCCCGCCGCCGGCGATACCGGCGAGTGCCTGCTGCTGGCGGCCGACGGCGCGCGCATCCCGGTCGAGACGATACAGCAGCCGATCCTGTACTCCGGCCGGGGGCCCCGCGGGGGGGGGGGGGGGGGGGGGGGGG
>CAXUHK010000064.1:5442-10534 GCA_964250775.1 uncultured Acetobacteraceae bacterium | reverse complement strand
CCCCCCCCGGGCCCCCCCCCACCCCACCCCGCGCCTGCCCCCCGCCCGGCCCCCCCGCGGGGGCGCGGGGCGGGACCTGCGCGAGCGGCGCCGCGCCGAGGCGGAGATCCGCTTCCTGGCGCACCACGACGCGCTCACCGGCCTCGCCAACCGCGCCGCGTTCGGCGCCGGCCTGGAGCGCCAGTTGCGCGAGCAGGCCCGCACCGGGGAACAGTTCGCGCTGCTGGCGCTGGACCTCGACCTGTTCAAGCAGGTGAACGACACGTTGGGCCATCAGGTGGGCGACCTGCTGCTGACGCGGGTGGCAGGGCGGCTGCGCGCCACGACGCGCGAGACCGACCTGATCGCCCGCCTCGGCGGCGACGAGTTCTCCATCCTGCCCAGCCCGCCGCTGACGCCGGCCGAGGCGGCCACCCTGGCCCGCCGGGTCGTCGACTTGGTGAGCCGGCCGTACATCCTGGATGGCAAGATCGTGCATGTCAGCGCCAGCGTCGGCGTGGCACTGGCGCCGCAGGACGGCGAGGCCGCCGTCACCTTGATGAAGAACGCCGACATGGCCCTCTACCGAGCCAAGTCGGAGGGGCGCAACACGGCGCGGTTCTTCGAGCCGGGCATGGACATGCAGATGCAGCGCCGCCGCACCCTCGAGCTGGAGCTGCGCCACGCCATCAGCCACCAGGAGATGGAAGTGTATTACCAGCCGCTGTTCGACGTCAGCACGCAGCGCGTCCGCGGCTTCGAGGCGCTGGTGCGCTGGCGCCACCCGCGACGCGGGCTGGTGCCGCCGGGCGACTTCATCCCGCTCGCGGAGGAGACCGGCCTGGTCGTGCTGATCGGCGACTACGTGCTGCAGGTGGCGGTGGCGCAGGCCGTCGCCTGGGGCGATGACGTGACCGTCGCGGTCAACCTGTCCGCCGTGCAGTTCGCCGCCGGCAACCTGGTCGAGACCGTGACGGCGGCACTCGCCCGCTCCGGCCTGCCGGCGCCGCGGCTGGAGCTCGAGATCACCGAGAGCGTGCTGTTGAAAGACGGCGTGGACACGCTCCAAGTCCTGCACGCGCTGCGCGGGCTGGGCGTGCGGATCTCCATGGACGATTTCGGCACCGGCTACTCGTCGCTGCGCTACCTGCGGGCGTTCCCGTTCGACAAGATCAAGATCGACCGCTCGTTCGTGCAGGAGATGATGGAGAGCGAGGAGTCCGCCGCCATCGTCGCGGCGGTGATCGGGTTGGGGCAGCGCCTCGGCATCACCACCACGGCCGAGGGGGTGGAGACCGAGGAGCAGATGGCGCGCCTGCAGCAACAGGGATGCGACGTGCTGCAAGGCTACCTGATCGGCCGGCCGATGCCGGCGGCCGAAGCGGTCGGCTTCGTGACGCCGCATTTGGCGGAGGTGGCCTGACATGCAGGAAGCCCTGTCCCGCCTGGTGTATCGCAGCCGCAGCGCCCTGACCGGGACGCCGGAGGAGTGCCTCGCGCAAGTCTCGGGCATCCTGCGCGCGTCGCGGGCGAACAACGCGGCGGCCGGCTTGACCGGCGTGCTGCTGTTCGACGGCGCCACCTTCCTGCAGGCCGTGGAGGGTCCGATCGCGGCGATCGAGCGGCTCTACGAGACCATCGCCCGCGACCCGCGCCACGAGGAGATCGAGTTGATCGACCTGGTCGGCATCGAGGGCCGCGAGTACGCCGATTGGAGCATGGCGTTCCTGGACGGGACCGACGGCAGCCGGCACGGGCTGCAACGCTTCCTGGCGCGGCAGGCCGAAACCAACGCCGCACGGCTCGGCAGCGCCGTGTCGAGCGCGCTGAAGGCGCTATTGCTGCAGCCGGGCTAGGCGCCGTCACAGGTTCTCCGACAGGTACAGCTCGAACGGCAGGAACACCTGCGCCGGCTCCGGCCGCCGCTCCTGCAGCGCCTGCGCCATCATCTCGACCGCGCGCCCAGCCAGCAGCGGCAGCGGGGTGCCGATCGACAGGGTGACGATGCCGTCGATCAGCCCGGCGCGGGTGCCCGGGGCGAGCTCGTTGCAGACCAGCGCCACGCGTCCGCCGGCGCCCTCGTCGCGCAACGCCTGGATCACCCCTTCGAGTCCGCCGCCCGCGACGTAGAGCCCGGCCAGCCCGGGATGACGGCGCAGCATCTCCAATGTCGCCTCGTAGGCGATGCGCGGCTCTTCGAGGTTGACCTGGGTCTCCAGCACCCGGAACTCGGCGGCGTGCTCGCGGAAATAGGCCCGGAAGCCGATCTCGCACAGCTCGTGGCCGAGATAGCGGTGGCTGCCGACCACCAGGCCGACCGGGCCAGGCTTGGCGACGCGGGCGATCATCCAGGCGGCGGTGCGTCCGGCCTTGCGCCCGTCGAGCCCGACATAGCCGGCGCGGCCGGGCGCCGTCAGGTCGGACAGCAGGGTTACGACCGGGATGCCGCGCTCGCGCAGCCGGCCGATCGCCTCGGACACGTTCGGGTGGTCGCCGCACACCACGGCCACGGCAGCGGCGCGCTGCGCCAGGCCGTCCAGGGCGGCGACAGCCGTGGCCGGCGACAGATCCTCCATGAACTCGACGATCGCCCGGCCGCGGATGCCGGGCGCCTCGCGGGTCGCCGTGGCCAGCGCCTCGGCCAGGAGCTGGTAGAAGCTGTCGGAGCGCTTCTGCAGCAGGAACCCCAGCGTGCGCTGCGGCAGCTCGCCCTGCAGCCGCTTCTGCAGCAGCAGCGTCGCGTGGTAGCCGAGGCCCTCGGCCGCTTGCGCGACCCGCGCCGCCGTCGCCTCGCGCACCGGCTGCCGCCGGTTCAGCACCCGGTCGACGGTGGCGACGCTGACGGATGCGGCACGGGCGACATCCTCGATGGTGGGGCGGCGCGGCAATCCCATGCTCCTTGAGGGATTCTCGCTTTACCGCCGCGCGCGCCTGATGTCGAAAGATAGATTGCGCCGCAAGCCATTGAGGCCAGCCAGCGACCTCGCTAGGGTGCGCGGGTCAGAACAAAACCGAGGGAACGGTCGTCATGGCCGCATTGCGCCGCGATTACAGCCTGCTCGGGCCCGAGGGACCGGCCGCCGTCGAACGCGGCTTGGCGTCGGCGACGTGGTTCGCCTGCCCGGTGCCGCGCAAGCGGATGAAAGAGCTGATGCGCCGCGACGACGCGCCGGCGATCCGCGACACGCTGATCTGGTTCGCGAGCCTGGCGGTGTTCGGCACGCTGGGCTGCCTGTCCTGGGGCCATTGGTGGGCGGTGCCGCTGTTCGCGGTCTACGGCGTGCTGTACGGCTCGGCGTCGGACTCGCGCTGGCACGAGTGCGGCCACGGCACCGCGTTCAAGACCCGTTGGATGAACGATGCGCTGTACCAGGTCGCCTCGTTCATGGTGCTGCGCGAGCCGACCGTCTGGCGCTGGAGCCACGCGCGCCACCACACCGATACCATCGTGGTCGGCCGCGACCCGGAGATCGGCGTGCCGCGCCCGACCGACTGGCTGGTGCTGCTGCTCAACGTGTTCGCGCTGCGCAGCGGCTTCAACGAGTTCCGCCGCGTGTTCCTGCACGCGAGCGGCCGGCTCGACCCCGCCGAGCGGACCTTCATCCCCGAGATGGAGCAGCACAAGGTCACTCGCGTGGCGCGCATTTGGCTCGCGGTCTACGCGGCGGTCGTGGCGCTCGCGGTCGGCCTGCACAGTTGGCTGCCGCTGATGCTGGTGGGGCTGCCGTCGTTCTACGGCGCCTGGATGTACCTGATGTTCGGCCTGACGCAGCACGCCGGCTTGGCCGAGGACGTGCTCGACCATCGGCTGAACAGCCGCACGGTGATGATGAACCCGGTGTTCCGCTTCATCTACTGGAACATGAACTACCACGTGGAACACCACATGTTTCCCATGGTGCCGTACCACGCCCTGCCGCGCCTGCACGCTGCCATCGCGGCCGAGACGCCGGCGCCGTATGCCGGCGTGATCGACGCCTACCGCGAGATCATCCCGGCGCTGATCCGCCAGCGCCGCGACCCGACCTATTTCGTGCGCCGGGAACTGCCGGCGGGTGCGCAACTGATGGCAGCGGAGTAGGGCGATGGGCTGGGTCCAGGCGTGCGCCACTGACGATGTCGAGCCCGAGGACGTGATCCGGTTCGACCACGACGGCCGCAGCTTCGCGATCTATCGCTCCGAGGCCGGCGCCTGGCACGCCACCGACGGGCTATGCACCCACGAGTCGGTGCATCTGGCCGATGGGCTGGTGATGGGCGACATCATCGAGTGCCCGAAACACAACGGCCGCTTCGACTACCGCACCGGCGAGGCCAAGGGCGCGCCCGTCTGCGTCGACCTCAAGACCTACCCTGTGCGCGTCGACGGCGATGCGGTGCTGATCGAGATCGGGTAGCGGCGATGGCTCCTCCCGGCATGGTGGTCGTGGGCGGCGGCGAGGCCGGCGCCCGCGCCTGCCTGGCGCTGCGCGAGCATGGCTGGACGGGCGACGTCACGCTGCTGGCCGACGAGGCGCTGCATCCCTACGAACGGCCGCCGCTGTCCAAGGCGGCGATGCTGTGCGAGCAGGAACCCGAGGCGGCCGCCATAATGGGCCGCGAGCGTCTGCTCGAGCACGGCATCGATTTCCGGCCCGGCGCGCCCGTGGTCGCGGTCGACCGCGACGCCCGCTTCGTGGGTTGCGCGGACGGCCGCCGTGTCGCCTACCACCGGCTGCTGCTGGCGACCGGCGCCCGTCCGCGCAAGCTGTCGGTCGAGGGCGCCGAGCACGCGCTCTATCTGCGCACCTTCGCCGACGCACTCGCGCTGCGCGCCCGGCTGCGGCCCGGGACGCGGCTGGTGGTGGTCGGGGGCGGCTTCATCGGCCTGGAGATCGCCGCCAGCGCCATCGGCCGTGGCTGCGCGGTGACGCTGGTCGAGGCCGGACCACGCGTGCTGATGCGCGGCGTGCCGCCCGAGCTCGCCGAGATCGTGGCCGAACGCCACCGCGCGGCCGGCGTCGCGTTCCGCGTCGGCGTCGGCATCGCCCGCATCCGCGCGGCGGCGGCGGGGCGGGGGGGGGGGGGGGGGGGCGGGGGGGGGGGGGCCGGGCGCGGGCGGGGGGGGGGGGGG
>CAXUHK010000064.1:0-5432 GCA_964250775.1 uncultured Acetobacteraceae bacterium | reverse complement strand
GAGTTGCAGGACGGATCGGCGCTGCCCTGCGACGGCGTGGTCGCGGGCGTCGGCGCGCTGCCCGAGACCGCGCTGGCCGCCGCGTGCGGGCTGGCGATCGACAACGGTGTCGCGGCCGACGAGCGCCTGCGCACCAGCGATCCGCTGGTGTTCGCCGCCGGCGACTGCTGCTCGTGCCCGTCGCCGCTCTACGACGGCCGGCGCGTGCGGCTGGAGGCGTGGCGCAACGCGCACTCCCAGGGCACACGCGCCGGGCGCAACATGCTGGGCGACGACCTCGCCTACGACGAGGTGCCCTGGTTCTGGTCGGACCAGTACGAGCAGACGCTGCAGGTCGCCGGCCTGCCGGACGCCGGCGTCACGACGGTGAGGCGCGAAGGCGACGGCACGCTGCTGTTCTTCCACCTGGACGCGGCGGGGCGCCTGGTGGCGGCCAGCGGCGTCGGCCGGCCCGCCCAGGCGCGCGCCATCAAGCTGGCGGGAATGCTGATCGCGCGGCGCGCGGCGCCCGCGCCCGCGCCGCGGGCGGCGCCCGCCGGCCGGCTGAAGTCGCTGCTGGCCGGCCCGATGCAAGAGCCCTCAAGGCGGCAAGAGAGGGTTTGAGAGGTTCTTCGGCAGCCGTCGCATTTGGCTTGCCGCCCGATCACGCCGCCCGTTACAACAAATCATGACGCCAGGCGGAACTGGCGCTGCCAAGCAAACAAGGGACGTCCCATGAAGAAGACCCTGCTCCGTGCCGCCGCCGCGTTGGCGCTGCTGGCGACCCCGGCCCTGACGACCGCCGCCCTGGCCCGGACCAAGATCGCCGTCTCGATGGCGCATTTCGACGACAACTTCCTCACCATCCTGCGCAACGCCATGAGCGACGAGGCGGCCAAGATGGGCGACGTCGACCTGCAGTTCGAGGACGCGCAGGGCGACATCGGCAAGCAGCTCAGCCAAATCCAGAACTTCGCCGCCGAGCACGCCAACGCCATCATCGTCAACCCGGTCGACACCACGGCCACGCCGAAGATGACCAAGCTCGCAACCGACGCGCACCTGCCGCTGGTCTACGTCAACCGCAAGCCGGTGGAGGCGACGCTGCCCGCCGGCGTGTCGTTCGTGGGCTCGGACGAAACCCAGTCCGGCACGTTGGAAGCCGAGGAGCTGGCCAAGCTGATGAACTACAAGGGCAACGTCGCCATCATGCAGGGCGAGCTCGCGACCAACGCCGCGGACCTGCGCACCAAGGATGTCGAGCAGGTCGTCGCCAAGTACCCCGGCATGAAGGTGGTGCAGAAGCAGACCGCCAACTTCCTGCGCAACGAGGCCATCGACCTGATGAACAACTGGATCGTCTCTGGCGACCAGATCGACGCCGTGGCGGCCAACAACGACGAGATGGCGATCGGCGCCCTGCTCGCGATGAAGCAGGCCGGCGTGTCGCCGAAGAAGGTCCTGGTCGGCGGCGTCGACGCGACGCCCGACGCGCTGACCGAGATGTCGCGCGGCAACCTCGCCGTCACCGTGTTCCAGGACGCGCGCGGCCAGGGTAAAGGTGCGGTGGATGCCGCGGTGAAGTTGGCGAAGGGCGAGCACGTCGAGAGCTACAACTGGGTGCCGTTCCAGCTCGTCAGCCGGGAGAACTACAAGACGTTCATGAACAAGTAGGGTAACGGCGATGCAAGCGAACGCGGGCGCGCCGGCTTTCCGAGGCGAGTACCTCCTTGAGTTGGATGACGTGCGCAAGGAGTTTCCCGGCGTCGTGGCGCTGGACGGGGTGCGCCTCCGCGTGCGCCCCGGCAGCGTCCACGCGCTGATGGGCGAGAACGGCGCCGGCAAGTCGACGCTGATGAAGATCGTCGCCGGCATGATCGCGCCCACCAGCGGCACCGTGAAGGTGCGCGGCCAGCCGGTCGCCATGGCCTCGCCGCTGGAGGCGATCGACCTCGGCATCGCCATGGTGCATCAGGAGCTGAACCTGATGCCGTTCATGACTGTCGCCGAGAACGTCTGGATCCGGCGCGAGCCGCTGACCCGGCTCGGCTTCGTCGACCACGGCGAGATGCGCCGGCGGACCGTGGCGCTGTTCGAGCGGCTGGGTATCCAACTCGACCCGGAGCAGCAGGTGGGCGAGCTCACCATCGCCAACCGGCAGATGATCGAGATCGCCAAGGCGGTCTCCTACGGCAGCGACATCCTGATCATGGACGAGCCGACCTCGGCGCTGATGGAGCGCGAGGTCGAGCAGATGTTCGCGATCATCCGCGGCCTGCGCGCCGAGGGCAAGGGGATCGTCTACATCACCCACAAGATGAACGAGGTGTTCGCGATCGCTGACGAGGTCTCGGTGTTCCGCGACGGCAAGCACGTGGCGACCGACCTCGCGTCCAACCTCGACCGCGACCGCGTGATCACGCTCATGGTCGGGCGCGAGCTGACGCAGATGTTCCCCAAGGGCGACGCGAAGCAGGGCGACGTGGTGCTCTCGGTGCGCGACCTCGCACTGGACGGGGTGTTCCGCGACGTCAGCTTCGACCTGCGCCAGGGCGAGATACTGGGCCTGGCCGGGCTGGTCGGCTCCGGGCGCACCAACGTGGCCGAGGCGCTGTTCGGCGTCACCCCGGCGACGTCGGGCAGCATCACCCTGTTCGGGCGCGAGACGCGGGTCGGTTCGCCCAAGGCCGCGATGGGACACGGCATGGCGCTGCTGACCGAGGACCGCAAGCAGTCGGGCCTGTTCCTGCTGCTCTCGGTCGGCGACAACATGGAAGTGGCGGTGCTGCGCGACCAGTTCACCACAGCGGGCTTCGTGCGCCAGGGGCCGCTCGGCCGCCTGTGCCAGAAGATGAGCGAGAGCCTGCGGGTCAAGACGCCCAATCTCGGCGAGACGGTGCAGAACCTCAGCGGCGGCAACCAGCAGAAGGCGCTGATCGCCCGCTGGCTGATGACCAAGCCGAAGATCCTGATCCTCGACGAGCCGACGCGCGGCATCGACGTCGGCGCCAAGGCGGAGATCCACCGGCTGATCTCCGACCTCGCGGCGGAAGGGTTGGCGGTCATCATGATCTCCTCGGAGATGCCCGAGGTGCTGGGCATGAGCGACCGGGTGATGGTCATGCACGAGGGCCGCATGACCGGCATCCTCGACCGCGCCGAGGCCGACCAGGTCAGCGTCATGCAACTCGCCTCCGGCTGAACGGCGCAACAAGAAGGACCTGCCCATGAGCGTCACCACGAAAACCCCGCTCCTGGTGGCGCCGCGGCGGCGCCCGTTCCGGCTGCCGACCGAGGCTAACATCCTGTTCGTGTTGGTCGGCATCGCGCTGATCTTCGAGGCGCTGGGCTGGCTGCATCGCGGCCAGAGCTTCCTGCTCAACCCGCAGCGGCTGCAGATCATCCTGCTGCAGGTGTCGATCGTGGGATTGCTGGCGATCGGCGTCACCCAGGTCATCATCACCGCCGGGATCGACCTGTCCTCCGGCTCGGTGCTGGCGCTGTCGGCGATGGCGGCGGCCAGCCTGGCGCAGACCGCCGACAATAGCCGCGCCGTGTTCCCGTTCCTGACCGACCTGCCGGCCATCGTGCCGATCCTGCTCGGAGTCGCGGTCGGCGGCCTGGCCGGGCTGGTCAACGGCTCGCTGATCGCCAGCACCGGCATCCCGCCGTTCATCGCGACACTGGGGATGATGGTCACGGCGCGCGGCCTCGCCCGCTACTATACCCACGGCCAGCCGATCAGCCAGTTGTCCGAGGCGTTCGACTGGCTCGGTTCCGGGACCATCCCGGTGGTGATCTTCCTGGTCACGGCGCTGATCTTCCACATCGCGTTGCGCTACACCCGCTACGGCAAGTTCACCTACGCGATCGGCGCCAACGTGCAGGCGGCGCGGGTGTCGGGCATCTCGGTGGGCCGGCACCTGATCGTCGTCTACACGCTGGCCGGCCTGCTCTCCGGCCTGGGCGGCGTGGTCACGGCGGCCCGCGCCGGGGCGGGCCAGGCCGGCATGGGCATGTCGTACGAGCTGGACGCCATCGCCGGCGCCGTGATCGGCGGCACCAGCCTGTCGGGCGGCGTGGGCCGCATCACCGGCACGGTGATCGGCACGGTGATCCTGGGGGTGATGACCAGCGGCTTCACCTTCCTGGGCATCGACTCGTATATCCAGGACATCGTGAAGGGCATCATCATCGTGGCCGCCGTGACCGCCGACCAGTTCCGCCAGCGCCGCCGGCGCAAGGCCTGACGCATGACGCTGCCGTGGGCACTCAACCACATCGCGGCGCCCCGCCGCGACGTGGCCGGCTTCTTCACCCTGGCCCGCGAGCTGGGCCTCGACCGCGTGGAAATCCGCAACGACCTGCCGGGGACGGCGATCCAGGACGGCACGCTGGCCGGCGTGGTGCGCGACGCGGCGCAGGCGCGCGCCATCACCATCCTGTCGATCAACGCCCTGCAACGCTGCAACGAGTGGAACCCTGTCCGCGCCACCGAGGCCGAGGAACTGGCCGACTACGCCGTCGCCTGCGGGTCGCGGGCGCTGGTGCTGTGCCCGGTCAACTCCGTGACCGACACGCGCGGCGAGGCGCAGCGAGCCGACGATCTGCGCGAGGCGTTGGCGGCGCTGCGCCCGATGCTGGCGGCACGCCGGCTGACCGGCCTGGTGGAGCCGCTCGGCTTCGCGGAATCGTCGCTACGCCGCAAGCGGGAGGCGGTCGACGCCATCGACGCGGTGGGCGGCGCCGAGGTGTTCCGCGTGCTGCACGACACGTTCCACCATTTCCTGTCGGGCGAGACCGAGATGTTCCCCGACCGCACCGGCCTGGTGCACATCTCCGGCGTCGAGGATCGCACGCTGGCGCACGACCAGATCCGCGACGCGCATCGGGTGCTGGTCGGCCCGGGCGACATCGTGGGCAATTTCGGCCAGATCGCGGCGCTGCGGCGCGGCGGCTATGCCGGGCCGTTCTCGTTCGAGCCGTTCTCGCCCGCGGTGCACGATCTGGTGGACGTGGCCTCGGCGCTGCGCGCCAGCATGGCGATGCTCGAAGTCGGGCTGGCCTAGCGTGGCGCGCATCGGCATCGGCCTGATCGGCACCGGCTTCATGGGCCGCAGCCATGCCATCGCGTTGCGCGCGGTGCAGGGTATCTTCGGGGCGGAAGTGGCGCCGTCGCTGGAGCTGCTGGCCGACATCGACGAAGCGTCCGCGGCCGAGGCGGCGGCGGCGCTCGGTTTCGCCCGCGCCACGGCGGACTGGCAGGCGCTGGTGCGCGACCCCGCCGTGCAACTGGTCCACGTCACCACGCCGAACGCGCTGCACAAGCCGATGGCGCTGGCGGCCATCGCCGCCGGCCGCGCCGTGTACTGCGAGAAACCGCTGGCGGCGAGCGCCCCCCCCCCCGGCGCGAAGGGCGCCCCCCCCCCCGCCCCCCGCGCGGGCCCCGCGGG
>CAXUHK010000063.1:6952-21254 GCA_964250775.1 uncultured Acetobacteraceae bacterium | reverse complement strand
ACGCGGCCGCCGGCTCGGCACCGTTGTGGCAGGGCTGGCATTCGCGGCGGTGGCGGCGGACAGCCCGGCCAGCCCGCGCGCCACGACCGGCTCGTTGCCGTAGCGGTCGAACACGGCGCCCGCCAGCACGACGATGACCAGCGGCGCCGCCAGCAGCCCGCACACCGCGACGGCCGCACCGGCGACGCCACGGGCGCGGCCGCCGAGGCAGACCGCGAGGTTGGTGACGTTGGGGCCGGGCAGGAACTGGCACAGCGCCAGCATGTCGGTGAACTCGGCGGGCGTGAGCCAGCGCCGCCGCTCCACCACCATGCGCCGGATCCACGGCATCACGCCGCCGAAGCCCACGATGCCGACCGAGAAGAAACCGGCGAACAACTCGCCCAGGTTCGGCTGGGCGTGCGTCGGCCGGGCGTGCGTCGGCCGCGCGTACGTCCGACGGGCGTGCGGCGGCTCAGGCATGTCGGGAATTGGGCCGATGCTCGTTCCGGGGCATAGTGGCGTGCCACAGGAGACACCAACCTTGTCGAGAAATCCAATCGTCGTCGTCTGGGCACTCGGCGCGCTGGCGGCGCTGGTCGCCTACATGGTGGGGCCGGACCACCTGCTCGCCGTGCTCGCCGTCTCGGCCAATCGCGCGTTGTTCAACCTGGCGCAGATGCTGCGCAACCTGTCCGCCAGCGCCGTGGGCGCGATGCACGCGGTCGCGGTCGGCCTGTTCGTGACCTTCGTGGGGCTGTGCCTGCTGGCGATCCGCGACGGCCGTCGCGCCCAGTTCGCGCTGGTCGCGGTCTCGGCGCTGTTCGTCTGGCTGGTCTGGAGCGGCGGCGAGGCGACGTCCAACGGGCGCTGGCTGTCGGCCTTCGTGCTGGCGGCGGTGGGCACGCTGGTGATGAGCAGCCGGCTGCACGGGGGCGGCCAGCACTGAAGCAACCCAGGCCGTGAAGCAACCGAGCACGCACCGGCGCCGTTGTGGGGGCGGCCATCCCGGCCACCACAAGCACCGGACCGACCCACATGTTCATGCGCATCGACAAGCTCCAGGCGGAACTGCCGGAGCCGAAGAAGCCCGACCCGAACGCCGCGGCGGCGCTCCAAGAGCTGCTCGGCGGCAAGTATGGCGAGATGTCCACGCTCGGGAACTACATGTTCCAGAGCTTCAACTTCCGCAGCAAGTCCAAATTGCGGCCGTTCTACAGCCTGGTCGCCGCGATCACGGCCGAGGAGCTCGGCCATGTCGAGCTGGTCTCCAACGGCGTCGCCATGCTGGCCAACGGCCCCGGCAACCCGACCGAGGACGTCGACCTGTCGGCCACCCCGTTCGCCGACATGAAGGACATCCGCCTGGCCGCGGCGTTCCTGTCGAACGGCGGCGGCGTCACCCCGGTGAACTCCAACGGCGCCTCGTGGAACGCCGACTTCGTCACCACCACCGGCAACGTCATCATCGACCTGCTGCACAACTTCCACCTCGAATGCGGCGCGCGACTGCACAAGCTGCGGGTCTACGAGACGGTCAGCGACCCGACCAGCCGCGCGGTGTGCGGCTACCTGCTGGTGCGCGGCTCGGTCCATGCCCACGCCTACGCGCTGGCGCTGAAGCAGCTCACCGGCGTCTCCATCGAGCAGATGCTGCCGACGCCGAACATCCAGCTCGACCGCATCCCGGAGTGCCAGAAGTACTTGCAGGAGGGTAGCCACCGCCGCCTGTACCGCTTCAGCCCCGACGACTACAGCGAGATGAAGGGCATCTGGGGCAACGGCGAGATGGCGTTGCCGGGCGACCCGCCCGGCCCGCTCGAAGTCGTGGACGGGCACCCGGAGGGCGGCAAGATCAGCGACCTGCAAGGCAACTACGGCGCCTTCACGCCGGACTACGCGCCGCAGGAAATGTTCGAGATCGCCGAGAAGCTGTACAAGAAATCGCGCTGAGTTCAGTACGCCCACGCCGCCAATACCTCGGCGGCGTGGGCGTCGAGCGCCGGCGAGGCCCGTTCCGCCATCATCGGCTCGCCGTCGAGCACGATGGGCGAGCGTATCGCCGGGATCGTGCCCTCCGGTGTCGCGATGTCGCGCCGCATCCCGCGGGCGACCACCTGCGGGTCGGCGAACGTCTCCGCGACGGTGTTGATCGGCCCAGCGGGAACGCCCACCAATTCCATGGCCGCAAGCAACGTGGCGCGGTCCACCCGCCGGCACGCCTCGGCCAGCATCGGCACCAGTTCCGTCCGGTGCGCCACCCGGCCGGCATTGGCACGAAACCGCTTGTCGGCGGCCAGCCAGGCCAGGTCCAGGATCGCGGCGAAGCGGGCGAACTGCGCGTCGTTGCCGACAGCCACCATGACGTGCCCATCGGCCACCGCGAACACCTGGTACGGCACGATGTTGGGATGGCTGTTGCCCATGCGACGCGGCACCTCTCCCGACACCAGGTAGTTCATCGCCTGGTTGGCCAGCACGGCCGCCTGCACGTCGAGCAGCGCCATGTCGACATGGCCGCCCTCGCCGGTCGTGTCGCGCCGGCGCAGGGCGGCCAGGATGGCGACGCTGGCATAGAGCCCGGTCATGATGTCGGCATAGGCGACGCCAATCTTTTGCGGCTCGCCAGCCGGGTCGCCGGTGAGGTCCATGATGCCGCCCATCGCCTGGATCATCGCGTCGTAGCCGGCGCGCGCGGCGTATGGCCCGGTCCGGCCGAAGCCGGTGATCGAGCACGTCACCAGTCGCGGGTTGAGCCGCGCCAGGCTGGCATGGTCCAGCCCATACTTGGCGAGGCCGCCAACACGGAAGTTCTCGATCACCACATCGGCGCGCAAGGCGAGGTCGCGCACCGCCTGGCTGCCTGCCTCGGTCTCGAAATCCAGCGCGATCGAGCGCTTGCCCCGGTTGGTGGCGTGGAAATACGCCGCCGACAGGTGCCCGCCATCCGCCGCCGGCACGAACGGCGGCCCCCAGCCACGGGTGTCGTCGCCGCTGCCGGGCCGTTCGACCTTGACCACGTCGGCGCCGAGATCGGCCAGTAGCTGTCCTGCCCAGGGGCCGGCCAGGATGCGCGCCAGCTCCAGCACGCGCACCCCGGCCAGCGGCGGCATCAGAAGAACGCCTGGATGCCCGTCTGCGCCCGGCCCAGGATCAGCGCGTGGACGTCATGGGTGCCCTCGTAGGTGTTGACCGTCTCCAGGTTCTGCGCGTGGCGCATGACGTGGTACTCCTCCTGGATGCCGTTGCCGCCGTGCATGTCGCGGGCGGTGCGCGCCACGTCCAGCGCCTTGCCGCAGTTGTTGCGCTTGACGAGCGAGATCATCTCCGGCGCCATCTGGCCCGTGTCAAACAGCCGGCCAACGCGCAGGCTGGCCTGCAGCCCCAGCGCGATCTCGGTCTGCATGTCGGCCAGCTTCTTCTGCACCAATTGCGTGGCCGCCAGCGGGCGGCCGAACTGCTTGCGGTCGAGCACGTATTGCCGGGCGCGGTGCCAGCAATCCTCGGCCGCCCCCATGACCCCCCAGGAGATGCCGTAACGCGCCCGGTTCAGGCAGCCGAACGGACCGCCCAGGCCAGAGGCGTTGGGCAGCAGCGCGCTCTCCGGCACGTCCACGTCCTGCATCACGATCTCGCCGGTGACGGACGCGCGCAGCGACATCTTGCCGCCGATCTTGGGCGCGGTCAGGCCGGGCATTCCTTTTTCCAAGATGAAGCCGCGGATCGCGTCGCCATGCGCCGCCGACTTGGCCCAGACCACGAACACGTCGGCGACCGGCGCGTTGCTGATCCAGGTCTTGGCGCCGTTCAGCCGGTAGCCGTCCGGCGTGCGTTCGGCACGCGTGCCCATCCCGGCCGGGTCCGACCCGGCATCCGGCTCGGTCAGGCCGAAGCAGCCGACCGCTTCGCCGCTTGCCAGCTTCGGCAGGTATTTCAGGCGCTGCGCCTCGTCGCCGTAGGCGTGGATCGGGTGCATCACCAGGGACGACTGCACGCTCATCATCGAGCGATAGCCGCTGTCGACCCGCTCGACCTCGCGCGCCACCAGCCCGTAGGCGACGTATGACGCGCCGGCGCCGCCGTACTCCTCCGGCAAGGTGACACCGAGCAGGCCCAGCTCGCCCATCTCGCGGAAGATGCCGGGATCGGTGGCCTCGTCGCGATAGGCGGCGACCACGCGCGGCAACAGCCGCTCCTGCGCGAACTGCCGCGCGCTGTCGCGGATCATGCGTTCCTCCTCCGACAACTGGTCATCGAGGCGGAACGGGTCGGCCCACTCGAACGGCGGCGCCTTGGCGGGACGGACGTTGGCGGCGACGTGGTTCATGCGGGGCCTCGGCGTGACAGTGGCGCAGCATATGGGCCTGGCTTCCCATCGACGCCAGCGCGCGGCTATCGTCCGATCACATTCGAGGGAGAGCCCGCCATGCTGAGCCGCCGCGCCCTGCTCGCCGCCACCGCCGCCTCGCCGCTGCTGGCCGCGCGGGCGGGTGCGGCGACGCCGCCTTCGATGCTGGTGATGGCGATGCAGATCGACGACGTGATCAGCCTCGATCCCGGCGAATCCTACGAGTTCACCGACAACGAGGTGTGCGGCAACGTCTACCGCAAGCTGGTGCTGCCGGACGAGGCCGACCCCGCGAAGGTGGTGGGCGACCTGGCGCGCTCCTGGGACATCAGCCCGGACGGCCTGACCTTCACCTTCCGCCTGGTGGACGACGCGCGTTTCTTCTCCGGCGCCAAGGTGACGGCGCACGACGTCGCGTTCTCGTTGATGCGCCTGGTGGTGATGGACAAGGCGCCGGGGTTCATCATCAGCCAGTTCGGCTTCTCCCGCGACAACGTGGACAAGCTGATCCGCGCCACCGACGACGCGACGCTGGTGCTGACGCTGCCGACCAAGCAGGCGCCGAGCCTGGTGCTGAACTGCCTTTCCGCCAGCGCCGCCAACGTGGTCGAGCGCGCGGTGGCGATGGCGCACGAGGCGAACGGCGATTTCGGCAATGGCTGGCTCAAGACCAACAGCGCCGGCGCCGGGCCGTACAAGCTGACGTCGTGGGCGGCCAGCGACCACATCATCCTCGACGCCAACCCGCATTCCGGCATCGCGGTGCAACCCAAGCGCATCGTCATCCGCCACGTCGCGGACCCCGCGGCGCAACTGCTGCTGCTGCAGAAGGGCGACGCCGACATCGCGCGCAACCTGACGCCCGACCAGATCAAGCAGATCGCCGGCAACCCCGACTTCCACAGCATCTCGACGTTGCAGGCGACCTCGCTCTACGTCGCCATGAACGAGAGCGTGCCGGCGCTGGCCAAGCCCGAAGTGCGGCAGGCGATCAAATGGGCGATCGGCTACGACGCCATCGCCCAGAATATCACGCCGAACCTGTGGGGCGTCAGCCAGTCGTTCCTGCCCAAGGGATTGCCGGGGGCTCTGGCCGACCAGCCGTTCCACAAGGACACCGCGAAGGCGAAGCAGCTGCTGGCGGCCGGCGGCTACCCGAACGGCCTGACGCTGACGATGGATTTCATCACCGCCTCGCCGTACGGCGATATCGCCCAGGCGGTTCAGGCCGACTTGGCGCAGGCCGGCATCACGCTCAACTTGCTGCCGGGCGAGGAGAAGCAGGTCATCACGAAGACCCGCAGCCGCAGCCACCAGCTCGCCATGCTGTACTGGGGCTCCGACTACTTCGACCCGAACTCGAACGCGCAAGGGTTCTGCGCCAACCCTGACGACGGGCCGGCGAGCAAGCTCAAGATCCTGGCGTGGCGCAGCCATTTCGTCGACCCGTCGCTCACCGCCGACGCGCTGGCCGCCTCGACCGAGCTCGACGCCGCGCGCCGCATCGCGCTCTACCAGGACATGCAGCGGCGGTTCTGGGAGACGGCGCCGTTCGCCGTGCTGCTGCAGCGCAGCGCCAACGCCACCATGCGCCGCGGCGTCGACGGCCTGTTCGTGGGCGCCATGCCGGACTTCAACAAGTACCAGCGCGTCGTGAAAAGCTGAGCGTGCGCCGCGTTTTAATGTCATGGCCGGGCTTGACCCGGCCACCCACGCAGTGCCGCACGTCAACAGCGTCGGCATGACGTACGAACCTGGCCGCACCGGATGCCGCCCGCGCCGCGTGGGTGGCCGGGTCAAGCCCGGCCATGACGAAGTGTAGTGCGCGACCGCCCCGATCCGCTCGTCTCACTGCGCCGCCTGCGGCTCGCCGGCCTCAGCCTCGGCAGCGTGCTGGCGACGCTGTTCGGGCTGGCGCTGGTGACGTTCGTGATCGGCCACGTCATGCCGATAGACCCGCTGATCGCCATCGTCGGCGACCACGCGCCCTCGGACGTGGTGGCCCGCACCCGGGTCGAGCTCGGGCTGGACCGGCCGGTCGTGGCGCAGTTCGGCATCTACCTGTGGCGGCTGCTGCACGGCGACCTCGGCCGTTCGGTGATGACGTCGCACCCGGTCACGGCCGACATCGCGCAGTACTTCCCGGCGACGCTGGAGCTGGCGACGGCGGCGATGCTGGTGGCGCTGGCGCTGGGCGTGCCGCTCGGCGTGTTCGCGGCGGCGCGGCAAGGCTCCGTGTTCGACCATTGCGTGCGCGTGCTGAGCCTGGTCGGCCAGTCGGTGCCGGTGTTCGTGCTGGCGCTGCTGTGCCTGCTGGTGTTCTACGCCACGCTCGGCATCGCCCCCGGCACCGGGCAGCAGGACGTGATGTTCGAGGGGCTGGTCACACCCGTGACCGGCATGGTCGTGGTCGACGCGATGCTGGCCGGCGACTGGGCGGCCACGCGCGACGCGTTGGCGCACCTGGCGATGCCGGGGCTGATCCTGGCGTTCTTCGTCATGGGCGGCATCGCCCGCATGACCCGCGCCTTCATGCTCGAGGCACTCGCCGGCGAGTACATCGTCACCGCGCGGGCCAAGGGGCTCTCGGCGGCGCGCATCCTGTGGCGGCACGCCTTCGCCAACATCGCGGTGGCGCTGGCGACCGTGCTGGCGCTGGCCTATGCCAGCCTGCTGGAAGGCTCGGTGCTGACCGAGACGATCTTCAGTTGGCCGGGCCTCGGCCAGTACCTGACCATCTCGCTGCTCAACGCCGACATGAACGCGGTGCTGGGGGCGACGCTGGTGGTGGGGGCGGTGTATGTCGGGCTGAACCTGCTGGCCGACCTGTCGTACCGGCTGTTCGATCCGCGCGTGCGATGAGCGCCACTTCCCTGCCGCGCCGCGCCTGGCTGCTGACCGACACGCCCGCCTCGCCGCGCCAGGCGGCATGGGGGCAGGCGTATCGGCGCTGGCTGCAGTTCCGCGCCAACCCGTTGGCGGTGGCCGGCCTGTTCGCTGTGGCGGCGCTGATCCTGGCGGCGGTGGCGGCGCCGCTGTTGGCATCGCAGAGCCCGTCGGCGCAGGAGCTGGCGTACCGCCTCGCCGCCCCGTCCGGCGCGCATTGGCTGGGCACCGACGAACTGGGGCGCGACCTGTTCGCGCGCGTGCTGTACGGCGGGCGGGTGACGCTCGGCATCGTGGTCGCCGTGGTGGCGCTGGTGGCCCCGCTCGGCCTCGCGGTCGGCGGCGTCGCGGGCTACGCCGGCGGCGGGGCGGACGCGGTGCTGATGCGGGTGACCGACATCTTCCTGGCGTTCCCCCGCCTGGTGCTGGCGCTGGCGTTCGTGGCGGCGCTGCGGCCCGGCATCGGCAGCGCGGTCGCGGCCATCGCACTGACGACGTGGCCGCCTTACGCCCGCATCGCCCGCGCCGACACGCTGACGCTGCGCCACGCCGACTTCATCGCCGCCGCCCGGCTGGCCGGCGCCTCGCCGTCCCGTGTCGTGCTGCGCCACATCGTGCCGCTGTGCCTGCCCAGCATCGTGGTGCGGGTGACGCTCGACATGAGCGGCATCATCCTGACCGCCGCGGGGCTCGGCTTCCTCGGCATGGGCGCGCAGCCGCCCTTGCCCGAATGGGGCACCATGATCTCGGCCTCGCGCGGCTACATCCTGAACCAGTGGTGGGTGCCGGCGGTGCCCGGCCTCGCCATCTTCGTGGCCTCGCTGGCGTTCAACCTGCTGGGCGACGGCCTGCGCGACGTGCTCGACCCGAAGCAGCGCTGATGCTGGTCGAGGCTGCCAACCTGCGCGTGGGGTTCGCCACCGCCCAGGGCGTCACCGAGGCGGTGCGCGGCGTGTCGCTGACGCTGGGAGCGGAGAAGCTCGGCATCGTGGGCGAGAGCGGGTCGGGCAAATCGCTGACCGCGCGGGCGATCCTGCGCCTGCTGCCGCACGGGGCACGGCTTGCCGCCGACCGGCTGGCGTTCGACGGCATCGACCTGCTGCGCGCCTCAGAGCGCACGTTGCGCGGCATCCGCGGCCGGCGCGTGGGACTGATTCTGCAGGACCCGAAATTCTCGCTCAACCCGGTGATGACGGCCGGCGCGCAGGTCGCCGAGGCATGGCGCGCGCATCGCCGTGGCTCCAGCCGGCGCGAGGCGATGGCGGCGGCGGTCGACCTACTGGCGCAAGTGCAAATCCGCGAGCCCGCGCGCGTGGCCCTGCAGTACCCGCACGAGCTGTCGGGCGGCATGGGGCAGCGGGTGATGATCGCCATGATGCTGGCGCCCGACCCCGAGCTGCTGATCGCCGACGAGCCGACCAGCGCGCTCGACGCCACGGTGCAGGCCGACATCCTGCGGCTGATCGAGGCCATGGCGGCGCGGCGCGGCATGGGCCTCATCCTCATCAGCCACGACCTGCCGCTGGTGGCGCATTTCTGCGACCGCGTGGCGGTGATGTACGCGGGCCGCATCGTCGAGGAGCTGCCGGGCCACGACTTGCGCCGTGCCCGGCATCCCTACACGCGGGGGCTGATCGCCTGCCTGCCCTCGTTGGTCTCGCCGCAGGCACGACTGCCGGTGCTGCGGCGCGATCCCGCCTGGAGCGGCGCTTGATCGAGGTCGCCGGCCTGCGGGTCCGGTTCGGCGACACCGAGGCGGTGCGCGGCGTGTCGTTCGCGGTCGCGCGCGGCGAGAGCTTCGGCTTGGTGGGCGAAAGCGGCTCCGGCAAGTCGAGCGCGCTGCGGGCGTTGGCCGGGCTGAACCGCGACTGGTCGGGCCGCATGGCGCTGGACGGCGTGGCGCTCTCCGCAAGCCGCGACCGCGGCTCCCTGCGCCGGATGCAGATGGTGTTCCAAGACCCATACGGCTCCCTGCATCCCCGGCAGACGGTGCATCGCGCGTTGGCGGAGCCGCTGCTGGTGCATGGCCTGGAGGGGATCGACGCCCGGATCGGCCGCGCACTGGACGAGGTGGCGCTGCCGTCGGCGCTGCGCTTCCGCTACCCGCACCAATTGTCGGGCGGCCAGCGGCAGCGGGTGGCGATCGCCCGCGCGCTGATCGCCGGTCCCGAGGCGCTGCTGCTCGACGAGCCGACCAGCGCGCTCGACGTCTCGGTGCAGGCCGAGGTGCTGAACCTGTTGGCGGAGCTGCGCCGGGCGCGTGGCCTGACCATGGTGATGGTCGGGCACAACCTCGCGGTGGTGGCGCATCTCTGCGCCATGGTCGGGATCATGCAGGCGGGCGAGTTGGTTGAGACCGTCTCGGCCGACGATCTGCGGGCGGGGCGGGTGCGCCACCCCCACGCCGCCGCCCTGCGGGCGCTGAGCCTGGAGCTGGAAGAGCCCGCCTAGATCGCGTCCTTCAATTCCTTCGCGGCGCGGAAGGCGACCTTCTTGCTGGCCTTGATCTGGATCGCCTCGCCGGTGGCCGGGTTGCGGCCCATGCGCGCCGGGCGGTTCTTTACCTCGATGATCCCGAGGCCGCCGATGCGCACCCGCTCGCCTTCCTTGAGATGGTCGACCACGGTGCTGAACAACTCGCTGAGCATGGTCTCCGCCTGCTTGCGCGGCAGGTCGTGCCGGTCGCTGAGCGTGGCCGCCAAGTGCTTTAGCGTGACCACCGGCGAGGTGGCTGGCTTCGCGGGCGCGGCGCTCTTCGACTCGGTGCTGGTGGCGGCGGCCCGCGCCCCGGACGGCTTCGCCGCTGCGGGCTTCGCCGCGGCTTTCACGGGCGCCTTCGGCGCGGCGGCGGTCGGGGTGGTCTTTGCGGCCATGTCGGTCGGCGCTCCTCAACGCAATGTTGGAAAGACTGGGCGGTGTTGTAAGGACGGGATCACAGGGCTGCAGGCAGCACAAGACATTTGCAAGCGAAAACGCATGAACCGGCCTCAAAACGATGCTTTTCGACCGTTGCCGTGGCCTCTCGCGGCGCAAATCGACGCCGACGCGAGTCGACCGCGATGGAGTCGGCCGCGATGGAGTCGGCCTGTTCGACCGAACGAGGCTCAATCGCCAGAGAGGTTGCGCCATTTGTGCAGTACCGCGTCCTCCATCTGCCGCTCGCGGCGCTTGCGCGCGTGCTCGAACCGGGCGGGGGCGAGGTGTGGGGGCACCTTGCCGCCGGCCGCGCGGGCCACTTGCGACGGCATCCGGGCGTCGAGCAGGGTCTCAAGCGTGTCGCGCAGCGAGACGGCGCCGTACGGCTTCTCCAACCGGGGCACATGGCTCCATTGCGGCGGGATGGCGAGGTCGTTGTAGCCGGTCGCGAAGGCGAAGGGCGTGCCGGCCGCCTGCAGCGTCGCCGCCGCGGGATAGACCAGTTCGTCCTCCAGGTTGATGTCGAGCACGGCGGCGTCGATCGCCGAGCCGCAACCGTTGATGAGCGCCAGCGCCTCCGCCAACGTCGCCGCCGGCCCGATCGGTTGGCAATCCAGCAGCAACAACAGGTCGACGACCTCCTCGGCGACGACGAAGCGGTTCTCCACCACAAGGACCTGCTTCCCCGAAAGCGCGGACCACGGCATCACATCGTCGACGGCGCCCGTGACGTCCGGCGCGGAGGAAAACGGCATCGGTTCGCCTTCCGGCGCTCGACGCTGGACGGCTTCACCCATCGTGGTACGTGGCAATCACCGGTCCGGTCGACCTCCCCCGGCTCGGCGACGCGCCGAGATGAACGGTCTGTTATCTCTGTCAGTTAAGGAATAATTTCAAGTTTAATGCGACGTCCGGCCGATCACACCATGGCCTGTATCCTGGCGGCCAAGACGTTCATGCCGAACGGCTTGACGATCACCTCCGTGTCGCGATCCCCGCCACCGTCGCCGAGCAGCGCGCCTTCCGCGTAGCCGGTGATGAACAGCACCTTCAGCTTCGGCCGCCCCGCCCGCGCCGCGTCGGCGAGCTGCCGGCCGTTGAGGCCGCCGGGCAGCCCGACATCGCTCACCAGCAGGTCGACCGGCTGCCCGCTTCGCAGCACCCGCAAGGCCTCGGCGCCGTCGGCCGCCTCGATCACATGATGGCCGAGGTCGCGCAGCACATCCCCCACCAGCATCCTCACCACCGCCTCGTCGTCGACCAGCAGCACCGACCGGCCCGCCCCTGCCGTCGCCCCGGCCGGCGGCATGACGGCCTCCCGCTCCGCCTCGTGGCCTTCGGGGCAACACGGCAAGCTCAGCCGGACGGTGGTCCCCCGCCCCGGTTCGCTCTCCAGGCGGACGAGGCCGTTGGACTGCTCGGCGAAGCCGTAGACCATCGACAGGCCGAGCCCGGTGCCCTGCCCCAGCGGCTTGGTGGTGAAGAACGGCTCGAACACCCGCGCCATGGTTTCGGGCGACATGCCGCTGCCGGTATCGGCCACCGAAACCGACACGAACTGGCCCTGCGGCGCGTTCACCGCGGCGATGGTCAGCCGACCACCGTCCGGCATCGCGTCGCGCGCGTTGATCGCGAGGTTGAGCAACGCGTTTTCGAGCTGGTGCGCATCGCACAGTGCGTGCCAAAGGTCTGACGCCGACGTGGTCACGAGCTCGACCGCAGGACCCACGGTGCGGCGGATCAGCTCCTCCATCGAGCCCATCAGCCGCGCCACGTCGACCGGCTTCGGGTCCAGGGTCTGCCGGCGCGAGAAAGCCAGCAGCCGATGCGTGACGGACGCCGCCCGCTTCGCGGAGCCGATGGCGGCGGCGCAGTAGCGGCCCAGGTCCTCGGTGCGATCGTGCTCCACCCGCGCCTGCATCAGCTCCAGGCTGCCGATGATGCCGGTCAGCAGGTTGTTGAAGTCGTGCGCGATGCCGCCGGTCAACTGGCCGACCGCCTCCATCTTCTGACTCTGACGAAGCTGCTCGTGCAGGTCGGCGATGCGGCGCAGGCTGCGCACGATCACCTCGGTGATGGCGTGGCGCAGCGTCTCGGCGATCTCCAGGTCCCGTTCGGCCCAGGGCTTGGCGTGGCCGCGCCGCATCTCGACCCGACGCTCGAGCGGCGGATGCGACGAGGCGCCCGCGCCGGGCCGCTCCGTTTGCAGGCTGCTGGCCCAGGTCACGACCTCCTGCGCCTCCGGCCGGAACCAGAGCAGTATCTCGGAACGGTCGGCGGACAGGAACACCGCGAGCACGCCGCAGGCGATGTCGGTGTGGACCGTCCAGGGCGGGTAGGTGTCGGGCAGGCTGTCGCTCTCGAACAGGGCGGCCCCGCTGGGATGGCTGCCCAGCCAGCGGGCGAGGTCTCGCACCGCGGCCTCGGGCGGCGTGTTGCCCAGCAGCGACACCGCGCCGTCGCACAGCATCGCGGCGCCGGTGACGTCGAACAGGTTGGCGATGGTGACTTGGCCGGTGGTCAGCGCCGCCGTTACCGTCTCGGCCTGCGCCATGTGCGCCAGCAGCGCCGACAGCCGATCGAGGTCCTCGCGCCGCGCCTCCTCGGCCTTGGCGCGCTCCGCCGGGCCGACGCGCACTGCGAAGGCGTCGACCAGCGTCGCCACCGCCATGCGCTGCGCCGGCGAGGGATGGTGCGGCCGGCGATGGTGGCAAGCCATCAAGCCCCAGGGCCGCCCCTGGCACACGATCGGCAGGGACAGGACGCTCATGGCGCCCACGTTGCGAAAGAACCGCAAGCGCATCGCCGACGCGGTGCGCAGCCGGGCGCACGAGAGCACGATGCCGGGCGATTCCGGCTCGGCGGCGGTCCAGCCTGGTTCGACATCGATCGGCGCCGGGACGGCGTCACGGTCGGGAACCCAGCGGACCTGACAGCGCGTGTGCAGATCGCGGAGGGAGTGCGCCAGGTCGGCGGCCAACAGTCGCACGTGCAGGAGCGAATGGTCCCAGTCCGCAACCTTGTCCTCGAACAGCGCGTGCCCGTTGAGGTCGGGATCGAACCGCCAGATCACCACCCTCTCGTAACCCGCGACGCGCCGGATCGCGCGAGCGATCACCCGTGCCACGTCACCCAGATCGTTGCCGACGCCATGAAGCTGGACGATGGCATCCTGCAATCGCTGCCACGCGTCCAGTGCGGCGGGTTCGTCCGGCTCGGCCGCGCGCTCCAGTTCCAGCAGGACAACGCCGGAGCTTTCATGGGCGGCGACGTAGAACGTCGTCCGTTCCGAGAGAAGCTCGACGGTGCAATGCCAGGGCATCTCGCAGCGCAGGTCGTCCTCGGCGTGGCGCGCGCGCAATGCCTCGGCGAACTCCTCGCCGAGAACCTCGCCGATGTCGCGCCCGAGCAGTGACGTCCCGACGCCTGGGTCCTGCAACGACGGCGCCGCGTTGCGGCTCGCGGCCACGATGCGGAACCGCAGCAGCGGGTCCACCGCCAGCAGCACGCCATGCGGCTGGATGCAATCCGCGGTGTGGGTCGCCGCGGCCACCGCCGGGATCTCGGCCTCGGGGGCGCCGAGCCGTCGTATTTTCTCGTCACGCTTGAACGTCGACGTGCTCCGTGGCGGTCAGGAGCGGACACCGCTTCCCGCCACGGCGTGATCGCACAAAAGAAAAGGTTCGAACACGTAATAAATCGTGATAGGTCCGCCGCCGGCCCTACCCGGCCCGACGCTGCAGGTAGAGCTGCGCCGAAAGCACGCTGCTTTCGCGGTACAGCGGGTACAGCGGCTCGACCAACCGTTCGGCGAGCGCCACGTCGAACCAGGCCGGGCCGCCGGCGCGCTCCTCGTCGGCCGGCCGCAGCCGCACCCGCGCCGACCTGGCCTCGGCTGCCGGGCGGATCAGCGCGTCGCCACGCTCGCGCAACCGGCGCACGCCGCGCCAGCCGATGCGATGATAGCTCATGGTCTCGCTCTCGAGGCCCGGCACGATGGTCTTGACCACGCTGATGGCGCCACCAGGCGGCGAGCAATCGACGTAGAGGATGTCGAGGCCCTCCAGCGCGAGCCGCTGCGCCAGCAGCGCCAGCCGGTCGGGGGCCGCGGCGGCCCCCCCCCCCCGCGCCCCCGGCGCGGGGGCCGCCGGGGCCCCCCCCCCCCCGGCGCCC
>CAXUHK010000063.1:0-6942 GCA_964250775.1 uncultured Acetobacteraceae bacterium | reverse complement strand
GCGGCACGGTCGGCAGGCTGGACAGGGCGACCCGCCGGCGCTCGGAGAACACCGAGCCGGACAGCCGGCGGCGCAGTTCGCCGGCCGGCAGCGGCAGCCACTCGGCCATCGCCTGCAGCGAGCGGGTCTCGTCGCCTTCCATCGCGTGCGCCAGCTCGGCGTCGAAATACTCCGCCGGCAGCGACGCCCGCAGCAGGTCGAGCGGCCCGTGCGTCGCCGCCTTGCGGGCGCGCGAGCCGACGAACTCGAGCAGCGCCTTGCGCAACGCGCGGCTGCGGTCGGGATGCGACGCCTCGCCGCAGGCGGTGACTTGGATCGGCACCGTGGGCGTGCCGTGGTCGTCGCCCACGACGTAGAGGTTGGCGAGGCCGAAATCGGTGCAGGCCAGCTTGACCTGTACCGCGATGCCCAACTCGCGCAGCCGCGCCAGCAGGCCCATCACCTCCGGCCCCTCGTCGGTGTCGATGTCGACCACGACGCCCTGGTCGAGCGCCCGGTAGGTCAGCACGTTGCCGTCGCGCTGCAGCAGCTCCATGACGCCGTGCGCGATGGCGTGGCCGGGATCGAAGCCGGCGCCGAGGCCGTTGGTGATCGGCACGATCAGCTTGGCCGGTTCGTTCAACTGGTACGGGTACGCCGCCATCCACTCGCGCGGCAGCCAAACCGGCTCCTCGCTGCCCCAGCGGCGGCCCTCGACCCAGGCCAGGGTCATGTCGTCGTCGAACGGCGAGCCGGCCGGCAGGCACAGCGTCATCGGATCGACGACGCCACGCGGCCCGTGGGCGCGGCGCAGCTCGGCGTGGCTGGCCTCGATGCCCGGATTGCGCCGCAGCCAGATGTGGCAGTGCAGCTCCTCGCACAGCTCGCCCCAAGCGCCGACCGCGGCCTCGATCTCGGTCAGGCCGTAGCCGTGCCCGCTGGTCGCCGGCTCGGCGCCCAGGGACACGTTGGCCTGCACCAGCGGCACCCCGATACGGTCGAGCTGGTCGATGCGGAACGACGATCGCGGCCTATCGGGCGGCAGCGTGGCGCGAAACGCGGCGGCGACCTGTTCCAGCGTCTGCGCCATAGCTCAGGCCGCCATCCGCCCGGGCGCCAGCGTCTCGCGCAGGCCATGGCCGAGGTCGGTGTCCATGCTGACGCCGAGGCTGGCGCGCAGCAGCGTGGGGTCGCCGCAGGAATGGCGGACGTCGCCGGTGCGCGGCGGCGCGAACTCGAAGGCGGGCGTGCGCCCCAGCACGCGGCCGATCACCCGCGCCAGTTGCAGCACCGACACCGCGCGCCCGGTGCAGACGTTGAGCACCGGCGGCGCGGTGCGGATGCGGGCCAGCCCGGCCAGCAGCGCGCGCACCACGTCGCCCACGAACACCAGGTCGCGGGTCTGGCCGCCGTCGCCGTCGATGCGCAGCCGCCGGCCGGCGGCCAGCCGGTCGCAGAACGCCGACACCACGCCGGAATACGGCGAGCGCCCGTCCTGGCGCGGGCCGTAGACGTTGAAGAAGCGCAATCCCAGCGTCGGGATGCCGAAGCTCTGCCGCGCCACGGCGGCGTGCAGCTCGCACCCGAGCTTGTCGCAGCCATAGGCCGAACGCGGCGCCAGCGGCGAGGTCTCCGCCAGCGGCGGATCGGCCAGGTCGCCGTAGACCGCCGCCGAGGAGGCGTACACCACCGGCACACGCTCGCGCCGCGCCTGTTGCAGCACGCCGATGGTGCCGGTGAGGTTGACGGTGTGCGAGCCGGTCCAGTCCTCGGCGCAGAGCGGCACCGACACCCGCGCGGCCAGGTGGAAACACGCATCGACGCCCCGCATCGCCGCCGCGACGGCGTCCGGCTCGGTCACGGAGCCCACCATGAGCTCGGCGCGCGGCGGGCAGTTCTCGCGATGGCCGCTGGACAGATCGTCCAGCACCCGCACCTCGCCGCCCTCGGCGACCAGGGCGTCGGCGAGGCTCGACCCGATGAAGCCGCAGCCGCCGGTGACGAGATAACGGGTCATGCGCTCAGCATCCGCATGGCGCCCGGCGTCGCGTACAGGCGTTCGGCCATCACGCCGTCGCCCTCCCGGCGCGCCAGTTGCCGCAGCGCGTCGATCATCTCGTGGGCGCCGCCGAACTGGAACCCGACCTGCGACGCGTAGGCCGCCGAGGCGGCCAGCTTGACGTCCAGCGTGTCCTCGACAGGTAATCGCACGTCCTCCAAGCCTCCCAGAAAAGCCCCGCCGGGCACAGCCTCCGGCTGGCGAATGATGTACGGGGTGTCGCGCCACAGCGCCCAGGCGCGGTCGCCGACCGCGAGCGGCAGGGCATCCAGCACGCGGCGATGGTCGACATGCGACCCGAGCGCCGCCGGACCCAGCACCAGGTCGGGCGCCACGTCCCGCATCGCATCCCGCAGGGCCGCAAGCAGCTCGTCGGCGATGGCGTCGTCCGGGGCATACTCGCCGAACAACGCCGCGGCGCTTGCGTAGCCGCGATGCGGGGCCTCCGGCAGGTCGAGCCAAAGCGTCTCGGCGCCGGTCAGGGCGGCGGCTTCGACGTCCTCGTCCCGGCGCAGCGCCATGTAGTCGACCTCGTCGGCCAGTCCCTTGTCACGCTGGCACTCGAGCGCGAAACCCTGTGCCGGATGCACGCTGCGGGTGAACGCCGTCGCCGTCACCACGCGCCAGCCACGGCCGGCGAGCAGCGCCATGACGCCGCCGGCGGAGAACACGGCGTCGTCCAGATGCGGCGAGATCAGGAGTGCGGTCGGCATGGCGTCACAGCAGATGCGGCTGGGCGCGGAACCGGCACGCCGTCATCGGCAACATCGCCGACCAATCGACGTCGGGCCGCGTGCCGACAAGATCGTCGTACACGTCGACGATCTGCCGCCCGACGGCGCCCCAGGAATACACGCGGCGGCACTCCTCCAGCCCCGCTTGCGCCAGGTCGCGGCGCAGGCCCGGATCGCGCAACAGGCGACGCAAGGCGTCGGCCAGGCCGGCAACGTCACCGGGCTCGGTCAGCAAGCCGTTCTCGCCATCGCGCAGGCAATCGACCACGCCGACCGAGCGGCAGGACACGCAGGCAAGGCCGCTCGCCATCGCCTCCAGGATGGTGTTGGAGAAACCCTCGGCGTAGGTCGGAGAGACGAAGATGTCGGCGTCGCGGTAGACCAGCGGCACGGCGTCGTAATCGACATAGCCGCTCATGCGGACGTGGGCTCCAAGGTCGCGGGCGGCGATGCCCTCGGCCGTCGCGTCGTAGTCGGGGCCGATGCCGGAAATGAGGATCCGGAACGCGTCACCGCTGTCGCGCAACAGTTCGGCCGCGGCCAGCAGGTCGAGCACGCCTTTGCGGGCGTCGACCCGGCCATGGTACAGCAGCACCGGCGGTTCGCCCGCCCGGCGCGCCGGATCGGGCGCGAAGCGGTCGGTGTCGACGGCGCCCGGCACGATGGTGAAGCGCGCCGGATCGGTGCCGAGGCGCTCGGTCACTTCGTCGGCAAACGAGCGGCAGCCGATCAGCACCGCGCCGGCATGGTCCAGCACCCGCGTCATCGCCAGCCGATGCGTCTCGCAGCACGAGCCGACCCAGTGGCCGTCGCCGCCCTGGATCGACACCACGTTGGGCAGGCCGAGCCGCTGCGCCGCGATCATCGTGGCCCAGCCGGTCGGGTAGCCGTACTGGGCGTGCAGGATGTCGAACGGATGCTCGGCGTGGGCGTGGGCGATGGCCTCCGCGATGCGCTCCACGTCGCGCTCGAAATCGCCGCCGTCCTGCTCGCCCACCTGCTCCAGCGCGATCACCTCGACGCCCGGAACGTCGGGCGGCGGGCCGCCGCCATACACCTTGATGCCGAGCGCGTCGGCGCGGTACTGGCTAACCATGGTGACGTCGTGGCCGTGCGCGACCAGTTCGCGCAGCAGGTTCAACGCGTAGACGCTCATCCCCGAGATGGTCGGGAAGAACCGCCGGCTGACGAAGCAGACCCTCATGCGGCCACGCGTTCCTGCCGCGCGCGCTGCAGCCAGGCCATCGCCTGACGCACCATGGCCGGCGCGCGATGCGCGTCCGCCGACAGCTCGACGCAGACCAGGCCGGCGAAGCGGATGCCCTCCAGCGACCGCAGCACCGCCTGCACGTCCATGTCGCCCTCGCCGAACGGCAAGTGCAGGTGCACCCCGCGCTTCATGTCCTCCAGATGCACGGTCGCGATGTCGCCGGCATAGGCGCGCACCGCGTCCTGCGGCTCGATGTCGCGGGTGACGATGCAGTGGCCGGCGTCGAGCGCCAGGCGCAGGCCGGGCACGTCCTGCGCCAACCGACGGAAACGCGCCACCGTGCCGACCATCATCTCCGGCTCCGGCTCGAACGCCGGCACCAGGCCGTGCGTGGCGCAGCGCCGCACCACCTCGGCGGTGCCGTCGCGCAGCCACTCCCAGGCGTCGGCCTCGGAGACGCCCTCGCCGCGCGCGCCGGACCAGAAGGTGAAGCACTCGGCCCGCAACTCGACGGCGATCTCCATGCAGCGCTGCAGGAAGTCCATGCGCCGCTCGCGCGCCTCGCGGTCGGGCGAGATCAGCGTCGGCGCGTGCTTGGCGCGGGCGTCGATCACGTACCAGGCGCCGGTCTCGATCTGGCAGCCGAGGCTTTCGGCACGCAGCCGCTCGGCCAAGGCCGTCGCCTGCGCCCGCACACCGTCGGCGTACGGGTCGAGGTGGCAGATGTCGGGGGTAAGGGCGACCCCCTGGTAGCCGGCCTCGGCGATCATCGCCACGGCGTCGTCCAGGCGATGACGGGTAAACCCGTTCGTGTTGTAGGCGAAGCGCATGTTCATTCTGCTGCTCGCTGGATCGGGATGGGGTGCGTGAAGGGCGGGCCGGCGATCACGTCGTCGAGCAACGCGACCGCCGCGGCGGTGGTGGTGTCGGGCGCGTACTCGAACGGCGTGAAAACCTTGTCGAAATCGAGCTTGGCGATGACGTCGCGGTAGCGCCGCGCCTCGTCGCGGCTCAGCGGAATCTGCTTGTGGTAGGCCTTGTGGCAGGAGATGCGCGCGGCGGTGCCGTCCGGGTCGAAGTCGACCTTGAGCGCGTCGCCGGCGAACAGCGCGCGCCGCTGGGCGTCGTGCAGCACGGCATGGCCGTCGTAATGCCCGCCGGTGTGGTGCAGCGTCAGGCCAGGACGGATCTCGATGCGATCGTCGTACGGCAGCGTCACGCGGAACGCCTTGGTCCAGGCCAGGTCGTCCTTCTGGATCAGCAGGTCGGGCTGGAAGCGTTCCTGCAACTGCCACAGCGCGCCGTAGCCGTGCGGGTGCGAGGCGGCCAGCACGCGCAGGCCGCCCAGCCGCTCGATCTCGCGCAGCGCCGCGTCGTTGTATAAGGGCGCCGCCTCGAAGGCGACGTTGCCGTCGGGATAGGTCAGCAGCCAGCCATGGCTGTCCAGCCCGAAACGCGGCGTGGTCCAGAACTCATGGATGCCGGGCGCCGCCTCGCGCCAGTGCCAGGTGAGCGTCGGCTCAACCTGCTCCGGGGTGCGGAAGTCCCAGCCGTCGTCCGGCAGGTCGTTGCGCACGTCGCTGCATACCGGGCAGAGCGGCGGCACCGCGAAGTAGCGCTGCCAGTGGCCACAATTGCTGCAGGCGTATGGTCGCAACGGCATCAGGCGGCTCCTGCCAATTCGACGCCCGGCGGCCGGGCCATCGCGCTCGCTTGCTCGACCAGACGCATCAGGCGCAAATCGCCCTCGGGCGAGAACGGGAAGCCCTGCCGCCGCAGCTCGCAATACGCGAATGCCTCGACCTGGCCCCGGAACGGCGAGCGGCCGGCATCGGGCACGGCGATCTCCCGCGTGGCGCCGTCGCCGGCGTCGGTCAGGAACACCCGCCCGCCGCCGACCTGTCCCATGGTGTCCACGGCGACCGCCTGGCCCAGCGTGCCGACCAGCTCCAGGCGCCGGCGCAGCAGCGTCTCCGGGCAGTTGTAGGCGACATGCAGTTGCACCAGCGCGCCACCCGCGGTGCGGGCCAGCAGCATCGCGGCGTCCTCGACCGTGCGGTCCTCGTATTGATGCACCAACGCCTGCCCCATCGCCGCGACCGCGACGATCTCCTGCCCGAGCAACATGGAAGCGAGGTCGAGGCCGTGCGGCGCCAAGTCGATCAGCGCGCCGCCACCGGCGCGGCCACGCGCCACGCGCCAGTTGTCGGCGGCCCATCCCGGCGGCAGCCAGCAGGCGTAGACGATGCGCACGGCGGTGACTTGGCCCAGCCTGCCGCCCCGGACCAGCTTCGCCAGCGTCACGTGCGCCGGGTGGAAGCGCTGGTCGAAGGCGGTGGCGTAGCGCACGCGGGCGGCGTCGCAGGCCGCCACCATCGCGGCCGCGTCGCGGGCGTTGGTCGCCATCGGCTTCTCGCACAGCACCGCCTTGCCGGCCCGCGCCGCGGCCTCGACCAGCGGGCGATGGGCGTCGTTCGGCGTCGCGACATAGACCGCCTGCAGGCCCGGCGTGGCGAGGAACGCCTCCAGCGATTCCGCCGCCAACGCTCGCGGCGCCAAGGCGGCGGCGCGCGCCAGGGCGGCGGGGTCGGCGTCGTGCAGCGCCACGAGCGCGCCGTTGCCGGACTCCAGGATCGCCGGGATCACGTAGTCGCGCGCCACCCAGCCGGTGCCGGCCACGCCCCATCCGAGTTTCACCATCGCTCGGGAAGCTCAAGCCAGACGCGGCGGCGGGTCAGCGCGTCGTCGGCAGGGTCGGCGCCGGCCACGATCTGAGCCCGTGCCGCGACCCGCTCCGGGTAGGTGGCCAGGCCGGCATACTCCGCCGCGTAACGCTCCGACGGGAAGCGGCGCACGCAGCTCCCGTCGGACGCCTCGGCGTAGAGCGGGTTGCGCCGCAACGTCGCCCCGCGCCGCGGCCCGCCCACCACCCCCACCACCCCGCCGGCGGGCGCCACAGC
>CAXUHK010000062.1:0-21625 GCA_964250775.1 uncultured Acetobacteraceae bacterium | reverse complement strand
GATGGCGGCAGGTCCATGCCGCATTGAAGCGGGGGATTGCGGCCACGGCAACCAGCGGCGCGGGGTCGTCTACCGAAGCCCTTGCGCGTGCTAGGCGAATTGCGTAGCACCCGGCTGCGGATGGGCGCGTAGCTCAGCGGTAGAGCATCACCTTGACACGGTGGGGGTCACAGGTTCAATCCCTGTCGCGCCCACCATCCGCGCGCCCACAGCCGCTATTGCAGGAAGCCCCAACGTTCGACCGCGGGCTCCGCACCAGCCCATTTCCAACGGTTCGTTTGACGGCAGATGCTGGTGACATACCAGTGTTCCGGCTTCGGCGGCACTTCGACGCTGAAGGCGATCTCGCGGCAGGTGGCGAGCGGGTTGTCTATCGCGCGCACCACCTGGACTTGGCCGTGCTCGTTGTCGATCGGAATGGTGTGACGGATTTCCCATGCAGCGGTCTGGCCTTCGCCGAGGCCGCTGGCGGCGGCGGCGATGGCGTTCTGCTCGGCGCGCTCGCGGACCCGGTCGAAGTAGCGGAATGCCTCGTCCGCCGCCGCGGCGGTGCCGACCGCGACCACGTAGCCGACGGCGGGGTTGGCTGAGGCGCCTCCGGCGACGCCGCCCGCGGCCAGGCCGGTGATCTCGGCGCCGCCGCCACATCCGGTCAGCGTCACGCAACCCAGGGCCGCCATGACGGTCCAGCGGGTCAATTCACGTTGCCCCAGCGCTCGACAGCGGGTTCCGCCGCCGCCCATTTCCAGCGGTCGCCATCGAGGCAGACGGTGGCGGTGTAGAAGCCCCGTGAAGCCGCCTTGGCCGTGCCGTGGTCGACGGAGAACACGATCTCCTTGCAAGCGAAGCCGCCGGTGCCGCCCGGGCGGGCGGCGAACATGCGAGTCACCACCAGCTCGCCGTGCTGATCCGATTCGATCGGGATGTCGTGCGACACGCTCCACACCCCTGCGCCGCCGTCGGGCAGGGCGCCGGCGGCGGTGGCGATACTGTCCTGCTCGGCGCGGTGTACGGCCCGTTCGGCGTAGCGCAGGCCGAATCGCGCCAGCGACTGCACTCCTAGGCCGATCCCGGCCCCTACCGTGGCATCCTTGCTGACGGCGCCCGCGATGCCGGCGCCGGCCAGGCCGGCAGCGTCGCTGGTGCTCTCGGTCAGCACGCTGCCGCAGCCGGCCAGCGGCATCAGCACGGCAAGCAGGCAGCCGCCCGCTTGCCACCCGGTCACGGTCATGGCTCGTCCCTCCGCCGCCGCCGATTCGAATCGCGAACGGCTTGGAAACGCGGCGGACGTTTATAGCCCGGTGAACAGCGCGGTCGAGAGATAGCGTTCGGCGAAGCTCGGGATGATGCACACCACGCTGCGCCCAGCCTGCGCCGGGTCGCGCGCCACCGCCAGCGCCGCGTGCAGCGCGGCTCCGGAGGAGATGCCGATGGGCAGCCCTTCGAGGGCCGCGCAGCGGCGGGCGGCGGCGATGCCCTCGCGCTCGCTCACCCGCATCACGGCGTCCATCAGCGTCATGTCGAGGTTGACCGGCTGGAAGCCGGGACCGATGCCCTGCAGCCCGTGCGGCCCCGGCTCGTCGCCCGACAGCACGGCGCTCTCGGCTGGCTCGACCACGATCACCTGCAGGCTGGGCCGACGCGGCTTCAGCGCGCGGGCGATGCCGGTCAGCGTGCCGCCGGTGCCGGCGCCGCCTATCACCACGTCGACGCGGCCGTCGGTGTCGGTCCAGATCTCCTCGGCGGTGGTGGCGGCATGGATCGCCGGGTTGGCCGGGTTGTCGAACTGGCGCGGCATCCAGGCATCGGGCGTCGCCGCCATGAGCTGCTCGGCGCGGGCGATGGCGCCGGCCATGCCATGCCGCGCCGGCGTCAACTGCACGTCGACCCCGAGCAGGCGCAGCATCTTGCGCCGCTCGATCGAGGCGCCCTCCGGCATGGTGACGGTCAGCCGGTAGCCGCGCGCGGCGGCCACGAAGCCCAACGCGATGCCGGTGTTGCCGCTGGTCGGCTCGATCAGCGTCGAGCGGCCGGGCTCGATCAGCCCTTCCGACTCGGCGCGGACGATCATCGCCAGCCCGATCCGGTCCTTGACCGAGCCGAGCGGGTTGAAGAATTCGAGCTTGAGCGACAGGTCGGCGACCAGCCCGTCGGCGGCGCTGAGCCGCGGCACGCGCACCATAGGCGTCGCGCCGATCACCTCCAATATGCTGTCGTAGACCCGCCCATGCGCCCTTGCAGGGCCGGAATACGGCGCGGGCGGCAGCGTCAACGGCGCGGGCGACTGGTCCATGCGGCATCCTAACGTGCAGTCGAGGCCCGGTTCCGGGCATCTTGCGGTGGTATCCGTGCTAACACACTTTGGCAGGATGTGATTTGTCGACCGTCGCGGCGCAAGCCGCCTGGTCGCGGAGGGGAGTGGATGCTGGTTCGCAGGGACCGTGCGATGCTGGCGGTGGCGATCATGCTCGATGTCGCCTTCCATGGCGGCCGGGCGGCGACGGTGAGCGCCGCGGACATCGCCGAGCGCCTCGGCATGGCGCGGCGCGGCATGGAACCGCTGCTGCAGTCGCTGTCGCGCGCCGGGTTGCTGGAGAGCGTGCGCGGGCCGCGCGGCGGCTATCGGCTGGCGCGGCCACGGCGCGACGTGACGGTGCGCGAGGTCGTGAGCGTGGCCTTCGCCGACGACGTGGAGGGCGCCGACGGGCCGACCGGGGCGTTGCAGGGTGCCGTGATCGACCGGCTCTGGCTCGAACTCGAAGGGGCCGTGCTGGACCTGCTGCAGGGCATGACCCTCGACGACCTGTTGCGCCGCGCCGCCGCGGCCGGGATGCGGCGACCGGCCACGGAGCCGATCACGTTCGCGATCTGACGTTGCAAGATAAATCACGCACTCGAAACGTGGTTTGTTTGACGTCCCGTTGAAATTGGTGCTTCACGTCCAAATGTCGTGGCCGGCCGCGACAGCAGGAGACAACCATGGCGATCCAACTCGGGCAGACCGCCCCAGACTTCGATCAGGACAGTACGGTGGGCCGCATCAGCTTGCACGAATACCTTGGCGACTCCTGGGGCGTGCTGTTCAGCCATCCGGGCGACTACACCCCGGTCTGCACCACGGAACTGGCCGAGGTCGCGCGGCTGCGGCCGGAGTGGGAGAAGCGCCATGTGAAGCCGATCGGCCTGTCGGTCGACCCGCTTGACAAGCACGCCGGCTGGGAACGCGACATCGCCGAGACGCAGGGCCAGAAGCTCGACTTCCCGGTGTTGGCCGACACCGACCGCAAGGTCTCGGACCTGTATGGCATGGTGCATCCCGAGGCCAACGCCATGGTGACGGTGCGCAGCGTGTTCGTGATCGACCCGGCCAAGAAGGTGCGGCTGACGCTGACCTACCCGCCCAGCACCGGCCGCAACTTCGACGAGATCCTGCGGGTGATCGACAGCCTGCAGTTGACCGACGCGCACAAGGTGGCGACACCGGCCAACTGGAACGACGGCAAGCCGGTCATCATCCTTCCCAGCCTGTCGAACGAGGACGCGAAGGCCCGTTTCCCAGGCGGTTGGAAGGAATTGAAACCGTACCTGCGCGTGGTGGACCAGCCGCCGTTGCCGCGCTGAGGGCTTGGGTATGTCGCCCCCCGATGGACTGACCGTGCCGACGCCGGTTGCCCCGAAGCTGTCTGGCGTCGAGCGCCTCAAGACCGAAAGCCGGCACCTGCGCGGCCGATTGGCGGAGGAGCTCGCGGAAGGCGGCACGCAGGTCAGCGAGGACGCCTACAACCTGCTCAAGTTCCACGGCAGCTACGAGCAGCACGACCGCGACACCGCGACCGCCCGCAAGCAGCGCGGCGAGGAAAAAGATTACACCTTCATGCTGCGGGTGCGGATGCCGGGTGGTCGGCTCACCGCCGCGCAGTACCTGGCGCTGGACGGGTTGGCCGACGAGTACGGCAACGGCACGTTGCGCATCACCACGCGGCAGGGCATCCAGTTCCACGGCATCATCAAGGGCGAGCTGAAGCCCACCATCGCCGCAATCAATCGCACGCTGCTGACCACGCAGGCGGCGTGCGGCGACGTGGTGCGCAACGTCATGACATCGCCGGCCCCGGTGCGCGACGCGGCGCACGCGCGGGTGGAGGATGACGCGCGGATGCTGTCGACGGCGCTGCTGCCGGCCAGCCGGGCCTACCACCACATCTTCCTGAACGAGCCGGACGGCGACTCGGCCAGCGAGCGCGAGCCGCTGTATGGCGACACCTACCTGCCGCGCAAGTTCAAGATTGGCATCGCGTTGCCGCACGACAACACGGTCGACGTGCTGACCAACGACCTCGGCTTCGTTGCGGTGTTCGAGGGCGATGAGTTGCTCGGCTACAACGTCGCGGTCGGCGGCGGGCTCGGCATGACGCACAACCGCGCCACCACCTTCCCACGCCTGGCCGACTTCATCGGCTCGGTCGGGCCGGGTGAGCTGCTGGCAGTGAGCGAGGCGGTGATCCGCCTGCAGCGTGACCATGGCGACCGCGGCGACCGCCGCCGGGCGCGGCTGAAATACGTCGTCGCCGACCGTGGCGTGCCCTGGTTGCAGGAGACTCTCGCCGTCTACTTCGGGCGCCAGATCGACCCCGCCCTGCCGATGCCGAAGCTGGCGGTGCCGGAGCTGCTCGGCTGGCACGCACAGGGCGACGGGCGCTGGTGGCTCGGCGTGCCGGTGCCGTCGGGCCGCATCGAGGATCGCGAGGGTAGCGCCCTGCGCAGCGCGTTGCGTGCGTTGATGGCCGAGCATGGCCTGTCGCCGGTGATGACGCCGCAGCAGGACCTGTTGCTGACCGACATTCCCGAGGCCGAACGCGACGCGGTAGAGGCGACGTTGCGCCAGCATGGCGTGACGCCGAATGACGCGCTGACGCCGCTGGAGCGTTGGGCGCTGGCGTGTCCGGCGCTGCCGACCTGCGGCCTTGCCTTGACCGAGGCGGAGCGGGTGCGCGAGCCGATCGTGGCCGACATCGGCGCCGCCCTGGCGCGGCACGGGTTGTCGGGCGAGCGCATCAGCCTGCGCATCACCGGCTGTCCCAACGGCTGCGCGCGCAGCTACGCCGGCGACATCGGGCTGGTCGGGCGGGTGCCGGGATCCTACGCGATCTATGTCGGCGGCGACTTCGAGGGCACTCGGCTGTCGTTCCGCCTGCTGGACCGCGTGCCGGAGGCGCAGCTCGGCGCGCGGCTGGACCCGCTGTTCTCGGCGTTCGCGGCCGGGCGGCGGGACGGCGAGGGGTTCGGCGATTTTTGCGACCGTACCGGCGCCGAGGCGCTGCTGGCGCTGGCAGCCTAGCGAGCGCTGTCCACGCCGATCCGGATGACGACTTCCGCCGCTACGTAGCCCCGGACGTGGACCGTGGCGTGGCCGCGCCGGCCTTCAGCGTCAGTGGCGCTCAGCACCCAGTCGCCCCAGGGCAGGCCGTCCATCGCGAAGTGGCCGGCGGCGTCGGTCATCGGCGCGATGTCGGGCGCCGGGCCGCTGCCGCGCAGGATGCCGATGGTGGCGTCGGCCACCGGGACGTTGCTCCTGCCGCGCACGACCCGGCCGCGCACGCTGCCGATCCGCGTCGGCTCCCGGACGATGCCTGGAGCGGCGTGGTGTTCCGACTGGGTGCCGGCATCGTCGTCGGGCCGCGGGTCGGCGCTGTCGTCGATCGGCCAGCCCGGCCGCGCGTCCAGGCCGATCGTGACCTCGGTGACGGCGTTGTCGAGCACGCTGGCCGTGGCCTCGCCGCTGCCGCCGAGCGGGCCGGTCGCCGCCACCCGCCACCGTCCGGCGGCCAACGCGTCGAACGTGAACCAGCCCGCCGCATCGGTCGAACGTGTCGCGGCGGGCGCGCTGCCTCGTCCTGACGACAGCTTGACCGTCGCCGCCGCGACGGGTGCGCCGGTGTCGGCCCGGACGACATAGCCGTAGATACTGCCGAGCATCCCACCGCTTCCTTTCGACCGCGAGACGGCCGCGCCGCGCGCGGCGACGCGGCCAGGCGCCGGGGGCTCAGGCGTTGGCCCAGGCCGACAGCCGGGCATAGACCGGCTGGGTGACGCGAGTTGCGGAGTTGCCGGTCTTGGCGCCGTAATTGTGGATGCCCACCACGTAGCGGGTGCCGTTCAGCTTGATGTAGACCGGGGCGCCGCTCTCGCCCGGCATGGTCGCGATGTCGTAGCCGATCGTCTTGGCCGAGACCGTCTTGATGAGCCGCGACGCGCCCCAGAGCTCGGCAAACGGGCGGTCGCCAGGGTAGCCCGCCACCACCACCGGACGGCTGAGCAGGGTGGCGGCGTCGAACGCGGCGACCCCGAAGCTGCCGAGGTTCTGCCCCGCGAACGACCCGTTCGGCACGAAGACGCAGCCGTAATCGGCCGCGGGCAGGCCGTTCTTGACCCAGCCGACGGTGGAGCGGAACTCGGTCGCGGTGGCCGAGCCATACGGATGGGTGGGGCCGTCGCAGCCCGGGATCACCTCGACCCGGCGCGCCCAGCCGCCCTGGTTCTGCATGTAGACGCAGTGGCCGGCGGTGGCCACGGCGCGCGGGCCGATGAAGAAGCCGGTGCCGCGGAACGTGGCGCCGCTCGGGAAGGTGATCCGCAGCGCGCAGTAGCGGCGCCACGGCGTCGCCGTGGTGTTGGTGATCCGGGTGCGGTCGTCGTAGTCGACGATCGCCTCGATGGCGGCGGTGGCCTCGGTCACGAGCGACTCGCTGACCACCTCGCCGGCCGCCTCGTCGCCCGTCCCGGCGCCGTCCCCCTCCGACAGCGCCGACGCTTCGGCGAACAGCTTGGCGATCAGCGGCAGCACACTGCTCGCCCCGAAACCGGCGCCGGCCGGCTTCGCCGCCGGGGGCGTCGCCTTGAGCTTGGTCAGCACGCTCTTGGCGCGCGGCGACAGCTTGGACTGCAACGCCTTGACCAGCACCGGACCCACGCTCGAGACCAGCATCGGCACCAGGGCCGCGAGGAACGCGAACTCCTGCTGGCCGCCTTCGGTCGCCGTCGCCTCGCGCAGCGGCGCCTCGGTGGCCGGCTGGGTCGCCTCGTAGCCTTCCTTGGTGAGGTCGGAGATTGCGGTCTCCTCCCCGGCCTCGGCGCTGGCCGCCTCCGCCAGTTGCGCCTCGGACGCCTCGACGAACGCCTCCGCGGCCTCGCCGGCCTCTGGCCCGACCTCCTCGTGCGCCTCGGTGGTCTCGGCGGCCTCGGTGAACGGGAACGCCGGCGCCTTGAGGGCGGTGTAGGCATCGCCCTCGGTCTCGCCGAACGACAGCCCCGCGGAGCCGTTCGATGGCGTCCCGGAGGAGGTCGGCGGCGGCGCCCTCAGGTCGTCCATGGTGCCCCCGAGGCCGGCGGGCAGCGGTCTCGGCCGCATCGTCGGCGGCCGGGGCGCCAGGACGGGCTTGGACATCACATCGTCGGTCATCGCGTTCGGCATCGTTTCCCCCATTGGGTTGCGGACTGTGCTCAAGGAGCGCCCGTTTCTGGCCGGGTGCTCGCGTAACCCCATAGGTCCCGAGCCAGCGAGCGAGCTGTGACCGCCATCACACCTCGCTCACTTTTGTGCGACATGGGATTGCGCCCCGGCGACTGAGGGCGTTGCTACAGGCGTCGAAGCGGAGGATCGCGATGGATACGCCGGAGTTCACCCGACGCGACTTGCTGGAGCATTCGGCGGCGACGGCGCTGGTGCTGCCCGCGCTGGCCGGCGCGGCGCGCGCGGCGGCGCCGGCGCGGCCCGAAGCCCATGGCGTCATCGACGTCGTGCTGCAGGTGAACGGGCGCGACCTGACGCTGTCGATCGAGCCGCGCGTGTCGCTGCTCGACGCGCTGCGCGAGCAGGCCGGGCTGACCGGCACCAAAAAGGGCTGCGATCGCGGCAGTTGCGGCGCCTGCACGGTGCATATCGACGGCAGGCGGGTGAACGCCTGCCTGACCCTCGCGGCCCGCTGCGAGGGTCGCGCGATCACCACCATCGAGGGCCTGTCCCAGGGCGGCGCGTTGCATCCGGTGCAGGCGGCGTTCCTGCACCATGACGCGTTCCAGTGCGGCTACTGCACGCCTGGCCAGATCATGTCGGCGGCGGCGTTGCTGAAGGAGGGCCACACCCAGGACGACGCCACCATCCGCGAGTGGATGAGCGGCAACATATGCCGCTGCGGCGCCTACCCGCATATCGTCGACGCCGTCCGCGACGCGGCGCGCCTGGGGAACGCCTGAGATGCGCAACTTCACCCTCGCCCGGCCGACGGATAGCGCGGCCGCGTTCGCCGGCTTCGGCAGCGACGCCGCCTACATCGCCGGCGGCACCGACCTCATGCAGTTGATGAAGGACGACGTGGCTGCGCCAAGCCGGGTCGTCGACATCGAGGTCGGTGCCGTGGGCGACGCCGTGACCGCCACGCCCGCCGGCCTGCGCATCGGCGCCGCCGCCAAGATGAGCGACGTGGCGGCGCATCCGGCCGTGGCGAGCGATTATCCCGTGGTGGCGCAGGCGTTGCTGGCATCCGCCTCGCCGCAGGTGCGCAACATGGCCAGCATCGGCGGCAACCTGCTGCAGCGCACCCGCTGCGGGTATTTCCGCGATACCGGCTTCCCCTGCAACAAGCGCGTCCCCGGCTCGGGCTGCCCGGCGATCGCGGGCGAGAACCGGATGCACGCGATCCTGGGCGGCAGCGCGCAATGCGTCGCCACCAACGCGTCCGACCTGGCGGTGGCCCTGGTGGCGATGGGCGCCATGCTTGACCTCGACGGTCCGCAGGGGCGCCGGCAGGTGCCGCTGGTCGAGTTCCACCTGCTGCCGGGCGATACGCCGCAGCGCGAGACGGTGCTGCGGCCGGGCGAGTTGATCGTGGCGGTCGTGTTGCCGGCGACGGCGTGGCTGCGGCGTTCGGCGTACCTCAAGGTACGCGACCGCGCCACGTTCGAGTGGGCCGTGGTCTCGGCCGCCGTGGCGCTCGATGTCGAGGCGGGGCGCATCCGCGACGCGCGGGTGGCGCTGGGCGGCGTCGGCACCAAGCCGTGGCGCTCGCCGGCGGCGGAGGCGGCGTTGCGCGGCCAGCCGGCGGAGCAGGCGAGCTTCGCCGCCGCGGCGCAGGTCGCGGTGCAGGGCGCCAAGCCGCTGCGCGAGAACGGGTTCAAGGTGGTGCTGGCGCAGCGCGCGATGGTGCGCGCGTTGGCGACGCTGGTCTGAGACGCGGGATTGGGGAGCGGGATCATGGGTGCCATCGGCCAGCCGATCGACCGCAGGGACGGTCCTGCCAAGATCACCGGCGCGGCGCGCTACGCCGCCGAGTTCGACGTGCCCGGCGCCGCCCATGCGGTGCTGGTGCAAAGCACGGTCGCCGCCGGCAGCATCGTCAGCATCGACACGTCCGCCGCGATGGCGATGCCGGGCGTGCTGCTGGTGGTGACGCCGGACAACGCGATGCGGCTCAAGTCGACAAAGCCCGCGATGCAGGCGATCACGGCCCCAACCTTGCAGGATCGCAGCGTCAGCTACAGCGGGCAGCACGTCGCCGTGGTGGTCGCCGACACGCTGGATCGCGCGCTGGACGCGGCGGCGCACGTCTCGGTGCGCTATGCGCCGGGCAGCGCCACCGCGCTGATGGACCACGCGCTCGACCGCGCCAGCACGCCGAAGCAGTTCCGCGGCGGCGCGCGGCCGCCGGATTCGAAGCGCGGCGACCCCGACGCGGCGTTTGGCGCGGCGCCGCTGCAGGTGGCGCAGCGCTATGCCACGCCAATCGAGCACCACAACGCGATGGAGCCGCACGCGACCATCGCGCGCTGGGACGGCGACGCGCTCACGGTCTGGACCGCGACGCAGGGCATCGGCGGCGCGCAAAAGACGCTCGCGGGCCTGTTCGGCCTGCAGCCGGAGCAGGTGCGCGTGATCTGCCCGTTCGTGGGCGGCGGCTTCGGCAGCAAGGGCAATTGCTGGCCGCCGGCGATCCTCGCCGCGATGGCGGCCAAAATGGTTGGGCGGCCGGTCAAGCTCGTGCTGACGCGCAAGCAGATGTATACCTCGAACGGCTATCGCCCGCGCACCATCCAGACGGTGAAGCTCGCCGCGCAGGGCGACGGCACGCTCGCGGCGCTGCGCCATGATACCGTCTCGTCGATGTCGAAGGGCGACTTCGGCGAGTACAGCGAGCCGGCCGGGCTGGCCTCCGAAATGCTCTACGCGGTGCCGCACGCGGCGGTGAGTCATCGGCTGGTCGCCGTCCACCAAGGTTTCCCTACCTACATGCGGGCACCTGGCGAGGCGCCCGGCGTGTTCGCGCTGGAGAGCGCCATGGACGAACTGGCCACCCAGGCCAAGCTCGACCCGCTCGAACTGCGGTTGCGCAACTACGCCGAGAGGGACGGGCACGAGGGCAAGCCGTTCTCGTCCAAGAAGCTGCGCGAGTGCTACGCGCAGGGCGCCGAGTTGTTCGGCTGGTCGAAGCGGACCATGGCGCCGGGGTCGATGCGCGACGGCCGCACGCTGATCGGTTGGGGCATGGCGACCGCGACCTATCCGATGAACCGCCTGCCGGCCAAGGCGCGGGTGCGGCTCGACGCGCAGGGCCGCGCGTTGGTGCAGGCCGGCAGCCAGGACATCGGCACCGGCACCTACACGGTACTGGCACAGATCGCCGCCGAGACGCTGGGCATCCCGGTCGAGCAGGTCCGCGTCGAACTGGGCGACACCCTGTTCCCGGCGGCGCCGGTGAGCGGTGGCTCGATGACCGTGGCCAGTGTGGGTCCTGCGGTGCTGGACGCCTGCCGCAAGGTGCGCGCCGTGCCCGCCGACGAGATGGCGCGCGCCGGGTTCGTCGAGGCGGTGGGCGAGGCCAAGCCGGGCGACGAGAAGCAGCACGCTTCGCTGCACAGCTTCGGGGCGCAGTTCTGCGAGGTGCGGGTCGATCCGGGTTTCGGGGAAGTTCGGGTGTCCCGCTTCGTCGGCGTGTTCGATGCCGGGCGGGTGATGAACGCCAAGACGGCGCGCAGCCAGGCGATCGGCGGGATCGTCTATGGCATCGGCATGGCGCTGCTGGAGGAGACGGTGGTCGACCGCAACCTGGCGCGGATCGTCAACCCGAACGTGGCCGAGTACCTGATGGCGGTGAACGCCGACATCCCTGACATCCAGACCGTCCTGCTCAGCGATCCCGATACCATGAGCAACCCGCTCGGCGCGCGTGGGTTGGGCGAACTGCCGATGGTGGGCGCCGCAGCCGCCGTCGCCAACGCGGTGTTCCACGCCACCGGCAAGCGGGTGCGCGAGCTGCCGATCCGGCTTGAGGACGTGATGGCCTGATCGGCCGGCGTGGCTTAGCGTGCGAGCACACCCTGCGGGACGAAAGCCGATGTATTCCGATGTGTCGCTGCTGATCGACGGCGAATGGCGCGGCGGCGTGTCCGGCCGGACGCTCGAGGTGCGCAACCCGGCAACCGGGGACGTGCTGGGCAGGTTGGCCCATGCCGGGCCTGAGGACCTCGACCGGGCGCTCGCCGCCGCCGCGCGAGGGTTCCAGGCGTGGCGCGCCACCGGCGCGTTCGAGCGGTCGCAGGTCATGCGCCGCGCCGCCGGGCTACTTCGCGAGCGCGTCGATGCCATCCACCGGCTGATGACCGCGGAGCAGGGCAAGCCGCTGGCCGAGGCGCGCATGGAGACGCTGGGCGCCGCCGACACGATCGACTGGTTCGCCGAGGAGGCGCGGCGCAGCTACGGCCGGGTGATCCCGGCGCGCGCCGCCAACGTCATGCAGGTGGTGGTCCGCGAGCCGGTCGGGCCGGTCGCGGCGTTCAGTCCGTGGAACTTCCCGATCAACCAGGCGGTGCGCAAGGTCGCGGCGGCGTTGGCGGCCGGGTGCTCGATCATCCTGAAAGGCCCGGAGGAGACGCCGGCGAGCTGCGCCGAGATGGTGCGCGCGTTCGTCGATGCCGGTGTGCCGGCCGGCGCCTTGCAACTCGTGTTCGGCTCGCCGGCCGAGATCTCGCAACACCTCATCCCGCATCCGGTGATCCGCAAGATCACCTTCACCGGGTCCACGGCGGTCGGGAAGCAGTTGGCGGCGCTGGCCGGCGCGCACATGAAGCGGGCCACGATGGAGTTGGGCGGCCATGCCCCGGCGCTGGTGTTCGACGACGCCGACCTCGACCAGGCGGCGTCGATCCTGACCGCCAACAAGCTGCGCAACGCCGGGCAGGTCTGCGTGGCGCCGACGCGGTTCATGGTGCAGGAACGCGTCTACCAGCCGTTCCTGGAGCGCTTCACAGCGCAGATGCAGGCGGCGAAGGTCGGTGACGGCGCCGAGGCCGGGACCACCATGGGGCCGCTCGCCAACGAGCGGCGGGTGCCGGCGATGGAGGCGTTCATCGCCGACGCGGTGCAGCGCGGCGCCACCGTCCACAGCGGCGGCAAGCGCATCGGCAACAAGGGCAACTTCTTCGAGCCGACCATCCTGACCGACGTTCCGACCGACGCGCTGGTGATGAACGAGGAACCGTTCGGCCCGTTGGCCATCGTCGGCCGCTCCGCTGGCCTCGACGACGCCATCGCCGAAGCCAACCGGCTGCCGTACGGCCTCGCCTCGTATGCCTACACCCGCTCCGCCGCGACGGCTGCCGGGGTCGCGGCGCGGATCGAGGCGGGGATGCTCGGCATCAACCATCACGGCCTGGCGCTGCCGGAGACGCCGTTCGGCGGCGTCAAGGATAGTGGCTACGGCAGCGAGGGCGGCTCCGAGGCGATCGAGTCGTATCTCGTGACCAAGTTCGTGAGCCAGCTTACGGCGTAGGCAACGCCGCGCCGCCCTGCCAGACGCGGATCACCCGCAACGCGGGGTCGAGCGCCACGAGGTCGCCTCGGCAACCGCGCAGGATGCGGCCCACCGCGTCCGTTCCGGCGAAGCGCGCCGGAGTCTCGGTCGCCATGCGCAGTGCGTGCTCGACGGGGATGGCGCAGCCGGTGACGGCCAGGCGCACCGCCTCCGCCATGCAGACATGCGCGCCGGCCAGCGTCCCGGATTCCAGGGTAAGGCGGCCCTGGCGCAACCGTGCCACCCGCCCGGCCAGCGTGAAATGGTCGATATCGGAGCCCACGGTCGGCATCGCGTCCGACACCAGGAACAGCCGGTCCGGCCCCATGGCCCGATAGGCGGCGCGGACCGCGGCGGGCGACACGTGCAGCAGGTCGACGATGATGCCGGCGCCGACGGCCTCGTCGGCCAACGTGGCGCCGACCATGCCGGGGGCGCGAGACCCGAACTGCGACATGGCGTTGAACAGGTGCGTGACGCCGTGGACGCCTAGGGCGAAGGCGGCGGCGGCCTGCTCGGCGGTGGCGTCGGTGTGGCCGGCGAACACCCGCACGCCGGCGGCGAGCAGGCTTGCGATGTGACCCATATCGGTCTGCTCCGGCGCCAGCGTCACCAGCCGCACGCCGTCGCGGGCGGAAGCCAGCATCTCCGCGTCGGCCCGGGTCATGGCGGTGATCCGGTCCGGTGGATGCACTCCCGGTCGGGCGGGCGAGATGAACGGCCCCTCGACATGCGACCCCAGGATGCCTGGCACATGCCGCGCCCGTGCCGCCGCGACCGCCGCCAGCGCCGCCGCGATCTGCGGGCGAGGCGCCGTGATGAGGGTGGCGAGGATCGCCGTGGTGCCCAGCGCCGCATGGGCGGCGGCGATGCGGCGCAGGCCGTCGACCGAGATGTCGTCGTTGAACAGCACGCCGCCGCCGCCGTTCACCTGCAGGTCGACGAAGCCCGGGGCCAGCAGCACGTCGCCCGGCAGCGCCTCGACGTCAACGCCGGGCGGCGGGTCTTCGAGCACGTCGGCGATGCGGCCGGACGCGTGCAGCAGCACGAAGCGCGGTCCGGTCAGCCTGTGGCCGTCGAACAGGCGTGCCGCGTGCAGGGCGATCATCCGGCGACCTCCGCCAGGGCGGCGCGCAAATGGCCGGCATGGCGCGCGAGCAGCCGCCGCGCGGGCTCCGGTTCCAACCCGCGCACCACCAGGATCGCGGTCTTGATATGCTGGCCGCTGCGGGCGAGCGCCTGCGCCGCCCGCTCGGGCCCGCAGCCGGCGACCTCCTGCACGATGCGGACGGCGCGGGCCCGCAGCTTGGCGTTGGTCGGACGCATCTCGACCATCAGCCCGTCATGGGTGCGACCTAGCCGCATCATCAGCAGCGTCGAGAACAGGTTGAGCGCCACCTTCTGCGCGGTGCCTGCCTTGAGCCGGGTAGAGCCGGCGACGACCTCGGCCCCAGTCGCCAGCAGGATCGGGTGCTCGGCGGCGGCCAGCAGGGCGCTATCGGCGACGTTGGCGACGCCGATGGTGAGCGCCGCGGCAGCCCTGGCGCCGGCGACGCAGGCGCAGGTGTAAGGCGTGCCGCCGCTGGCCGCGACACCGACCACCACGTCGTCGGCTGCCAAGCCCGCCGCCGCCCGTCGTCCCGCCGCCGCGTCATCCTCGGCGCCCTCGACGGCGGCGACCAAGGCGTCGTCGCCACCCGCCATCAGCAATCCCAGCCGCTCCGCCGGCCAGCCAAAGGTGGGCGGCAGCTCGGCTCCGTCCTGGACGGCGATGCGCCCGGACGTGCCCGCCCCGACATAGACCAGGCGCCCGGAACCCGCGAGTCGCGCGGCGGCCGCCATCGCCGCGGTCTCGATCGCCGACAACGCCGGCCCCACGCTGGCGATTCCAGTCGCCTGCGAGTCGAGCAGCGCCCGCAGCACCCGGTTCGGCTGCCAGGTCTCGATTTCGCCTTGATCGGCATTGCGTTGTTCGGTGTCGACAAAGGCAGGGAGCATTCGGGTCTGCCGGAAAGTTAGGTTTTGTCTCGGCTCTCGCGGTCAACCTGTCGCCAACATCCTGTGTCTGACAAGAAATCTTTTGCGCGCGGCCGAAACCATTGCTAGAAGCTGCATTCTTCACGCTATTTGCCAACATGGCAGATGCGGCTTGTAGTTAGGAGCAGAGGTTTCGTATGTCCAAAGCGTTCATCGCGGCGGTCCTCCAGGACTCGACCGGCCTCACCGGCACCGCGTCGACCAAGGCGGCCGGCGACCTCATCACCGAGATCGTCAAGAGCCTGAAGAAGGAGGGGCGTTTCACGCTGCCCAGCTTCGGCACCTTCATCGTGCGCAAGACCAAGGCGCGCAAGGGGCTGAACCCGCGCACCGGCGAGGCGATCCGCGTCAAGGCCGGCAAGACGGTGCGTTTCAAGGCTTCGCCGACGCTGAAGGTCAAGGTCTAGCCCAGCTTTTTTCGCAGTTACGTGAGGTTTGTAGGACGGAGAGGCGCGGCGCCTCCCGCCCTACACGTCGATCTCGACGTCATCCACGGTGCGGGCGCGCTCCTGGATGAACTGGAACCGCAGTTCCGGCCGTCGCCCCATCAGGTTCTCGACCATGGTGCCGGTCTCGGCCCGGTCCTCGGGTGCCACGCCGATCTTCAGCAGCGTGCGCCGCGCCGGGTCCATGGTGGTGTCGCGCAACGCGGCGGGCGGCATCTCGCCCAATCCCTTGAAGCGACTGACCTCGACTTTGGCACCCTGCTTGAACTGGCGCAGCTTGCGTTGGCGGTCTGCGTCGTCCATGGCATAGACCGACTTGGCACCCTGGGTCAGCCGGAACAATGGCGGCTGCGCCAGGTAGATGTGGCCATGCCGCATCAGCTCCGGCAGTTCGCGGTAGAAGAACGTCATCAGCAGGCTGGCGATGTGGGCGCCGTCCACGTCGGCGTCGGTCATGATGATGACGCGGCCGTAGCGCAGCCTTGCGCGGTCGAAGCGCTCCCCGACGCCGCAGCCCAGCGCCTCGATCAGGTCGCGCAGCTCCTGGTTCTGCCGCAGCTTCTCGGTGCTGGCGCTGGCGACGTTGAGGATCTTGCCGCGCAGCGGCAGCACAGCCTGTGTCACCCGGTCGCGCGCCTGCTTGGCCGAGCCGCCGGCGCTGTCCCCCTCGACCAGGAAGATCTCGACGCGGCTCGCGTCCTCCAGCGTGCAGTCGGTCAGCTTGCCGGGCAGCCGCAGCCGCCGGGTCGCCGACTTGCGCGGCGCGTCCTTCAGCTCGCGCCGCCGCAGCCGCTCCTCGGCGCGCTCGACCACGAACGCCAGCAGCGCGTCGGCTTGCGACGGCTCGCCGGCGAGGTGGTGGTCGAAGCGGTCGCGCAGCGCGGTCTCCACCAGGCGCGTGGCTTCCGGGCTGGTCAGCTTCTCCTTGGTCTGGCCCTGGAACTGCGGCTCACGGATGAACGCCGACAGCTTGGCCGCCAGCGGCGTCGCCACATCCTCGCCGGTGATCTGCGCGGCGCGCTTGTTGCCGCGCTGCTCGCCCCAGGCGCGCAGGCCGCGCAGCAGCGCGCTGCGGAAGCCGGCCTCGTGGGTGCCGCCCTGCGGCGTCGGCACCGTGTTGCAGTACGAGTGCAGGAAGCCGTCGTCCTGCTCCAGCCACGCCGCCGCCCATTCGACCCGCCCGCTGCGCTCGCCGTCGGCGCGTGGCGGCAGGTCGGCCTCGCCGCTCCACAGGACGCCGAGCCGGGGCAGCGCCTCGGTGTCGGCCTCCAGGCTGTCGCGCAGGCCGCCGGGGAAGTGCAGCAGCGCCTCGGCCGGCACCGGCTCGCGCAGGCCCACCAACAGCGACGGCTCGCATTTCCAGCGGATCGTCACGCCGCGGAACAGGTACGCCTTGGACCGGCACAGGCGGTACAACCGCGCCGGGCTGAAGGCCAGGGTTGCGAAGATCTCCGGGTCCGGCCGGAAACGGATAGTGGTGCCGCGGCGGTTCTGCACCGCGCCGGCGTTCACCAGTTTCGTCACCGGCTTGCCGCGCGAGTAGGATTGCCGCCACAGCACCCGATCGCGCGCCACCTCGACGTCCATCGACTCCGACAGCGCGTTGACCACCGAGCTGCCAACGCCATGCAGGCCGCCCGAGGTCTCGTAGGCCTTGCCGCCGAACTTGCCGCCCGAATGCAGCGTGGTGAAGATCACCTCCAGCGCCGAGAGCTGCTTGAACTTGGGATGCGGGTCGACCGGGATGCCCCGGCCGTTGTCCCGCACGGCCAGCGTGTTGCCGGACTCCAGGGTCACGTCGATGGCGGTGGCATGGCCGGCGACCGCCTCGTCCATCGCATTGTCGATGATCTCGGCGGCGAGGTGGTGCAGCGCGTTCTCGTCGGTGCCGCCGATGTACATGCCAGGCCGGCGGCGCACCGGCTCCAGCCCCTCCAGCACCTCGATGTCCTTGGCTGAGTAGCTGCCGGCGTCGCGGTCGGGCTCGGGTGCGGCCACCTTGGCGGCGCGGCGGCCGGACGGCGCGCCGAACAGGTCATCGTTCATGGTGTGTTCCCGGCATCGGCGGCACTGTAGGCAGCGCGACCGATGCCGGGCAAGCGATTCGGTGGGTGTCAGGCCTTGGCGATGGCGTCCGGCGACATGCCTTCCTGCAAGTGCGCCTCGATGAACCACAGCCACTTGTCGAGGCCGCGCGAGACTTCGGTGAACAGGTCGGCGGTGTCGGCGTCGCCCACTTCGTCGGTTTCGTCGATGTTGGCGCGCACCGCGTTGGCGACCTCGCCGAAGCGGTCGGCCAGCGCCTTGAGATGGTCGCCGACCTTGTAGATGTCGGTCGGGTAGGCCTGCACCTTGCTGGCCTTGGCGACCACCTGGGTCGTGCCCAGCGCCGTGCCGCCGAGCTGCACGCCGCGCTCGGCGATCTTGTCGGTGTAGCCGTCGACCGCGGTGCGCAACTCGTCGAGCATCAGGTGCACGCCGATGAAGGTCGGCCCCTTGATGTTCCAGTGCGCCTGCTTGGTGATCAGCGCCAGGTCGATGTGGTCGGCGAGCCGCGCGTTCAGCAGCTCCATCGAGACCTTCTTCGCGTTGCTGTCGAGCTTGTTGCGCGTGTAGTGCGTCTGCGTCGCCATGGTTGCCCCTACTGCTATGTGGTCAAGGGCCGGCGACAGCCAGCCCGCATCGTCCGAACGCGGGCCAAGGGGCTTCGTTGCGCTGGCCGGGGTTACGGCAGGCGGGTGCTGAACCGGATGCGCACGGTGGCTCCCGCGGTCATCGGCCGCCCGGTCACTCCCCAGTCGGCGCGCCGGACCGGGGCCGTGGCGGTGTAGACGCCGTGGTCATGGTCGATCCGCAGCGTCAGCGGGTGGGTCTGGCCGTGCATGGTGAGCGCGCCCACGATCCGGTCGCCGGCGCAACGCCCGCGATAGGCCAGCACCGGGTAGCGCGCCGCGTCGAGCAGGTCGGCCGAGAGCACGTCGGGCGTGCGGCCGGCATCCTCCATGACCAGGCTCGCGACCTCGACCTGCACGTCGATGTCGCAGGCGAGCGGCGCTGCGGCGGCGATCGCGACCGAGCCATGGAACCGCTGGAAGGCGCCGTCGAGCGGGACGATGCCCAGGGCGTACGCGCGGAACGTCACCGCCGAGGTGCCTGGATCGATCGCGGTCAGGCTGGGCGCGGTGAGCGCGTCCGCCGGGCCGGCCAGTCCTGCCGACACGGCGGCCCCTAACAACGCTACGATGACATTTCGCCTGGCGGCCAAGGGGTGCTCCTATCGCGTCACGCGGCGCATTATGCTCATCGCGCGGGCGAACGCGAGCATCGGAGGGCGGCATGGGCAATCTTCAGGGGCGGGTGGCGATCGTCACCGGCTCGACCAGCGGCATCGGCCTCGGTGTCGCGCACGCGCTGGCGGCGCAGGGCGCCGCGATCCTGCTGAACGGCTTCGGCGAGCCGGCCGAGGTCGAGCGGCTGCGGGCCGAGCTCGCCGGGTGCCATGGCGTGCGGGTGGCCCATTCGCCCTGCGACGTCGCCCGGCCCGAGCAGGTCGTGGCCATGATGGCGCAGGCCGAGGCCGAACTCGGCGGCGTGCACATCCTGGTCAACAACGCCGGCGTGCAGCATGTGGCGCCGATCGAGGAGTTCGCCCCCGAGCAATGGGACCGCGTGATCGCGATCAACCTGTCCGGGGCGTTCCACGCCAGCCGCGCGGTGATCCCGGCGCTGAAGCGCCAAGGCTGGGGGCGGATCATCAACATCGCCTCGGCGCACGGCCTGGTCGGCAGCGCCGGCAAGTCGGCCTACGTCGCGGCCAAGCACGGCCTGATCGGGCTTACCAAAGTGGCGGCGATCGAACTGGCGGAGTCGGGCGTCACCTGCAACGCGATCTGTCCCGGCTGGGTGCTGACGCCGCTGGTGCAGCGGCAACTGGACGCGCGGGCCGCGGCCGAGGGCCGCGACGTGGCGGCGGTGACGCACGACTTGTTGGCCGAGAAGCAGCCGATGCGGCGCTTCACCACCCCGGACCAGATCGGCGCCTTCGCGGCGTTCCTGTGCTCAGAGGCCGCCAGCACCATCTCCGGCGCGCCGCTCCCCATCGACGGCGGATGGACCGCGCAATGACCCGGCGCCCAGCGAGGCGACGCCAGGGACGAACTCGGCCCTGATGTTGCGCTCGACCAGAATGGCAAGCTCCGCCGCGGCGCGCGGTGCGTCGCCCGCAAGCAGCCGCACCACCCTGGCGCCGTCCGCCGCGAGGCGCCGCACGCTGTCCAGCGCCGCGGCGGCATCGGGCACCGGGCAGCGTTCGGCGTCGCGTCGCGCCATGTCCAGGACCGGAGTGCCGATATCCGGCTCATGGACGATCACGTCGGCCTCGCCCAGCAGCCGCAGCGCCCGCAGCGTCAGCAGGTCCGCCTCGCCCGGCCCGGTCGCGACCAGGAACGCGACGCCCTGGGCCGGCACGTCGCCGGTCTCGATCGCCCGCGCGAACTGGGCCCGCGCCTCGGCCTCGCGCCCGGCGAACACCAGGTCGGCGGCAGGCCCGGCCAGCACCTGGTCCAGCACCCGGCGCCGGCGTGCCACTTCGGGCAGGCGGCGGCGCAACTCGCCCTTGAAGCTGTCGGCCAGCAACGCGAGGCGGCCCAGGGCCGGCGGCAGCAACGCCTCGATCCGCGCCCGCACCAGGCGGGCCAGCACCGGCGCGGCGCCGCCCGAGGAGATCGCGACGGTGATCGGGTCGCGGTCGACCAGCGCCGGCATGAGGAAGCTGCACAGCTCAGGCCGGTCGACCACGTTGACCGGCAGCCCGGCCGCCTGCGCCGCTTGGGACAACGCCCGCAGCTCGGCCTCGGGCGCGTCGGCGCCCACCGCGAGCGCGCAGCCGGAGAGGTCGGCGGCCACGAAGCGGCTCGCGCGCACCACCGTCGCCCCGGCGCGCGCCAGTGGCTTGCTCTTGCGCTGGGCCACCTCGCCGTCCCCCAGCACCAACACGCGGCGGCCGGTCAGGTCGAGGAAGATCGGGAAAGTGCGCATGGCGTCGACATGGACGCGCCGGCGGCGGCGCGCAACGTGGGCGACGGGAGCGGTGCCGTCGTGACCGTCCTGCTGACCGGCGCCGCCGGGTTCATCGGCGCGCATGTGGGCCTCGCGCTGCTGGCGCGCGGCGAGCGGGTGATCGGCGTCGACGACCTCAACCCGTATTACGACGTGCGGCTGAAGCGGGCGCGGCTGGCGCTGCTGGCAGCGTGGCCGGCGTTCCGCTTCGTGCCGCTCGACATCGCCGACGCGCCGGCTATGGCGGCGTTGGCGACGGACGAGCCAGGCATCGACCGTATCGTGCACCTGGCGGCGCAGGCCGGGGTGCGGCATTCGATCGACGCGCCGTTCGCCTATGCCGCCGCGAACCTGGTGGGCCAATTGGCGGTGCTGGAGCTGGCGCGCTCGCTGCCGGCGCTGCGGCACCTGGTCTACGCCAGTTCGTCATCGGTGTACGGCGCCAGTGCGGCCTTGCCGTTCCGTGAGGACGACCGCGCGGACACGCCGTTGTCGCTGTATGCCGCGACCAAGCGCGCCGACGAGCTGATGGGGCACGCCTACGCGCACCTGTTCGCGATCCCGATGAGCGGCCTGCGCTTCTTCACGGTCTACGGGCCGTGGGGGCGTCCCGACATGGCGTATTTCGCGTTCGCCGAGGCGATCATGCGCGGCGAGGCGCTGAGCGTGTATGACGGCGGCGCGGTGCGACGCGATTTCACCTACATCGACGACATCGTGGCGGGCGTGGTCGGCTGCCTCGACCATCCGCCGGCGGCGTTTGCGGCGCGGCTGTTCAACATCGGCAACACAAGCAGCGAGTCGGTAAGCGACCTGATTGCGTTGCTGGAGGCGGCGCTCGGGCGACGGGCCATCCTGGTCGACACGCCGCGTCCGGCGGCCGACGTGCGCGAGACTGTGGCCGACATCTCGGCGTTGCGCGACCTGACCGGCTTCGCGCCCGCGACCTCGCTGACCGAGGGCGTGCCGCGCTTCGCCAAGTGGTTCCTGCGTTGGCGGCGGGAGCGGCGCGACTGACCTGCGGTCGCAAACAAAGGGGTTGACCGCCCTGGGGCGGAAGCCTAAATCACCGCTCACCGAAGCAGTCGGCCATTGCGCCGATGCGGCGGTTCAGCTAGTGTCCTCGGCCTCGGTTCGAGAGTTTAATCGAGGTTAACGGCTAGGGCGTTTGCTTCGGCAGGCGCCACGTTCATTGACTTCTGAATCAGGTCTGAGGAAGGGATACGTTGGCGGCGTCTGGCT
>CAXUHK010000061.1:328-21662 GCA_964250775.1 uncultured Acetobacteraceae bacterium | reverse complement strand
GCGCGCATCCTGCAGGACCAGTTGCAGTTGTTCATCAACTTCGACGAGCCGCAGCAGGTCCGCCTCGAGGAGCCGCAGGACGACCTGCCGTTCAACCGCAACCTGCTGCGCAAGGTGGACGAGCTGGAACTGTCGGTGCGCAGCGCCAATTGCCTGAAGAACGACAACATCGTCTACATCGGCGACTTGGTGCAGAAATCCGAGCAGGAGATGCTGCGTACGCCGAACTTCGGCCGCAAATCCTTGAACGAGATCAAGGAAGTGCTGTCAACGATGGGCCTCGGCCTCGGCATGACCGTCACCGGCTGGCCGCCGGAGAACGTGGAAGACTTGGCCAAGCGGCTCGAAGAGCCGTTCTGAACAACTAGGAACCGAACCTATGCGTCACGGAGTCGCCGGCCGCAAGCTCGGCGTGACCACCAGCCATCGCCACGCCATGTTCCGCAACATGGCGCACGCGCTGCTGAAGCACGAGCAGATAACTACCACTCTGCCCAAGGCCAAGGAGCTGCGGCCGGTGGCCGAGAAGCTGATCTCGTTGGCCAAGCGTGGCGACTTGCACGCCCGCCGGCAGGCCTATGCCCAGCTCCGCGACGACGTCATCGTGACGAAGCTGTTCGGCACGTTGGCCGCCCGCTACAAGGCGCGCACGGGCGGCTATTGCCGGGTGATGCGTGCCGGGATGCGCTACGGTGACGCGGCCAGCATGGCGGTGATCGAGCTGGTCGACCGTGACCTGTCGGCCAAGGGGCAGGACAGCGGCCCGAAGCCCGAGCGTGCCGAGGACTCCGAAAGCGAGTAGCCACCCGGCCTTCGCCGGTGGCGCAACGCCACTGGCGGACCGGTTGCGACCGCGCTCGCTGCCGGAGATCGTGGGGCAGGAGCATCTGACCGGCAATGCCGGCACGCTGACCCGGATGCTGGCGCGCGGCTCACTGGCGTCGATGATCCTTTGGGGTCCGCCTGGTGTGGGCAAGACGACCATCGCCCGGCTGTTGGCCGACGCCGCCAACCTGCGGTTCACCCAGCTCTCGGCGGTGTTCTCCGGCGTCGCCGATCTCAAACGGGTATTCGAGGACGCCGCCGGCCGGCGCGCCGAAGGCCAAGCGACGCTGCTGTTCGTGGACGAGATCCATCGCTTCAACCGCGCCCAGCAGGACGGCTTCCTGCCGGTCGTGGAGAACGGCACCATCGTGCTGGTCGGGGCCACTACAGAGAACCCGTCATTCGCGCTGAACGGCGCGCTGTTGTCGCGTTGCCAGGTGTTGGTGCTGCGCCGTCTGGACGATGCGGCGCTGGAGGCGCTGCTGGTCCGCGCCGAGCAGGCCGGCGGCCCGTTGCCGTTGGAGCCTCAAGCGCGCGAGACGCTGCGCGCCATGGCCGACGGCGATGGCCGCTATTTGCTCAACATGGCCGAGCAGCTCGCGGCCTTGCCTGACGACACGCCGAAGCTCGATGCGGCGGGCCTGTCCGAGCTGCTGTCGCGCCGCGCGGCGTTGTACGACAAGGACAGGGAGGAGCACTACAACCTGATCTCGGCGCTGCACAAAGCCCTGCGCGGGTCGGACGCCGACGCGGCGTTATACTGGTTCGCGCGGATGCTGGCCGGCGGCGAGGACCCGCGTTACATCGCGCGCCGCCTGGTACGGTTCGCCTCCGAGGACATCGGGCTGGCGGATCCCCAGGCGCTGGCGCAGACATTGGCGGCTTGGGAAGCCTACGAACGGTTGGGCAGCCCGGAAGGCGAGTTGGCGTTGGCCCAGGCGGTGCTTTACTTGGGCACCGCTCCGAAATCGAACGCTGCCTACTTGGCGATCAAGGGCGCGCAGGCGGCGGCGCGCGCCACCGGCAGCCTGATGCCGCCGGCGCACATCCTGAACGCGCCGACCAAGATGATGAAGCAACTCGGCTACGGCGCCGGCTACGCCTACGACCACGATGCCGAGGACGCGTTCTCGGGGGCCGATTATTTCCCCGAGGGCATGGCGCGCGTCGCGTTCTACCGGCCGCCGGATCGCGGCTTCGAGCGCGAGATCGGCCGCCGCCTGGCGCACTGGGCGCGGCTGCGCGAGGAGAAGGCGTCATGATTGTGACGACGCGGGCGGTCAGCGACGACGAGGCCGATATCCGGCTCGACCGCTGGTTCCGCCGCCATTTCCCGGCGCTGACCCAGGCGGTGATCCAGAAATGGTGTCGCACCGGGCAGGTCCGCGTCGACGGCAAGCGCGCCGGCGCCGACCTGCGCCTGGTCGCGGGCCAGATGGTCCGTATCCCGCCGCTGCCGAAGCCGCCCGAGCCGGCGCCGGCCGCGCCCGACCCGCAGCTTGCGCGCGAGGTCGAGCGGCTGGTGCTGTATCGCGACGAGCGGCTGATCGTGCTGGACAAGCCGTCCGGCCTGCCGAGCCAGGGCGGCCCAGGCATCTCCTGCCACCTCGACATGATGCTGGAGGGCCTGCGCGCCGGCGGCCAGGATCGGCCCCGGCTGGTGCATCGGCTGGACCGCGACACCTCGGGCGTCATCGTCATCGCCCGCACGCCAGGAGTGGCGGCCAAGCTCGCCGCCGCGTTTCGCAGCCGCGCCGTCGACAAGTTCTACTGGGCGGTGGTGGTTGGCCGCCCGGTGCCGGTCGAGGGCCGGATCGAGGCCGAGCTGGTCAAGGTCGACGGCTTCCGCGGCGAGCGCGCGGCGGTGGCGGGCGAGTACGACACCGAGGTCGCGAGCTCGATCACCGATTTCCGCACCCTCGACCACGCGGCGCGCAAGCTGGCTTGGCTGGAGCTGCGGCCGTTGACCGGGCGCACGCACCAATTGCGCGTGCACTGCGCCAGCATCGGCGCGCCGATCCTGGGCGACGCCACGTATGGCGTGGAGAAGGAGGGCCGCAACAGCGCCATCGTCGACGGCCTGGGCGAGCAGTTGCACCTGCACGCGCGGCGCATCGAGCTGCCGCATCCCGACGGCGGCACGCTGGCGGTGGAAGCGGCGCTGCCGCCGCACATGCTGGCCACGTTCAAGACGCTGGGCTTCGAGGCGCCGCCGCCCGGCCCGCCGCGGCGAGTGCGGTAGCATGTCCCGTCGGCTGCGGCGCGTGCTGGTGGCCGTCGCGCTCGCCTTGCTGGTTTTGGTCGGCGGGTCGGCCGCGGCGTGGCTCGGCGATGCTTGGCTGAAGTCGCGGATCGAGGCGGCGGTGCAGCGTGCCACCGGACGGGCGCTGGGCATTGCTGGGCCGCTGCGCGTCGGCTGGGATCTGACGGTTGCAGCGAGCGACGTCACGCTGGCCAACATGCCGGGCGGCTCGCGGCCGATGATGGCGCAGATCGGCCGGGTCCGCGCGGCGGTTGCGTTCTGGCCGCTATTGCGCGGGCAGTTCCGCGTCACCGCGCTGCGCCTGACCGATCCTCACATCCTGGTGGAGCGCGACGCCACCGGGGTCGTGAACTGGCAGCTGCACAGAACCGCCGCCGTTCCTGCTCCTGCCCCGTCTCCCGCCAAAGCGGCCGCGCGGTGGGGTTTCCACCTCGACCGCCTGACAACCCGGGGCGGCTCGCTCGCCTGGCACGACGGTCGCCACGCCGTGCCGGACGGTCAGCGGCCGATGCCGGCGATCCAGGCGACTTTCCCCGACGGCGGCGGAGCGAACGTGACGGCGAGTGCCGCGGCGTTCCATGCCGCCGCTTCGGTCGGCCCCGAGGCACTACGCGGGACCGACGTGCCGTTCACGGTCCAGGTCAGTCTCGACGATGCCACGGCGAGCGCGTCCGGCACCGTGTCCCCTGATGCTGGCGGCGTTGCCGCCACGGTCGCGATCCGCGCTCCCGACCTGGGCCGCCTCGCGGCGCTCGCCGGCGTCACGCTGCGTGGCTCCGGCCCGTTCAGCCTCGACGCGCGGCTGAGCGGCACGCGCCAGCGTGTCGCCCTGGTTGACCTGCGCGCCGCCGGATCGCCCGGGGACGTCGCCGGAGACCTGTCCTGGACGCCTGGGACACGGCCCACGCTGACCGGCAGCCTCGTCGCGCAACGGATCGATCTCGCGGCGCTGCGCGCCATGCTGGATGCGCCGCGACCGCCACCGCCGGCTCCGTCCGGCATCGCCACGGTGCCGCCGGAGCCGACCGTATCGCATGTCGTTTCCGACCGTCCGTTGCCGTTCGCCGGCCTCGGCCGGCTCGACGGCGACCTGCGGCTGCGGGTTGCGGCGCTCGCCAACCCCGATTTGCGCGACCTCGTCCTGCGCCTGCTGTTGCACGACAGCCTGTTGACGCTGGAGCCGTTGACCGCCAGCGCCGGCGGGCAGATGAACGCCAGCCTGCGCATCGATGCGCGTCAGCCGATCCCCGCCACGACGATGACGCTGCGCGCGCCGAGGCTGGCGGTGGCGTCGCTGCTGCTGGCGGCCCATCTACCCGCCCTGGCCGGCGGGAGCGTGGCGGTCGACGCCGATCTGCGCGCGACCGGCCGGACGCCGCACGAGTTGGCCGCGGGCCTGACCGGCACCGCCCACCTTACTGGCGCCGGTGTCACCGTCGACGCGGCGGCGCTCGCCGACCTGCTGCACGCCGCCCATTTGCCGCCGCTCGGCGAGGGTGGCGCGGTGCCGTTGCGCTGCCTGGCGGTGGGTTTCGACGCGACCCACGGTATCGCGACGGTGGCGCCGCTGCTGATCGACTCGGGACGATTGTCGCTGCAGGGCGGGGGGCAGGTGGATCTCAACGCCGAAACGCTCGCTTTGCGGCTGCGCCCGATGCTGCGAAGCGGGCCGGGCGTCGTGATCCCGTTGCGTGTCTCCGGCAACTGGCGGGCACCGAAACTGGCGTCCGACTTCGCCGGCACGCTCGAAGCCGGCGGCCTCGATCCGTGCCCGGCGTTGCCCGGCCCGGCCGCAGCTGCGCCCGACCCGCCGCCACCTGCCAAGGCGAAGCGGCCGAAGCCGATCGACATCCTGCGCGGGTTGCTGCGATGAAACGGTTCTGGTCGACCGCCGAGTGCGCAGTCGAGGGCGACGGCTGGGGCGTCCTGCTCAACGGCAAGCCGTTGCTGGTGCCGGGTGGCGGTGCCCTGCGGGTCGGCTCCGCCCGCCTCGCGCAGGCGCTCGCCCACGAGTGGCGCCAGGCCGGCGAAGGCCCGGGTGGCGAGGCCGCTCCCGGCGACCTGCTGCTCACCAGTCTCGCCAACACCGCGCAACAGCGCGTGGCGACCCGGCGCGAGGCGGTGGCGCTTGAGCTGGCACGCTACGGCGAGACCGACTTGCTGTGCTATCGCGCGACCGCGCCGCAGGCGCTGATCGAGCGCCAGCACCAAGCCTGGCAGCCCTGGCTGGACTGGGCGGCGGAGACCCTGGGCGCGCGGCTGCGCGCTACGACCGGCATCATCTACTTGCCGCAGGACGCTTCGGCCCTGGCCGATATCGCCGCGGCGGTGGCGCGGCAGGACGTGCCTGGGCTGACCGCGCTGGGCGTGTTGGTCCCCGCGCTCGGCAGCGTCGTGCTGGCGCTGGCGGTGGTGGAAGGGGCGCTCGACGCCCCCGCCGCGCACCGGCTGTCGATCGTCGACGAGTTGTACCAGGCGGAGCAGTGGAGCGAAGACGCGGAGGCGCTGGAACGACGTCGGCTGATCGGCCGCGACGTCGCCGCCGCCGCCACGTTCGTGGGATTGGCGCGCGGATGAGCGCCCGGCTCATCACTGTCGCCGGACGTGTCCAAGGGGTGGGCTGGCGCGACTGGATGGTGCGCGAGGCGGGGCGGCTCGGCGTCGCCGGCTGGGTGCGCAACCGGCGCGTGGACGGCACGGTCGAGGCGTTGCTGGGCGGCCCGGAGGACGCGGTGGAGGAGCTGCTGCGCTCGTGCCGGCGCGGCCCACGCGGGGCAGGGGTGGTGTCGATCACCGAACACCTCGCCGACCCGCCCGAGGCGCCCGGCTTCCACCGCCTGCCCAGCGTGTAGCGACTACTCCGCCGAGGCGGACTCCGCCGCCGAGGTCAGCGCCTCGCCGAGCGACTTGATCTTCTCGGCATTCTTGCCCTCGGTCTTGCCGGCGATCGCAACCGTCTCCTTGCCGAGCTTGAGCACCAGGCTCTTGACCTGGGAGCCGTTGATCTTGTCGGCCTGGAGGTGCTTCTTCAGGTTCTCGAGGTCCTTGACGATGGTCTTGGCGGCCGGGGCCTCGACCTTTTCGAGCGTGGCTTCCCAGCCCTCGATGTTCTTGACCGCGGCGCTGATGGTGAAGCTCTTCACGCCGTCCTTGATGTGCTTGATGGTGGCGTCGAACTGCGGCATTCGGAAATCCTTTGCTGGCCGCCGCGAAACTGCGGCTTGGCAATGGCTACAGCGCCGAAACGAGGCCAGGGTTGCTGGCGAGTTCCGCTTCCAGGATGCGCGGGATCGCCGCCTTCACCTGGAAGAACCCCTTGCTCGCGTGCGGCCAGGCGGCGCTGTCCCAGGCGCGGCGCACGCGAGGGCATTCGGGCAGCGCCGCCGCCGACGGACCGACCGGAGCCCATGCCGTCAGCATCGGCCGCCCGGCGGCCCAGCCATCCTCGGCCAACGTGGCGGGGCAGTCGAAATGCGCGCCGGCGCGCGCCAGCGCGTCCGCCATGGCGGCGCGGTCGGCCTCGCGCACCCGCTCGACGGCGCCATCGGCATGGGCGAGCAGGCCACCGACCCGGACCACCTTGGCGTGCCCAAGCGGCAGGCTTTCCGGGTGCAGGTCGTCCAGGTGCAGCAGCAGCGCCACCTCGCCGTCGGGCGGCGCGTCGGCCGGCGGCAGGGCGCTTGCCGCGACCGGCTCTGCTTCCTCCAGCGCCCTCGGGTTCTCGTCCAGGCCGCGCGGGTCGTAGCGGCCCTCGGTGTAGCGGCGGATGTTCTGGGCGGTGGCGACATACGGCTTGCCGCGTGTGTGCAGGCCCGCGACCCAGCGCCACGACAGCGTGTTGCTCGCCGGATCGCTGTCAATCAAGTGGCGCATGAAGAAGTCGGCGCCCAACGCCCAGGGCAGCCGCAGCGTGAAGATCCAGATCGAGGCGAACCACATTCGCGCGTGGTTGTGCAGCCAGTTGCTCGCGACCAGCTCGCGCGCCCAGTCGTCGAAGCAGTCGATGCCGGTGCGGCCGCCCGTCGCGTCCTCGAAGGCCCGCTCTCGCCCGGAATTGCCGGCCAAGCCGCGACGGCCCTCTTCCACCAGGCGGCGATAGTCGGCCCAGAGTGCCGGGCGGGTCTCCAGATGGCCCTTGAAGTAGCTGCGCCAGAATACCTCCTGGACGAACTTCTCCGCCGCGCCGGCGCCGTGCCGGTCGAGCGCGGTCGCGACGGCTTCGTGCTCCAGCACCAGCCGGCGGCGCAGGTAGGGCGAGAGCGCCGAGGTCGTCGCCTCGGCCTGCGGTCCGGAATCGGTGTTGCGCCCGGCGGCGTAGTCGCGGCCCATGCGCGGCGCGAACGCGGCGAGGCGGTCAAGCCCCGCCGCGCGGGTCAGGGGAAAGCTGTGGTCCATGGCATGAAGATAGGGCGCCGGCCGAAGGCTGCCATCGGGCTACCGGGCGGCCAAGCGGTCGCGCAGCCGGCCATAGGCCACGCGCGCCGCGACCCCCTGCCGCCAGAACCGATGCAACGGGATCGCCGCGATTGGCGTCGGCTGCCATGGCAGCGCGCCGCCGTTCAGGTGGCGGGCAAGCTCCCGCCCGAGCACGGTCGCCATGGCGACGCCGCGGCCGTTGTAGCCGAGGCAGGCCAGCAGCCCCGGCGCCGGCGCGTGCAGATGCGGGAAATGGTCCGGCGTCAGCGCGAGCTGCCCGTTCCAGCCATGCGTCCAGACGACGCCGCGCAGCTCCGGCCACAGCCGGATCGCGTACTCCGACAGGAAGCGGAACGCCTGCGGCCCCGCCAGGCTGCGCGAGCGGCTGCGGCCACCCATCAGCAGCCGGCCAGTCGGGTCCACCCGATAGTAGGTGGTGAGCTCGCCCAACTCGTACAACACCGTGCCGCCGGCCAGGATGCGCGCCGCGAGCGGGGCGGGCAGCGGCGCCGAGGCGACGATGGCGCTGAACACCGGCACCACGCTGCGCGCCAGCCCCGGCCACAGCCGGTCGGTGTAGCCGTTGGTCGCCAACACCACCCGGTCGGCGAGGACCGTGCCGCCCGGCGTCTCGACCGCCCAGCCGCCACCTTGCCGCTTGAGCGACATGACGCGGCTGTCGCCATGCACCGAGGCACCCGCCCGCAGCGCCGCTTCCGCCAGCCCGCGCGCGTAGCCGAGCGGGTTGAGCTGCCCGCCGCGCGGGTCCAGCAGCCCGAGGCGATAGCGCTCGTTGCCGACCATCGCAGTCATCGCGGCACGGTCCAGCAGGCGCGCCGGCATGTCGCGCCGGCGGCATTGCCCGGCCAGCCGTTCCAGGCCAGCCGCATCCGCACTGCCGAAGGCCGCCCGCATCGTGCCGCCTTGCACCGCTTCGCAGTCGATGCCGAGCCGGCGCACCAGCGCGAACACCTCGTCGGGCGCCGCGTAGGACAGTGCGACGACAGCGGCGCCATAGCTCCGCTCGACCGTATCAGGGTCCGGCTTCAGTCCCGGGTTGACCTGCCCGCCGTTGCGGCCCGAGGCGCCCCAGCCGGGTTCGCGCGCCTCCAGCACCACGGCCTCGGTGCCGGCTTCCGCCAGGTGCAGCGCCGCCGACAGGCCGGTGAAGCCGCCGCCGACGATGGCCACGGATGCCCGCTTGCTGCCCGAGAACTGCGGCGTCGGCGGGGCCGTGCGGGCGGTCTCGGCATACAGGCTGGGCGGCAGCGGGTCAGCCATCAGGGTCGCGGCGGGTGCCTGTTCTGCCATGCGCGCATTTGGGCGATCTCCTTGTCCTGCGCCGCGATGATCGCGTGCGCCAGCCGTCGCAGCTCCGGGTCCCTCCCATACTGAAGCTCGACGTTCGCCATGCCAACGGCCCCTTGATGGTGCGGCAGCATTCCAGCCACGAAGTCCCGGTCGGCGTCGCCGCTCATCGGACGGTCCATGGACTTCATCATCTGGTCGTCCGCCGCCTTGAAGGCTCTCGTGGATGCGCCGGTGCCGGGCGAGGCCTTTGCCATGCCCTGCATCTGCTTCGCCGCCGCGTCGGGCGGCATCTGGCCGGGCGCCTGCTGCGCCAGCGCCGCGCCGGCAAAGACCAGTGCCGCGAGCGCCAAGGGAGTGCCGATCCTGCTCATGCGATGTCTCCTGTGATTACAGCCGGGCGGCGCGCAGCCGCAGCGCGTTGCCGATGACCGAGACCGAGCTCAGCGACATGGCGAGCGCCGCCACCGCTGGGCTCAGCGTGATGCCGAACGCCGGGTAGAGCACGCCGGCCGCCACCGGGATGCCGATGGCGTTGTAGGCGAAGGCGAACAGCAGGTTCTGCCGCACGTTGCGCATGGCCATGCGGCTCAGCGCGCGGGCGCGGGCGATGCCGGCCAGGTCGCCGCGCACCAGCGTCACCCCGGCGCTCCGCATCGCGACCTCGGTTCCGGTGCCCATCGCGATGCCCACGTCCGCCGCGGCCAGGGCCGGCGCGTCGTTCACGCCGTCGCCGGCCATGGCGACCACGCGGCCCTCGGCGCGCAGCCGCGCCACGACGCGGCCCTTGTCCTCGGGCAGCGCGTCGGCCTCGAACTCGTCGATGCCGAGCTGGCGGGCGATGGCCGCCGCCGTGGTGCGATTGTCGCCGGTCAGCATGACGACGCGGATGCCGTCGGCGCGCAGCCGGTCGAGCGCCGCCTGGCTGCTCGGCTTGATCGGGTCGGCGACCGCGACGAGGCCCGCCGCCTTGCCGTCCACCGCCACGAACAGCGTCGTGGCACCGTCGCCGCGAAGCCGTTCCGCCTGCCCGGCGAGGTCGCCCGGGGCGACTCCCCGCTCGGCCAGCAGCCGGGCGTTGCCCAGCGCCACGTCCCGGCCGTCCACCGTCCCGGTGACGCCCTGGCCGGTGATCGAGGCGAAGCCGGCCGGCTCCCCCAGGGCGATCCCCCGCTCGCGCGCCGCGGCGAGGATGGCGGCGGCAAGCGGGTGCTCGCTCGACCGCTCCAGGCTGGCGGCCAGTCGCAGCAAGCCGGCCTCGGTCAGCCCCGGCGCGGGCACGATGGCGGTGACGCGGGGCTTGCCCTCGGTCAGCGTGCCGGTCTTGTCCACCACCAGGGTGTCGACCCGCTGCATCCGCTCCAGCGCCTCGGCCGAGCGGATCAGCACGCCGGCGCCGGCGCCCTTGCCGACCGCGACCATGACCGACATCGGAGTGGCCAAGCCGAGCGCGCACGGGCAGGCGATGATGACCACGGAGACGGCGGCGATCAACGCGTAGGCCAGCGCCGGGGCCGGCCCCCACACCGCCCAGGCCGCGAACGCCAGCGCGGCCACCGCCAGCACCGCCGGCACGAACCAGCCGGCCACGGTGTCGGCGAGGCGCTGGATCGGTGCCCGGCTGCGCTGCGCCTCGGACACCAAGGCGACGATGCGCGCCAGCACGCTGGCGGCGCCGACCGCCTCGGCGCGCACGACCAGCGCGCCGGTGCCGTTGACGGTGCCGCCGATCACCTTGTCGCCCGCCTGCTTAGACGAGGGCATCGACTCGCCCGTGACCATCGACTCGTCGACGGCGCCGCTGCCGTCCAGCACCACGCTGTCGACCGGCACGCCGGCACCCGGCCGGACCCGCAGGCGGTCGCCGACCTGAACCTGGTCGAGCGCCACCTCTTCATCCTCGGCGCCGTCGCGCAGGCGCCGCGCGGTCTTGGGCGCGAGGTTGAGCAGGGCGCGGATCGCGCCGCCGGTGCGGGCGCGCGCCCGCAGCTCCAGCACCTGCCCGAGCAGCACCAGCACGGTGATGACGGCGGCCGGTTCGTAGTAGACGCCGACGCTGCCGCCCATGGTGCGGAACCCGGCCGGGAACACGCCCGGCGCGAAGGTCGCTGCCAGGCTGTACAGGTACGCGGTTCCCGTCCCCAAGGCGATCAGCGTGAACATGTTCAAGTGGCCGGAGCGGACCGAGGCCCAGCCGCGCTCGAAGAACGGCCACCCCGCCCAAAGCACGACGGGCGAGGCCAGTGCCAACTGCACCCAGACCGACATCCGGGGCGGCAACAGCAAGTGGCCGCCAAGATGGCTGCCCATCTCGATCACGAACACCGGCAGCGTCAGGGCCACGCCGATCCAGAACCGCCGGGTCATGTCGGTCAGCTCGCGGTTCGGCGGAGCTTCCGCCGTCAGCTCCAGCGGTTCCAGCGCCATGCCGCAGATCGGGCAACTGCCGGGGCCTAGTTGGCGCACTTGCGGATGCATCGGGCAGGTGTAGGTGGCGCCGGGCCTGGCCACGGGCGCCGCCGGCTTGGGCGCCAAGTAGCTTTCCGGGGCCGCCACGAACTTGGTCCGGCAGCCGGCGCCGCAGAAATGGTAGGTGACGCCGTGGTGCTCGGCGCGGTGCTTCGACGTCTCGGCGTCGACCGTCATGCCGCAGACCGGGTCGGTCGCGGCGCTATGGTGTTCGCCATGCGCGTGACGCGGCGCCAACCGGTGTTCGCTCATGCAAGCACAGGTGGAGCTTCCCATGATAGGAAGGTCAAGGGGGCGAGCATGGTGATCGGAGAGGCGGCCAGGGCGTCCGGGGTCAGTGCCAAGATGCTGCGCTATTACGAGAGCATCGGGCTGGTCCCGGCCGCCGGACGAACCCAGGCGGGCTATCGCACCTACGATGCCGCCGACGTCGAGACGCTGCGCTTCATCCGCCGCGCGCGCGACCTGGGGCTGTCGATGCCACGCATTCGGCTGCTGGTCGGGCTGTGGCACGACCGGCAGCGGCCCAGCCGCGAGGTCAAGCGCATCGCGTTGGCGCACGCCGCAGAACTGCGCGCCAGGATCGCGGAGCTCTCCGCCATGTGCGCCACCATCGAGGAACTGGCCCATGCCTGCCACGGCGACCTGCGCCCCGATTGCCCGATCCTGCGCGACCTGGAGGCCGGCGGCAGGTCGCCCCCGGCCTGAGCCGCGATCAGAACTCCTGCTTGCCGTACAGGCCCTTGGCGTTCCCGGTGTCGATCCGCTGCGAATCGACGACGACCTTGCGCGGCACCTCGCTGGCGCAATCGATCAGGATGCGCTTGGCCAGGTCGAGCGCCTCGGCGGCGCCGGTCGGGTAGGTGTAGGTCGCCGCCCACTGCCCGTCGGCGACGGAACGCATCCCGCCCGACGGGCCGGGCAGGCCGTCGGTGCCGATGATCTTGACCTGGTCCTGCTTGCCCGCCTGCTTGGCCGCGATGTAGGCGCCCGACGCCGCCAGGTCGTTGCTGGTGTAGACCAGCTTGATGTCGGGATGCGCCTGCAGCATCGCCCCGAACACCGTCACCGCCTTGTCCTGCATCCAGTCGACCGGTTGTGTCGCCACCAGCTTCAGCTTCGGGTTGGCGGCGATGCCGGCCTTGAAGCCTTCCAGCCGCTCGATCGCCGGCGACGAGCTCGGCAGCCCCTCCAGGATCGCCACCTCGCCGCCTTCGGGCAGCAGCGTCGTGGCCGCCCAGCGCCCGGCTTCGGTGGCGATCTTGCGGTTGTCGCCGCCCACGAATGCCGTGTAGTTGTCGCCCACGGTCTGCCGGTCCAGCTCGATCACCGGGATGCCCGCCCTGAACACGCGGGTCACGGCGGGGGTCAGCGGCGCCGCCTCGAACGGCGAGATGAACAGCAGGTCGACTTGCTGCGTCAGGAAGTTCTCGACCTGCGACACCTGCGTGTTCACGTTGGCCTGCCCGTCGGCGATGACCAGCTTGAACTTCGGATAGGTCTTCACCAGCCGTTCGAGTTCGTGGTCGACGTGCTCGCGGTACGGCTCCTTGAAGTTGGCCTGCGAGAAGCCGATCACATAATCGTTGTTTGGACCGCAGGTCTTGGACAGCGGCGCGGCCGTGGCCGCGAAGCTCGTCCCGGCCAGCAGCAGGATCGTCAGGGCGGTGCGTTCGAGCATGGTTTCTCTCCCTTCTTGTTTCAGCGTGACCCGCCGTCACGCCGTCCGACATAGGTCTGCAACGCCGCCGCGAACACGATGATCGCCCCGGTGGCGAGGAGCTGCATCGCGGCGCTGACGTCGTTGAGCTGCAGGATGTTGGCCAGCGCCCCCAGCATGATGGCGCCGGCGATGGTGCCGACCATGCTGCCGGCGCCGCCGAACAGGTCGGTGCCGCCGATCACCACGGCGGCGATGGCGGCCAGCTCGTAGCCGGTGCCGTCGTTCGGGCTGCCGAACGAGAACTGGCCGGCATGGACGATGCCGGCGATGGCCGAGGCGAAGCCGGTCAGCGCGTAGACCGACACCTTCACCCACTCGACCGGGATGCCGGACAGCCGCGCCGCGCGCTCGTTGCCGCCGACCGCGAACACGTAGCGGCCGTAACGGGTGTTGGTCAGCGCGAACGCGGCGACAATGGCCAGCACGAGGAACACCAGCGTCGCCACCGGGAACACGCCGAACACGCGCTCGCCCAGGATGGCGAAGGCGGGCGGGGCGTTGCCCGGCCCCTCGCCGTAGTTGATGTTGATGAAGCTGTTGTCCGACGCGATCAGCGACAATCCGCGCGCCGCCTGCAACCCGGCCAGGGTCACGATGAACGCCTGGATGCGGAACCGCGTCGACAGCAGGCCCTGCATGGCGCCGAACAGCACGCCGATGACGACCACCAACGGGAGCGTCTCGATCAGGCTCCAGCCGTGGTTGACCAGCAAGGTTGCGGTCATGACGCTGCACAAGCCCAGCACCGCGCCGACCGAGAGGTCGATGCCGGCGGCGATGATGACGAAGGTCATGCCGAGCGCCAGGATGCCGGTCTCCGACACCGAGCGGATGATGTTGGCCACGTTGTCCGGTTGCAGGAACAGGATGTGCCCGTGCCGGCGCGGCGAGAACGCGATGCCCGCCACGATCGCCAGCACCAGCCCGAGCAGGCTCTGGAACCGCACCAGGTAGGCCAACGGGTTCCGCCTCACGCCGCGCTGGCCTGGCGCACCGCCGCCTCGTCGGCGTGCGGCCCGAACTCGCGGACGGTGCGGCCCGCGTGCATCACCAGCACGCGGTCGCACAGCCCGATCAGCTCCGGCAGCTCGGAGGACGCCACCAGCACGCCGAGCCCGGTCGCCGACAGGGCGCGGATGCGGCGGTAGATCTCCGCCTTGGCGCCGACATCGACGCCGCGCGTCGGCTCGTCCAGCAGCAGCAGGCGCGGGCCGCGCATCAGCTCCTTGGCGAACACCACCTTCTGCTGGTTGCCGCCGGACAGGTTGGCGATGCGCGCACCGGGCGCCTTCGGCCGCACGTCGTAGTCGTCGAGTGCCCGCGTCACCAGCGCGCGTTCGCGGCCGCGCGACACCAGCCCCCACGGCGTCACCCGCCGCAGCACCGACATCACCGCGTTCTGCGCCACGGTATGACCCAGGACCAGTCCGCTGCCGCGTCGGTCGTCGGTGACGTAGGCGATGCCGGCCCGCCGCGCGGCGCGGATGCCGTCGAGCCGCACCGGGCGGCCATCCACCTCGACCACGCCGCGCCAGCGCCCGGTGACGCCGAAGCCGTAGAGCGCTGACAACAGCTCGGTGCGGCCCACGCCCATCAGCCCGGCCAAGCCCACGATCTCGCCGCGATGCACGGTTAGCGACACGTCGGAGGGCGCCTGCCAACCGGCGCGCGGCAGGTCGGGCGCGAACGCGGCGTGATCGAGTCGGAGCACGGCAGGGCCGGTCCGCGCCGCGAGCGGGGGGAACAGCTCCGAGAACGGGCGGCCGACCAGCATCTGCACCAACCGGCTCTGCGGCGCGTCGGCCGTGGCCTCTCCCACCACCACGCCGTCGCGCATCACCGTCACCCGGTCGGCGATGCGCGCCACCTCCTCCAGCCGGTGCGAGATGTAGACGACGCCGACGCCGCGCCCACGCAGCTCGCGCACCACGCCGAACAAGTGCTCGGCCTCGGCCGCCGACAGCGCGGCGGTCGGCTCGTCCATGATGAGGATGCGCGCCTGCGCCGCGAGCGCCTTGGCGATGGCGACGAGTTGGCGCTCGCCCATGCGCAGGCTCGCCACCGGCAAGCCGGCGTCGAGCGCCACCCCGGCGTGGCGCAGCAGTTCCTGGGCGGCCAGCCGCATCCGGCGGTGGCCGAGCACGCCGCCACGGCTGAGTTCCTGGCCCAGGAACAGGTTGGCGGCGATGTCGAGGCCCGGCACCAGGTCGAGTTCCTGCGGGATCATGGCGATGCCCGCGGCGTGCGCCTCGCGTGGGCTGGCGAACTGACGGGCGCCGCCGTCGAGGCGGAGTTCGCCGGCGTCAGGTGCCACGGCGCCGCTCAGCACGCCCATCAGCGTGCTCTTGCCGGCCCCGTTCTCGCCGAGCAGCACATGCACCTCGCCGGCGGCGAGGTCGAAGTCGACTCCACGCAGGGCGTGGACGCCGCCGAACCGTTTCTGGATGCCGCGCATCCGCAGCAGGTCGGCCCGACCGCTCACACGCCTGAACCTCCCGCGATCCGTGGGTTGTCCCACTTGCGAGCATGGTAGCTCGAACCGGAGCCGAGGCAAGCGACCGGCGTTGACGGCCCGAATCACCCTGCCTAGTGTCCGCACGCAATCGCGAGCGAACGCGAAGCGGTGGGGGAAAATCGGATGCGGCGTCTCGGATACGGCCTTGCCTGCGCCCTCGCGGCCTCGATCGCGTTCGGGGCGCACGCCGCCGATTACACCGTGGGCCTCAGCGTCGCCACGCTGGCCAACCCGTTCTTCCAGGGCATGTCGAAGGGCGTCGTGACCGGCATCGCGGCGCACCCCGGCCTGCGCCTCATCAACACCAGCGCCAACGGCGACGCTAGCACCCAGACCAACCAGGTGCTCGACCTCGTCAACCAGCACGTCGCGGCGCTGATCCTCAACCCGATCAACGCCGATTCCATCGTCCCCATCGTCAAGCGGGCCAACAAGGCCGGCATCCCGGTGTTCACGTTGGACCGCGGCGCCGCGTGCGGCACGTGCCAGGTGAACTTCCTCGAAACCGACAACGAGGCGCTGGGCAAGGAGGGAGCCGACTACATCGCCGCCCAGCTCAAGCAGAAATACGGTTCCATCAAGGGCGGCGTGGTCGACCTGGAGGGCCTGCTCGGCACGACCGCAGGCGACGAGCGCGAAAAGGGTTTCGCCACCGAGTTCGCGGCGTTGCAGAAGGCCAACCCGGACCTGACACTGATCGCGCGGCAGGCGGCCGATTTCGACGCCGACAAGGGGTTCAACATCACCACCCAGTTGCTCGCCGCGCACAACGACATCGACGCCATCTTCAACGGCAACGACGACAACGCGGTGGGCGCCTTGCGCGCGATCCGGCAAGCCAACCGCTTCGAGCCCGCCGGCAGCCCCAAGCACATCGTGGTCATCGGCATCGACGGCACCGAGCAGGCGCTGAGCGCCATCCGCAAGGGTCAGATGGATGCCACCCTGTCGCAGAACCCGCTGACCATGGCCAAGCAGTCGGTCGCCTATGTCGACGGCTACCTGCACGGCAACAAGGACATCCCAGCGCACCAGTTCTGGCCGCATATCCTGGTGACGAAAGCCAACATCGACAGTGCCGAGGTCAAGTCGTACGGCCTGTGGGGCGACGAGGTAAGCCAATAGCGTGACCCGCCTGCTGGAGATGCGCGGCATCTCCAAGGGCTTCCCCGGCGTCCGCGCGCTGTCCGACGTCAGCATCGCACTCGACGGTGGCGAGGTGCTGGGCCTCGTGGGCGAGAACGGCGCCGGCAAGTCCACCCTGGTCAAGATCCTCGCCGGCGTGTTCCCGCCCGACCAGGGCGAGTTGCACCTGGCCGGCGCGCGCTTCGTGCCGCGCCGCCCGCGCGACGCGCTCGACGCCGGCATCGTCGTCATCCACCAGGAACTGAGCCTGATCCCGGACCGCTCGGTGGCCGAGAACATCTTCTTGGGCCACCTGCCGCGCACCGTGATCGGGACCGTGCGCCGTGCCGCGCTGCATCGCGAGGCGGAGCGCCTGCTGGCGCGGGTCGGCCTGTCCGTGGCTCCGGGCACGCTGGTGCGACGCCTCGGCATCGCGCAGCAGCAACTAGTTGAGATCGCCCGCGCGCTGTCCCGCCGCGCCCGGGTGATCGTCATGGATGAACCGACCGCGACACTCACCTCGGCCGAGCAGCGCATCCTGTTCGCGACCGTGGCCGGCCTGCGCGCCGCCGGTGTCGGCCTGGTGTTCATCAGCCACCACCTCGAGGAGGTGTTCGAGATCTGCGACCGGGTGACGGTGCTGCGCGACGGGGCGGCGGTCGAGACCCGCGCCACCGCCGACTGGACCGAGCCGGCGCTGATCCAGGCGATGGTGAACCGCCCGATCGAGGCCCTGTTCCCCGAGCGCCACGCGGCGCTCGGCGAGGTGCTGCTGGAAGTCGCCGGCCTCGCCTCCGCCGGGCGGTTTTCCGACGTCTCGTTCGCGGTCCGCGCCGGCGAGGTGGTGGGCCTCGGCGGGCTGATCGGGGCTGGGCGAACCGAGGTGCTCAAGACGATCTACGGCGCGCTGCCGGCCACGTCCGGGACCATCCAGGTGCAGGCGCGCGCGAAGGCCATCCGCTCGCCGCGGCAGGCCATCGCCGCCGGCGTGGCGCTGGTGCCTGAGGACCGCAAGGGCGAGGGCCTGGTGCTGCCGTTCTCGGTGCGCAGCAACGTCGCGATGTCGACGCTGCCGCTGGTGTCCTGGCTGCGCACCGTCCTGGCGGCCGGGCGGATCGATCGCCTGGCCGAACGCGCGGTGCGCGAGTTGCAGATCCGCACTCCCGGCATCCGCCAGCGCGTGCAGTCGCTGTCCGGCGGCAACCAGCAGAAGGTCGTGCTGGGCCGGGCGCTGACCACCAACCCCCGGGTGTTCCTGCTCGACGAGCCGACGCGCGGCATCGACGTCGGCGCCAAGGTCGAGGTCTACCGCCTGGTCAACGCGCTGGCCGAACGGGGGGCGGCGATCCTCATGGTCTCGTCCGACATGATCGAGCTGCTGGGCCTGTGCGACCGCATCCTGGTGATGCGCGCGGGCCGACTGGTGGGCGGGCTGGCGCGGGCCGAGTTCAGCCAGGAGCGGGTGATGTCGCTGGCGGCGCTGGGCTGACGATGCCAGAGCGGCGCTTCGGGCTGGCGTCCATGACCCGCGCGCTGAACGAGCTGACCATCGTGGTCGGCTTCGTCGCCATCTCGCTATACCTGGCTGTCACCACGCCGGCGTTCCTCACCGTCGCCAACCTGCTCTCGATCCTGCTGGCCAGCTCGCTGATCGGAATCGTGGCAGTGGGCGAGACCTTCGTCATCGTCACCGGCGGCATCGACCTCTCGGTCGGCTCGGTGGTGGCGTTCAGCGGCGTCATGGCCGGGCTGGCGCTGGGCGCGCATGTGCCGGTGCCGCTGGCGGTGCTGGTCGGCATCGGGGTCGGCGCCCTGTCTGGCGGCTTCATCGCCTTCGCGGTTACGGCGCTGAACATGAGCCCGTTCATCGTGAGCCTCGCGGTGCTGGCGATGGCGCGCGGCCTGGCGTTCATCGTGACCAACGGCAACACCGTGTTCTCGTTTCCCGACGCCTTCGACAACATCGGCGGCGGCAACTGGGGGCCGTTCCCGGTCGCGGCGTTGATCACGCTGGCGGTGTTCCTGGTGGCCGGGCTGGTGCTGGCGCGCACCGTGCTCGGGGCAGAGATCTATGCCGTGGGCGGCAACCGCGACGCCGCCCGGCTGGCCGGCATTCCGGTCACGCGGACGCTCGCCATCGTCTACGTCGTGAGCGGCGCGCTGGCCGGGCTCGCGGGCGTGGTGCTGGCGGGCCGGCTCGACAGCGCGCAGCCGATCGCGGCCGTGGGGCTGGAGCTGAACGCCATCGCCGCCGTGGTGATCGGCGGCGCCTCGCTGTTCGGCGGCAAGGGCAGCATCCTGGGCACGCTGCTGGGCGTGCTCATCATCGGCCTCATCAACAACGGGCTGACGTTGAAGAACGTGCAGCCGTTCTGGGTGCAGTTCATCCAGGGCGCGGTGATCTTCGGCGCGGTGCTGATCGACAGCCTCAACCAGAAGCGCCGCAACCCTTAGCTGCCCGGCTGCTTCGACGCGATTCCGGACTACTCCCCTTGCAATGTTGAGTTGCGGCCAGACGGAGGACCACCGTGCCGAACCCACGATACGCAGGGACGCAACGAACCTGGCATCGCGCACGCAAGAAAAGCAACAAGCGGGGGCACGGCAATGGCAAGGGACGCAGACGACCGGAACGCACAGTCACGAACGAAACCGAGATGCCTGATGCTTTGCGCCGCACTGGCGCTGGCACTGTGCGACGCCTCCCTTGCCAGTGCGCAAGTGGATGACAGCCTCGAAATCGGCAACAACGACCTAAACGCGGTGCAGATGCCGCCGCCGGACACCGCACGGTTGAGCGTCGACGCGGCCCAGGTCGCGGCAGGGTCGACACCGAAAATCAGCGTCACGACCTACCACAACGACAACCGGCGCGATGGCTGGAACAGTGCCGAGGCGATCCTCACCCCGGCCAACGTCGGCAGCGCGCAATTCAACCTGCTGCACTCCGTGCCGCTCGACGACCAGGTCGACGCGCAGCCGCTGCTGCTGACCCACCAGTCCATCGCCAACGGCACGCACGACGTCGTCTACGTGGCGACCGAGGGCGACACGGTCTATGCCGTCGATGCGGGTTCCGGCGCTGTGCTGCTCACCCGCAGCCTCGGCTCGCCGGTTCCGCGCCAGAGCCTGCCGGCGCAGTGCAACAACAACGGCGCCAATGTCGGCATCGGGTCCACCCCGGTGATCGACCCGGTGACGCGCATCCTGTACGTGATGGCCTACACCGCCGAACCCGCCGGCCTGATCTATCGCCTGCACGCGCTCGATCCGGGCACCCTCAACGACGTCGTGGCGCCGCAGGTCGTCTCGGCCTCGCAGACGCTCTCGAACGGCACCGTCTTCGGCTTCCACTCCTACGCCGCCCGCCAGCGCTCGGCGCTGCTGGTGACGGAGGGCAAGGTCTATGCGGCGTTCGCGAGCTTCTGCGACGCCGACAGCGACGTGTCGCGCGGCTGGATCCTCGGCTGGCAGACCAACTCGCTGGCCCCGCTGGGCCACAACCACCTCGACGACCGCCTGGCCACGGCGCCGGACGACTGGTTCCTGACCTCGGTCTGGATGTCGGGTTGGGGCCTGGCCGCCGAGGGGCAAGGCAACCTGCTGTTCGCGACCGGCAATTCCGACTACAGCGGCACCACCTACAGTCCCACGCTCAACCTGTCGGAAAGCGTGCTGAAGCTGTCGACGGACTTGGCGACGGTCAAGACCTACTTCACGCCGTCCAACGTGGCGACGCTCGACCAGGAGGACACGGATCTCGGCTCCGGCGGCGTCATGGCGTTGCCGGCGCAGCCAGGCCCGACTCCCTACCTGATCGTCGCCGGCGGCAAGGACGGGCGCATGTTCCTGATGAACCGGCTCAGCCTCGGCGGCATCAACCCGGGCGGCTCGGACAGGGTGGTCGGCACCTACCCGGAGGGAGCCTGCTGGTGCGGGCCGTCCTACTTCGTGGCCGCGGACGGCGCGGCCAGGGTGGTCAGCAGCGGCGGCGACCGGATCGTGCTCTGGCGGCTGCAGACTTCGCCCGCGACGGCGCTGGTGGCGGAGCGGAGCTTGCCCGCGGCCCAGCCGTTCCCCGCCGGCGTACAGGATCCCGGCTCGTTCACCACCATCTCGTCGAACGGCACGAAGGCGAACAGCGCGGTCGTCTGGACCGTGCGGCGGCCGACCGATCGAACGACGGCGGTGGTGACGCTGCATGCCTTCGATGCCGCGGCGGGCACGACGTTGCTCGCGGCCGACGCCGGAACCTGGCCCAACCTCGCCGGCAACGCCAACGTCGTGCCCATGGTCGCGAATGGCAGGGTTTACGTCGCGAGCTACAAGCAATTGGCCATCTTCGGCATCGGCCCCGCCGGCGCCACGATCACGCCGACCACCACGGCCACGGTCGTCTCGACGCAGGCGGTGTCGGGGAGCCGGCTGTCGGGCGCGGTGGTCGCGAGCGGCGAAGGCTCGTTCACCTTGCAACTCGGCAGCGGCAAACAAGTCACCGTGCTCACGGCCGACGCGCTGGAACGCCATCAGGCCGTCCCTGTCGTTATCGGGAGGAACCTCGAAGTGCGCGGCGCCACGGATGCCAATGGCGTGTTCCAGGCCAGCAGCATCCTGCGCGCCAAGCAGCCCGGAGCCTGGCCTCCCGATCAATAGGATGCCTCGATACGACCGGCGGCGTGCGGGCACGCCG
>CAXUHK010000061.1:0-318 GCA_964250775.1 uncultured Acetobacteraceae bacterium | reverse complement strand
GCCCCTTATATTTTGCCTCGCCCGCCCGCGGGGGGGGGGGGGGGGCCCCCCCCCCCGGGTCGACGCGATGCTCGGACCGATCAGGTGCCGGTCGGGGCGGCCATGGCGAACGGGTTGCTGCTGCTCGCGAACGGGTTGTTCGCGCCGACATAGTTCTCGAACGGGTTGGCCGACCCGGCCGGGAACGGGTTGCCGGAACCCACCAGGCTGTCGAACGGGTTGCCGGCGGCGGTGCCGAGTTGGGCGAGCGCGCCGGCGTTGTTGTTCTGCGACAGGCTGGACGCCAGGCTGTCGGCGGTGATGCCGCCCACCCCGATC
>CAXUHK010000060.1:17221-21696 GCA_964250775.1 uncultured Acetobacteraceae bacterium | reverse complement strand
CCGCCTGACCAGGCGGTGCGGGGTCTGATCGTGCTGGGCGGCGTCACGCGGCAGGCGCAGTCGGACGCCGCGGCGTTGCGGGCGGAGCAGGCCGAAGTCGCGGCACTGCAGCGCCAGTTGCGGACCGATCGCCGGCTGTTGGCGGCGATCGCCGTGGGACAGGCCCGCCAGGCGGTGACGCTCGACGCGCAGATCGCCGCCGCCCAGGCGACGCGCGGGCTCGCGCAGGACCAAGCCGACGCGGCGGCCCGGCAGGCCGCAGCCGATGCCGCGCGGGCCAGCACGCTTCGCGCCGCCGTCGCGGCGATCGAGGCCGCGCGCCACTCCGCCGAACACGCGAGCGCCGCCACGCGTCGGCGAGCGGCGATGGCGGCCGTTCCGCCCACCGGCGAGGGTTGGATTGTTCCGGTGTCGGGCCGCGTGAGCCGTGGCTTCGGAGCGCCGACCGATGCCGGGCCGGCTCGCGGCGTCTCGTTCGCGACTCCTGCCAACGCCCGCGTGGTCTCGCCCTGTGGCGGCCGCGTCGTGTTCGCCGGGCCGTTCCGCAGCTTCGGCCTGCTGCTGATCGTCGAGTGCGGCAGCGATGCCCATATCGTGATGGCCGGCCTGGCGCGGCTCGACGCGCACCTCGGCCAGACAGTGCGCCCGGGAGAGCCGATGGGTGTGATGCCGTCCTGGGACCCGTCGCAACTGGCCGAGCCGGCGCCCTCGTTGTACGTGGAACTGCGGCAGGGCGGCCAGGCGGTCGATCCCGCCCCGCGCCTGCGGGTGAGCAGCGCTGACGGCAGTGTGCATTTGCAGCGGACCGCCTAGCCGGGCGATACTCGCGCCCGAGGCACCGCGGCGCGCGAAACACTGGTTGTTCAAGGCACTGGTCGGGTCTCCAAGAGTGACCATTTTTGCGGATTTGCCATCTCCGGGCGGCGGAATGGCGGCGTCGAAGGGATAGCGCGGATGAGGCTACGTTCGGGACTGCTGCTCGGCTCGGTATTCGTCGCCGGCGTGGCGCTCGGCCCGGCTTACGGCCTGGTCGCCAACCGGTTCGGGGTGTCGCTGTTCCCCCGGGCGCTGGCGCAGGACAGCGGGCGCGCCGAGACCTATCGCCTGCTGACGCTGTTCAGCGACGTGTTCGACAAGGTGCGGGCCGAGTACGTGGAGCCGGTGAGCGACCGCGACTTGGTCGAGAACGCGCTCAACGGGATGCTGACCGGGCTCGACCCGCACAGCAACTACATGAATCCCAAGGCTTTCCGCGACATGCAGGTGACGACGCGCGGCGAGTTCGGCGGTCTCGGCATCGAGGTCACGCAGGACAACGGCTTCATCAAGGTCATCAGCCCGATCGACGACACCCCGGCCTCGCGCGCCGGCGTCAAGGCCGGCGACCTGATCCTGTCGCTGGACGGCAAGACCGTGCAGGGCTTGGCGCTGAACGACGCCGTGGACCGGATGCGCGGACCGCCCAACAGCCGCATCACGCTGCAGATCAAGCGCCAGGGCGTCGAGCAGCCGGTCGAGCTGTCGATGACGCGCGAGGTCATCAAGATCCAGGTCGTGAAGAGCCATCTGGAAGGCAACGACGTCGCCTACATCCGGCTCAGCCAGTTCACCGAGCAGAGCGACAACGGGGTGCGCCGCGCCTACCAGCAGCTCAAGGCGCAGTCCGGCGACCATCTGCGCGGCGTCGTGCTGGACCTGCGCAACGATCCCGGCGGCCTGCTCGACCAGGCGATCGCCGTCTCGGACGACTTCATCGACCACGGCGAGATCGTCAGCACGCGGGCGCGCAACCCCGACGACAGCCAGCGCTGGAACGCCAAGGACGGCGACATCACCGATGGCCTGCCGCTGGTGGTGCTGACCAACGAAGGCTCCGCCTCCGCCAGCGAGATCGTCGCCGGCGCGCTGCAGGACCACCGGCGCGGCGTGATCCTGGGCACCCGCACCTTCGGCAAGGGCTCGGTGCAGACCGTGATCCCGCTGCCGCCCAACGGCGCCATCCGCCTGACCACGGCGCGCTACTACACGCCGTCCGGGCGTTCGATCCAGGGGCTCGGGATCACGCCCGACGTGCCGGTCGCGAGCAGCCGTAACGACCCGTCGAAGTTCGGGCCGGAGCGCGAGGCCGACCTCAACCACACCATCCGCAACACCGGCGGCACGCCCAACGTGCCGACGCCGCCGCGCACCGACCTGCCGCCGATGGTGCGCGAGGTGCCACAGATGCCGCCCGAGGGCTTCCCCAAGTTCGACCCGACCAAGCCCGAGACCGACTTCCAACTGCAGCAGGCGCTGGCCGTCGTGCGGGCGATGCAGGTGGGCAAGCGCGCATCGCGCTAGGCTGGCATGGGCCACGCCGCGGCACGGGCGGTGGTGCCGCGAGGGCGGCCATGAGCCCGGTGCTGCGCGCGCTGGCTTGGTTCTGGCTCGGGTTGCTGGCCGCGGTCGCCGCCGCTGCCGTTTTGCTGCAGGTGCGCGGGCCACCGCTGCCGGTGGCCGCCATGGCGGCCGTCTCCCCTCCGCCGGCGCCATTGCCCGCCGAGCGGGTCCCGGTGACGCCCGCGCCGCGGCCGGCTTCCAGTCCCGGCGCGATCCCGCCGCCCGATTTGGCGCTCGAAGAGCCGGCGCCCGATTATGTCGGCACGGCGCTTCCCAGGATTGGAGCGGACGGACGGACTTCGATGCGTGCCTATGCCGCCGCCGCTCCCAGCGCGGACAATCGACCGCGGATCGCCGTCCTGCTGACCGGCGTCGGGCTCTCGGCAGCCGAGGACGACGCAGCCGCCGCCGCCCTGCCCGCCTCGGTGTCGTTCGCTGTCTCGCCCTATTCGTATCGTCCCGATGCGCTGCTGCAAAAGCTGCGGCAGCTTGGGCATGAGAGCTTCCTGTCGTTGCCGATGGAGCCGCAAGGCTACCCGACCGACGATCCCGGCCCAGAGGCGTTGCTGACCGGCAACATCGACGGCGTGAACCAGCAGCGGCTGGAGTGGGCCCTGTCGCGGATCGCCGGTTATGTCGGCGTGACCAGCGCCATGGGGTCGTTGCGCGGCGAACGCTTCGCCGGCAGCGCCACGCAAATGGCTCCGGTGTTGCGTGAGCTTGGCGCACGCGGCCTCATGTATGTCGATGGCCGCCCGGGCGTCCCCGGCACCCCGGGGATCATGGGGCGCAGTGTCGACGCGGTGATCGACGCCACGGAAATGCGGAGCCAGATCGACCTGTCGCTGGCCCAGTTGGAGGCGCTGGCGCATGATCGCGGCTCGGCGATGGGCGTGGCGGGACCGCCACGCCCGGTGACGGTGACCCGACTCGCGAACTGGGCCGCGACCCTCGCGGCACGCGGCTTCGCGCTCGTTCCGGTCAGTGCGCTGGCATCCGCAGGCGCGTCCGAAGTGGCGGCGAGCGCCGCCAGGCCATGACGGTGCCCGATGCCGCTGCAGACCAGCCATCCTATCGCGCCGGTGTCGGGGCGATCCTGTTCAATCGCGACGGCTTGGTGTTTGTGGGTCGCCGCGCCGACCTCCCGCCCCGCGACGCCGACATCTCGGGTTGGCAATTTCCCCAGGGCGGGATCGACGGCGGCGAGGACCCGCGCCGCGCCGTGCTGCGCGAGCTGGCCGAGGAGATCGGGACGGACCGGGTTGAAATCGTCGGCGAGCATTCTGAATGGTTGAGCTACGACTTCCCGAGCTCGATGCGGCTGGGTGACGGCAAGGCGGCCTATCGCGGCCAGCGGCAGCGTTGGTTCGCGTTGCGCTTCACCGGGCAGGATGCCGATATCAGGCTGGACTGCGACGCGGTCCCTGAGTTCGACGCCTGGCGCTGGGTGACGCTCGACAGCGTTGCGGCCATGGTCGTCGGGTGGAAATGCCCGGTTTACGCAAAACTCTCGGCGATTTTCGCCGGTTACGCCAAGCCAGAAGGTTGACCGTACCATGAGACGTGTCGGTGCCGTGCTTCTCGTTGCCGCCGTTACGGTGCTGGCCTGGCCGGGTGACGCCGATGAGGCGAAACGGATCGGCAGTGTGGACACCACGTTCAAGTTGTTGGGCCGCAACGACCGGATCGTGGTGGAACGCTACGACGATCCTCGCGTGGACGGGGTGAGCTGCTACGTCAGTCGGGCTGAGACCGGCGGGATCAGCGGATCGCTGGGGTTGGCGACCGATCCGAGCCGCTTCTCGATCGCCTGCCGCGCCGTCGGGCCGGTCGTCGCCCACGGCAAAATCCCGGAACGCGAGGTGGTGTTCGGAGCCGCCGCAAGCCCGCTGTTCAAGGAAATCCGCGTGACCCGACTGTTCGATGCCGAGAAGCAGGTCGCGGTCTACCTGGTCTGGTCGACGATCAGCCTCGCACGCGGCGGCAGCGCGTTCAACAGCATCACGGCCGTCCCGCTCGAAACGCGTTAGCCAAGCCGGCCGTCGCCCCGCCTGGCGGCCCCCCCGCCCCCCCCCCCCGCGGGGGGCCCCGCCAGG
>CAXUHK010000060.1:0-17211 GCA_964250775.1 uncultured Acetobacteraceae bacterium | reverse complement strand
CCCACCCGCTTCCCCCACGCCGCCCGCCCCCCCCCCGGCCCCCCCGGGCCCCCCGGGGCCGCGGCGGTCCAGCGAGATGTCGAAGCGGCGCAGCAGGCGATACAGCGTCACCCGCGATACCCGCAGCTCGCGTGCCGTGGCGGTCACGTTCTGGCGGTTGCGGACTAGGCACTCGATCAGCGATTCCCGTCCGATGGCGACGGAGCGTGGCAGCATGGTCCTGATGTCGCCCTCGGGCAGCGGGCCGGTATGGCTCGCGCGGCGTCGCGACGGCGTCAGGCTGAGGTCGTCCATTTGGATCACGCCGCCGTTGCACATCACGACCGCGCGGAAGATGGCCGATTTCAGTTCGCGCACGTTGCCCGGCCAGTCGTGCTCCACCAGGGCGGTCATCGCCTCGCTGGAGATGGCGTGCACCTCGCGGCCGACCTGCTCCGAACTTTCGATCAGGAAGCGGTACGCGAGCGGCTCCAGATCGCCCACTCGCTCGCGCAACGGCGGCATGTGGAGCGACAGGACGTTGAGACGGAAGAACAAGTCCTCCCGGAACAGGCCCTCCTGCATGGCGGCGTTCAGGTCGACGTTGGTCGCGGCGATGATGCGCACATCCACCGAAATCGCGTCGCCTCGGCCGCCGACGCGGACAATCTTGCCCTCCTGGAGGAAACGCAGTAGGTGGCTCTGCAAGTCGACCGGCATGTCGCCGATCTCGTCGAGGAACAAGGTTCCGCCGTTGGCGTGCTCGATCTGGCCGATCTTGCGCGTGGTAGCCCCGGTGAACGCTCCCTTCTCATAGCCGAACAGCTCGGACGCGATAAGGTCGGCCGGGAGGGCGGCGCAGTTCACCGCCATGAATGGTCCAGTGCGGCGTCGGCAGGCGGCATGTATGGCGCGCGCCGACACTTCCTTCCCGGTCCCGCTCTCGCCGGTGATGAGGATCGGCGCGTCGGTCACCGCGAACTTGCGAAGTATCCTGGAGACATCTCCCATCTGTGGGCTCAATGAGGTCATTGTCAGCATATGTAGAGCATCAAACGTGCCAAGCGGGCGGTTGAGCGTCGATAAGGTTTGGTGCGAAGACATAACGTTCGCCTTACACAGTGTTACGTCCTAATCCCGAAACCCAGACCATCGGTCCGAACTGGACCATGCCAGCACAGGGTTTGGACGCCGTTTTGACGCAGCCAGTGTGTTGCGGCCGTCATGACCGCGAAGCACACGTAACATTCTCATACGTTAGTTGACATCTAGATACAACCATTGACGTCTACGCAACAGCCTCCGGTCGACTTGCTCCGGAGATTACCATCAAAAACCCGTGACTCCATGACCGACCCGCCACGGTCCATTTTGCCGAAGCGGCACTGGCCAACCGCATTGACGGATGCCCATGGGTGACCGCTTGGACATCCGAAGCGGCTGAAGCGCACACCGTTCGGTGACTTTCAAACGTCAACATCCGATGGCACGAGCTTTGCGTTGTCGCATGGTGCAACGCGGCATAATGCCGTCCTGTTGCGGCCCACGTTGAAAGTCACGCGGATGTCTAAGATCAATCGTGTCGAGGCAGTGATGGATGGCTCGGAGCGGCTTGCGACCGTGCCGGTGCCAGTTGCCACCGAGCGCCGCCCCGCCTTGGTGAGGACGGCGACGTTCAGCCTGGCGGACCTCGTCGCGGTCGCCGCGGCGTGGGTCGGCGCGGCCCCGGTGCTGCGCGTGGCGGCGTTGCCCGGGTTGCCGGAAGCGGTCGACCCGTCAGGGCTGGCCGGCCTGCTCTGGCTGGCCTCGGCGGTCTGCGTCGTGACGTGGCTGGCATCTCGCCGTCACCACAACCTGCGTCTCGCCTGGAACACGCAATTAAGCGACGTGCTCGCCGGTTCCGCGGCCGCACTGGGCGGAACCGCCGCGCTCGGAACACTGGCGCGGATGCTTGGCTATGCCGAACTGCACCAGGCAGCGGGCAACGACATGGTCTCCCCGGTCTGGCTGGCCTCGTGGCTGACGAGCTGGATGATCTTCGTCCCGGCGCTGATGGCGACCCGCACCGTGGCGCGGGCGTTGCTGCGGTCGAGTGGCTTCTGGACGCTGCGCACGGTGATCGTCGCGCCCGCGGCGGCTGCGGAGAAGGTCGAAGCCGCGTTGCGCTCCAACCATCGGTTGGGCTTCGACGTGATCGGCCATGTCGACCCGGGCGACGCCAGGCAGGCCGCGCAGCTGCGCCTCGTGGATCCGGCGACGGCGGACCTGCTGATCGTCGCCACCGACTTCGACCGCCCAGGCTCGGTTGAGCAAGCCATCGCCGAACTCAAGCTCACCCGGCTGCCGGTCGCGACCACCCTGGTGCATCCCGGGCTTTCCGGCCTGAACAACCGTCACCGCGCCTTCACCGGGCACGACGTCGTGCTGCTGCCATCGCTGCGTGAGCGCTCGACCCCGGTCGGCGGCCTGGCGAAGCAGTGCATGGACAGATGCGGCGCGGCGTTGCTGCTGCTCATGCTGGCGCCGCTATTCGTGTTGTTGGCCATGCTCATCCGTCGCGACGGCGGCGACGCGTTGTTCCGCCATCAGCGGCTGGGCGCGAATGGCCGGATGTTCGGGTGCATGAAGTTCCGGTCCATGGTGGCCAACTCAGACCGTGTCCTGGAACAGCTCCTGGCCAGCGATCCGGCGGCGGCGGCGGAGTGGAACGCGACCCAGAAGCTGCGGCGGGATCCCCGTGTCACCGGCGTCGGTCACTTCCTGCGCAAGACCAGCCTCGATGAACTGCCGCAGCTTATCAACGTGTTGCGCGGTGAAATGAGCCTGGTAGGGCCGCGCCCGATCGTGCGCGCGGAAATTGTTCGCTACGGAAGCGAAATACGTTACTATTACCAGGCGCGGCCCGGGCTCACTGGTTTGTGGCAGGTCAGCGGCCGGAGTGATACGTCCTACGCCCAACGGGTCGAGCTTGATGTCCGGTATGTCGCGAACTGGACTTTCTGGCGCGACGTCGCGATTGTTCTTAAAACGATACCGGCAGTAATCCTGCGCAAGGGCGCGGTGTAGCGTCGCGTTTCCGCCAGGGAAGCGGTGGAGCTGCTTCCTTCGTCATACACTGGATGCGTCGGAGCAAAGGAGCTAGTCCAATCATCATGCCCGCTCAAACCACTTCCCTCCAAGCGTTGGCGCCGCGCGAGATGGCCGGCGGCCGCCCCCGGCGGGGGGGGCTGCCGGCCGCGTGGCTGCGGGCCGGACCGGCGCGGCTGGCGGCGGGCACATCGACGTCGCACCTGCCGCAGGCGCCTGCGGTCCCCGCCGCCGACTCTGGCGTGCTGCCGCCGCTGCCACCCTACCGCATCCAACCGGGCGACATCCTGGACATCAAGTTGGTGCTCAATCCCGATCTCAACGAGGAAGTCACCGTTCGCCCGGACGGTCACATCTCGACGGCGATCGTCCCGGACGAGTTGGCCTATGGTCGCACGACCGAGGAGCTCACCAGGGTCCTGCGGCACGACTACGAGACCGACCTGAAGAACCCTCGCCTCACGGTGGTGGTGAAATCGTTCGCGCCCACCCGCATATACGTGGGCGGAGAAGTTTCGCTACCCGGAGAATACGTCACAGTCGGGCCGAACTTGACCTTGTCGCAGGCGATCGCCCGCGCCGGCAACGTCAAGGTGTCGGGGAGCAACAAGACGATCTTCATCGTTCGCCGGGGTCCTGGCGACGTCCCGCAGCTGTTCGCCACGCGGTACAACGCCCTGGTCTATGCCAAGGACGCATCTGCCGACGTGCGACTGGCGCCGTTCGATGTGGTCTACGTTCCCCGCACGTCGGTGGCCGAGGCGTATGTCTGGTTCAACCAGTACTTCCAGCAGTTCGTCCCGGTGAGCTGGGGCTTCTCCTACATCGTGGCGCCGGAGACGGGATCGTCGGTCACGCCGGTGCAGAACGCCGCGCCGGTCGCGGCCGCCCGGTAAGCGCAGAGGAAAAGGCAGCTATGGTTTTGGAACCGACTTGGCGCGACATCGCCGGCGTCTTCTTCCGGCGCAAGCTCGCCGTCGTCCTGACTTTCCTGGTGGTGGTCGGGGCCGCGGTCGGCTACATCCTCTACGCGACGCCACTGTACAAGTCCGACGCGACGCTGCTGGTGAGGTTCGGCTCCGACTTGGTTCCAGCCATTGGCAGTCGCGAGCGCCCGGCGCAGCAACTCCAGTCGAACGAGCGCCGCGAAACGCTGAACTCTGACGGCGAGTTGCTGAAAAGCGCCGACCTGATCCGCGGCGTGATCGACAAGATCGGCCTCGCCGCGTTGTATCCCAAGATCGCGGCGTCCCCGGACAGCGACCAAATGAAGATCGCGTCGGCGCAGCAATCGTTCACGAGCGACTTGGTGGTGGACGTCAGCGGCACCAGCGACGCCATCAACCTGTCGTACCTCAACCACGACCCGGCGCTCGCGCACCAGGCGATGCAGCTCCTGGTGGATACCTACCTGGATCACGAGACGAAGATCTACTCTGACCCGCAGCTGCTGTTCATGCAGAACGAGCGTGAGCAGGCGAACAAGCGACTGGACCAGGCTCGCGCCGCGTTGGCGGACTTCAAGGACCGGAACCAGATATCGGACCTGCCGCAGCAGGTCTCGCAGGCTCTGTTGCAGCGCTCCAACATCACGGCGCAGCTGCAAGGCGACCAGGCCCATGTCGCGCTGGCGGAGCGGCGCCAGGCCGCCCTGGCAACCTTGCTGGCGAAAGTGCCGGCGAACGTGAGCAGCCAGGCTGGCAGCGAGAAATATCGTGGCGTCGACGATACGCAAGCCAAGCTCGCCGACCTGCAGTCGAAGCAGCAGCAGATGCTGAGCACGTTCCAGCCGAACAGCCGCATCCTGGGCCAGTTGCAGGCCGGCATCGCATCGCTGCAGTCCGCCCAGCACCATGCCCAGGCGGACGCCCGCGGCCGCGACGCCACGCAGCCGAACCTGGTCTACCAGAACATCCAAACCGACTACCTGCGGGCGGCTGCGGACGCCGACAGCGCTCGCGAACCGATCGCTGTCCTGCGCCAGCAGCTTGCCGCGACCGACCAGCGGCTGGCGACGCTGGAGCGTAGCCGGAACGCGCTCGACGACCTGACCCGCCGGGCACAGATCGCGGAGGACGCCTACAAGGCCCTGGCCGAGCGCTACGAGGAAGCCCGGGTCGGCAGCAACCGCAACGCGGAGAAGATTTCGAGCACGGCGGTCATCGCGGTACCGTCCATGCCAAACCTTCCCGCGCGGCCGCGCAAGAAGATCGTTCTCGCGGGATCCTTGATCGCGGGACTGATCCTGGGTTTCGGCCTGGCTTTGCTGCTGGAGGCATTGGACGACCGCATCTACGCTCCGCGTGAGGCGCTGGCGACCCTGCGCCTACCCGTCTTGGCCACTTTCGGAAAAGAAGCCTGATGCAGCACTTTAGGAAATCCGACCTGATGCCGGTCGTGGAACCGGCATCGCAGCAGGTTGCCCTGCTCCAGGACCTGCCACCGCCGCCGCGACGCGAGCCTTCGGGGCTGGCGACGTCCGAGTTGCTGCGGTTGCAGCACGCCGTCAGCAAGCGGAACAACGATTGGGCGGAAGTCACGCAGTTCGTGTCGACGGCCGAGGGGGACGGCTGTGCGCAGGTCGCCTACGATCTTGGATGGATCAGCGCCGCATGGCTGGGCAAGCGGGTGCTGTTCATCGATGGGACGGCGATGCGGCTGCCGAACACGGCGGGCGCCGCACCGAAGATGACCGGCCGCAGCCGTGCGGTCGCGCCGATGATGCTGCCGCTGGACCTCAAGGCGATCGAGTCCGGACTGACCAAGGTGGCCGGCCTGCCATTTTACCAGGTCTCGCTCGGTGGCTCGCGGCCAAATCCAGAAGTCTCGCCAGCCATCAGCCATGTGTCGGACGTGCTGGAAGCCCTGCGTCGCAGCTTTGACCTGATCGTGATCGCGTCACCGCCGACCCGGCGTGGGGCGTTCGGGGTGCTGCTATCTAGGTTCGTGGACAACAACGTGCTCGTCATCCGCAGCGGCCAGACCCGCAAGACAGCGGCCGAAAGCGCCGCCGAGACGATCCGCACGGCGGGAGGCAACGTGAGTGGTGTGGTCATGACACGGCACTCCAACCCGGTTCCTCGCTGGCTTCGCTGGTTCTGATATCGGGCGCTCGATCACGACATCGCTAGGGCTCGATGCATATCGTAATCGTAAACAACCTCTATCCGCCAATAATGGCGGGCGGAGCCGAGCTAATAGTCGCTTGGCTTTGTGAGGAACTCGTCGCCCGTGGCCATCATGTCACGGTGATCTCTTGCTGTGGCCCGGACCAGGACCCGATGCCCGTCGAGCGCCGGAACGGTGTCGAGGTGATCCGGTTCTTCCCTCCCAACGTGTATTGGAGCTTCGCCCGCGAGGAGCAGCCACGCTACCGGAAAGCCGTTTGGCACCTCAAGGACGCATGGAACAGCGCCGCCGGTCGCAGGGTCCGGGCGATCCTGCGAGAGGCGCGCCCGGATGTGCTGCATACCCACTTGCTGGATGGCTTCTCCGCCTCGGTTTGGCGCCAAGCCAGGCGTTTCGGCATTCCGGTCATCCACACCGCCCACGACTACCACCTGCTTTGTCCCCGTGCCTTCCTGCTCACCCGAGACTGGAAGCTGTGCGTCTCCCCATCGGTTGGGTGCCGCCTCTATCGCGGGTGGCACATGGCGACCACCCGCTACGTGGATTTCTTTGCCAGCCCATCGCACTTCCTGCTCGACTACCATCGTAGCCGCGGTATGCGTGCGGCAGGCAGTGGCGTCGTGCACAACGGCGTTCCCATTCCGTCCAATGCCGCTGCCATTAGAGGCGCGCGCCAAGCTGTCAACGTGACGCGTTTCCTGCTCATGTGCCGGCTCACGCCGGAAAAAGGCGTGCGCGTCGTCCTGCAGGCCATGGCGAGGATCCCGTCGGACGTTCCGATGGAGTTGCTGGTCGCCGGGCGGGGCGAGTTGGAGAGCGAGGTTCGAGCGGCGGCGGCGAACGATCCGCGGATCACTTTCCATGGTTACGTCGCTGGGCACGACAAGGAAGCTCTGCTGATTGCCGCCGACTACATGCTGCTGCCTTCGTTGTGGTACGAAAATGCCCCTGTCACAATAATCGAAGCGGCCGCTTATGGCTTGGGTTTGGTCGCCAGCCGGATTGGTGGCATTCCGGAATTCGTTGAAGAGGGCAGGACGGGCTTTCTGTGCGAAGCCGGTGACATAGACGATTTCAGTCAAACGATGACCCGCATCGCCACTCGCACCCAAACGCTCGATGACTTCCACGAACACAGCGAGGCCCTGGCCGCGCGCTTCAACGTCGGACTGATGACCGAGGAATACATCCGACACTACCGGAACCTCGCTCCTGCCAGCGCCCAAAGCTGAAGCGACATCCACAAGTCAATGCCGGGCTTGGCGTGCCCGGCCGGCCTAGTTGGTGGCTTGCACCTGCGCGAGCACGACAGTATCCGCGAGCGCCTGCGGCCCGACGCATCGCCGTGTGTGTGTGACAAGCGGCTAGACCTGTCTCCAACACCGGTCGAGTACATCGAACCAGTTACCGAAGCATATCTTCTCAACCAGTTCGGTGCCGTAGCCGTGGTCGATCATGGCATCGGCCAGGCGGCACAACCTGCCCGCATTGCCGATCGCGTCTGGCAGCACTGCCCCGTCCAGGTCCGATCCGATCGCCACGCCAGCGGGATCGAGCATCCCGAGCAAATGCTCGACGTGGCGTAGCACACAGCACAGCGGTGTGGCGGGGTCGTTGTGCCCGTCCGGGCGCAGTTCGCTGACCGACAGGCTGATGCCGACCACGCCGCCGGAGTCTCGGATCGCCCGCAACTGGTCGTCGGTCAGGTTGCGCGGCACCGGGCAGACCGCGTGGGCGTTCGAGTGCGTGGCGACCAGCGGCGACCGGCTGGCCCGCGCCAAGTCCCAGAACCCTGCCGCGTTCAGATGCGAGACGTCCAGCATCACACCGAGCCCGTTGCAGACCCGAACCAAGTCGAAACCGGACGCGGTCAGCCCGGGGCCGATCTCCGGCGTGCCGGGATATTGGAACGGGGCGCCGACGCCGAACCGGTTGGGACGGCTCCAGACCGGGCCGATCGAGCGCACGCCCGCGTCGTAATAGGTCTCGAGACCATCGAGATCGGCGTCGACCGCCTCGGCGCCCTCCAGGTGCAACACCAGCGCGAGCGCACCCGTCGCCATGCTGGAGCGGATATCGGCCACCGTGCGGCACAGCCTGACCTCATCGGGGAGCTCCGACGCCAACCGATGCGCGCAAGCGATCATCGCATCGGTGACGCGGCGCGCCTGGGCGAGATCCGGGGGGGCGCCGGCATGGCAACCTCGTAGCCGCCGGCGGTCGGCGCGAAACCGGTATCGACTCCAGCTTCGGGCGGCACGGAGCAGGCGAACAGCCCGCCGGCAAACCCACCTTTGCGGGCAAGCTCCAAATCGAGATGGCGAGCGCCATCACCCCGCCGGAAGCCCGCCACCGGGTCGGGACAAGAAGTGACGAGGCGGAGCAGCGTGTCGTTGTGGCCGTCGAACACCCGCGTCGCCGCCCCGCGCTCAGGGCCGCGCTACTGGCAGCTCAGGCACTCCTCGTAGTCGGTGGCGATGGCGGCCAACGGCGGCTCCGCCGTTTCGTGGGTCGGGAACGCCCGCTCGCCCGCGAACACGGTGGCGCCGACCGCCTTCTCGCTCACCGTGTCGGCGCGCGCGATCGACAGGCTGCGGCAGTAATACAGCGATTTCAGGCCGCGCTTCCACGCCATCAAGTGGATCTGGTGCAGGTCGCGCTTGTGTACGTCGGCCGGCAGGAACACGTTCACCGACTGGCTCTGACATATGTACGGCGTGCGGTCGGCGGCGTGTTCGACCACCCAGCGTTGGTCCAGCTCGAACGCCGTCTTGAACACCGCACGCTCCTGGTCGCTGAGGAAGTCGAGGTGCTGCACGCTCCCCTTGCTCAGCGTGATCGAGGACCAGATGTCCGGCGTGTCCATGCCGTGCTGCGCCAGCAGCCGTTGCAGGTGCCGGTTGCGCACGGTGAAGCTGCCGGAGAGCGTCTTCTGCAGGAACACGTTGGCGGCGATCGGCTCGATCCCCGGCGAGACGTTGCCAGTGATGATCGAGATCGATGCCGTGGGGGCGATCGCCATCTTGTTCGAGAACCGCTCCATGAAGCCGTACTCGGCGGCGTCCGGGCAGGCGCCGCGCTCCTCGGCCAGCACGCGCGAGGCGGTGTCGGCCTGTTCGCGGATGTGCTTGAACATCCGCTTGTTCCACACCTTCGCGATCACGCCCTCGAACGGCACGCCCTGCGACTGCAGGAAGCTGTGGAAGCCCATCACGCCCAATCCCACCGAGCGCTCGCGCTTCGCCGAGTAGCGCGCCCGCTCCATGCCCTCGGGCGCGCGGTCGATGAAGTCCTGCAGCACGTTGTCGAGGAAGCGCATCACGTCCTCGACGATCAACGGGTGGTCCTTCCACTCGAACCACTCCTCGAGGTTCATGGAGGATAGGCAGCAGACCGCGGTGCGCTGCTGGCCGTGGTGATCGATGCCGGTCGGCAGCGTGATCTCGCTGCACAGGTTCGAGGTCTTGACCTCGAGCCCGGCCAGCTTGTGGTGCTCCGGGCGGGCGGCGTTGACGTGGTCGTTGAACACCAGGTACGGCTCGCCGGTCTCGATCCGCGCCGTCAGGATGCGGATCCACAGGCCGCGGGCGCCGATCTTGCGCACCACCGCGCCGTCCTTGGGCGAGGTCAGCCCCCACTCCTCGTCGGCCTCGACGGCGCGCATGAAGGCGTCGGAGACCAGCAGGCCATGATGCAGGTTGAGCGCCTTGCGGTTCGGGTCGCCGCCGGTCGGGCGCCTGATTTCGATGAACTCCTCGATCTCCGGGTGCGACACCGGCAGGTAGACCGCCGCCGAGCCGCGGCGTAGGCTGCCCTGGCTGATCGCCAGCGTCAGGCTGTCCATGACGCGGATGAACGGGATCACGCCGGAAGTCTTGCCGTTCTGCCCGACCTTCTCGCCGATCGAGCGGAGGTTGCCCCAGTAGCTGCCAATGCCCCCACCTTTGGACGCCAGCCAGACGTTCTCGTTCCACAAGCCGACGATACCGTCGAGGCTGTCGGTGGCCTCGTTCAGGAAGCAGGAGATCGGCAGGCCACGCTCGGTGCCGCCGTTGGACAGCACCGGGGTCGCCGGCATGAACCACATCCGGCTCATGTAGTCGTACAGGCGCTGGGCGTGCGGCTGGTCGTCGCCGTAGTAGCTGGCGACGCGGGCGAACAGGTCCTGGTAGCCCTCGCCCGGCAGCAGGTAGCGGTCGTCCAGCGTGGCGCGGCCGAAATCGGTGATCAGCGCGTCGCGCGAACGGTCGACGCGGACCTGGTGGCGGCCTTGCATCTGGACGGCATCGAGCATGGCATTCTCCCGGAATGAAACCGACCCGATGTCGGCTCGCCTGAGTCGCTGGGGCGATTCGGATTCCGCCTGACCCGGACGCCCATGTCAACGCACGTTCACTAGATGTAGCGGAAGTCAGGCTCTCGCACCACAATATGCCTGCTGTGCGGCATGTTGGCAACAGTTGCGGATCGGTGGATTTCAGGTGTCAGCCGCGCTCCAGTGGGCTGCACGCCGCCTCCGTCACACGCGCCAGCACCACCATCCGCCGCGCAGCGACCCCGGCGCCGGCGACGTCGCCGGCCAGTCGCGCGAACAGCGGGTTGGACAGCAGGGCGCGCGCCATCGCGTCGGCGGCGACGTCGCTGGCCAGCACGGTGGCGGCCGACAAGGCGGTGCGCCGCAGCAGCGACAGCGTCCCCAGCAGCCCCGGTCGCAAGCCGTGCAGCTCGGCGATCTGGCGCACCAGCCGCGCCCCGCGCCACGCCACCAACAGCGCCTCGAACGCCGGCGACGGGATCGCCGCTCCGGCCGCGAACACCTGCAGCGCGGCCCCGCGCCCCAGCGCCTCCGCCTGCGCCCGCAGCGTCGCCGCCGGTCCCGCGCGCAGCAGCGCCAGGATCGCGTCGGGATCGTTGGTCGCCTCGACCGCCGGCAGCAGCGCCGGCCCTTCCGCCAGTTCGCGCAGCCACAGCCGGGCCGCGTCGCGCACCCGCGCCGGGTCGGCGAAGGCGGCGCGCAGCCGGTCCACCGCGCGCACCGCGCACAGCCCGCGCAGTTCGCGCCACGCTCCCGCGCCCACCAGTCCGAAACCGCCGACCGCGATACCCAGCGTGGCCCAGCCCAGCGCCGGCGCCCGCGCGAACTGGTCGGCCACGAAGTTGCCGGCCTGCAGCGCCGCGAACCCCGCCGCGAGCAGCATCGCGCCCGCCGCCGCCAGCCGGCCGGAACCCACGCCCACACGCGGGTCGAGCACCGCCGGCAACGGCTCCGGCTCCAGCCGCGACACCGGCTGCGCCTCCAGCTCGAAGCGCGGGCGGATGCGCTCGCTCAAAGCACGTCGTCCAACAGGAACGCCAGCAGCCGGTCGAGGCCCAGATGCGGGACGCCGAGCCGGCCGCCCAGCGCCACCCGCATCGGCTCGAAATCCGGCAGAGCCAGGAATGGGTGCTGCCAGAACGCCGCGTCGGGCACCCGGTCGGGCACCTCGCCCGGATAGGAGCGTCCGGCCACCGCCGCGCCCCCGATGCGTCCGCGCACCGCCGAGACCGGGTGCCCGTCCAACGTCCACACCACGTCCTCGGTGCAGCGAACCGACGCGATGGCGAACGCGCCGGCACGCCCTGGTAACGGCGTCAGATCACGCACCAGAGCGGCCAGGTTGCCGCGTTGCCGGTCGGCCACATGGTCGGCCTTGGTGGCGACGAACGCCACGCGCCCGATGCCGCCCAACTGCGGCAGCAGCGGCGCCAGCCAGGCGAACGGCCCGCGCCAGCGCAGCGCCGCCGCCGCCGCCGCCAGCGCCGCCTGCATGTCGGCGAACGCCGCCGCCCCGGCGTGCAGCGCGCTCAGCACGTCGGCCAGTACCACCAGCCGGTCGACATGGCCGAAGCCGGGACTGACCAGCGATTGCCGGATCGCGCCGCGATACGCCTCGTAGCGTTCGCGCAACAGCGTCGCGAGCGGGGAGCCGCCCGGCAGCGGGAAGAAGCCGATCCATGGCGGTTCCGGCCCGGGCGCCGGCATCAGGAATCGACCGGGCTGCACCAGCGCCAGGCCCATGCTGTCGCGCAGCGCGTGCAGCAGCGCCCGGTACAGCCCGTGGCCGGTGCGCGCCAGCGAGTCGTCGGCCGGTGCCGCCGCCGGCAGCGCGTTCACGAAACGCAGGAATGGCTTGGCCGCGGCCAGGCCGTCCAGCCGCCGCAGCACCGCGCCCGACCACGCGGCGAACTCCTGGTCCAGCATCGGCAGATCGAGCAGCCACTCGCCGGGATAGTCCAGCAACTCCAGCCGCAACTGCCGCGCCGGCAGCATCGCGGCCAAGCCGGCGCGGGCGACGTCGATGTCGAGCGCCAGCAGCGACACCGCGTCGGTGCGGTCCGGCCAATGCGGCGGGTCGGCGGCCCGGGCCGCCACATGCGCGCGGTGGTCGAAGCGCGGCAACGACGCGGCGCCCGACGGCGCCAGCGCCACCCGCAGCGTCCGGCCGTCCAGCCGCGCCGACAGCGCCGGCAAGGTCGGCAGCCCGGTGCCGGCGGCCAGCAGGTTGGCCGCCAGCGAGGTCAGCAGCGCGGTCTTGCCCGAGCGCGCCAGCCCGGTAACGCCGACGCGCACGACCTGCCGGACCGGCAGCAGCCCGCGCGCCGCCGCCAGCGGGTCGTACACGCTCAGCTATCCCAGGTCAGGAGCGCTGGATCAGCTCGATCTTGTAGCCGTCCGGGTCCTCGACGAAGGCGATGACCGTGGTGCCGTGCTGCACCGGGCCGGGCTCGCGCGTGATCTTGGCGCCCGCCGCGCGCATCCTCTCGGCGGCGCCGTACACGTCGGGCATCCCCACCGCGAGGTGGCCGAAGCCGGAGCCGACCTCGTAGCCGTCGTCCTGGCCCCAGTTGTAGGTCAGCTCCAGGACGGTGTGGGTCTTCTCGTCGCCGTAGCCGAGGAACGCCAAGGTGTACTTGCCGCCCGGCACCTCGTTGCGGCGCAGCTCCTTCATGCCGAACAGCTCGGTGTAGAACCTGACGCTGGCGTCGAGGTCCTTCACCCGCAGCATGGTGTGCATGTACTGCATGGTCTCGCTCATGGTCGCTCTCCCTTGAAGGATGGATCGATGCCGAGCAGGAACAGCCCTGCCCGGTCGGCCGCCTCGCGCGTCGCCTCGCGGTCGGTGAGAAGCGTACCGCCCGCCTCGAACGCGACACCACGCAGTCCGGCTGCGGCGGCGGCGCGCAACGTGGCGGGGCCGATGGTCGGCAGGTCGGCGCGGCGGTCCTGGCCGGGCTTGACCAGCTTGACCAGCACGCCGCCCGGCCCCGGCCGCGCCAGCGCCGTTGCGCGCGACAGCATCGCGTCGGTGCCCTCAATCGCCTCGACGCAGAGCACGATGCCCTGCTGCACCACGCAGCCCTGTCCCACGTCGACCGCGCCCAGCGCGCGCGCCACCGCGGCGCCCCGCGCCACGTCGGCCAACGCTTGCGGATCCGCGGCAACGCTGCCGAGCAGGCCGCGCGGACCCAGCGCGTCGGTCAGGACCTCGTGCGCGCCGACGACGTTGAAGCCCTCCTCGCCCAGCACCCGCACCACCGCCGCGAGCAGCCCGTCATCGCCGGAGAACGCCGCGCGGCCGATGCGCGCCAGCAGGCGGGCGCCCTCGGCGTCCGGCCGCAGATCGAGGATCGACGGGCGGCGCACGGGACCCACCAGCACCAGGTCGCGGCAGCCATGCTGGCGCAACAGCGACAGGATGCGCCCGGCGGCGCCGAGCCTGACGCCGGCGTGCGGGTAGGCCGCGACCAGGCGACCCTCGGCATAGCCTTCGAGCGCCACCACGAACACCTTGCGTCCGACCGCCTGCGCCGCCGCCGCGACGCGGCCGGGGAGCGGGCCGCCGCCGGCCAGGATGCCGAGCGCGCCGCCCTCAGGCGACATCGTCGTCCGCCGGCGCGGGCGCGGGGGGCGAGCGGGGGAGGGCGCGGGTGCCGCCGGCATCGATGAACGCCAGCACTTCGTCGACCAGCTTCTCGCCGGCGAACTGCGCGCGGCAGGCGGCGAGGCGGTGGGCGAACACGCCCTCGGCGCGGAACAGCACGCGGAAGGCGGCGCGCAGGCCATGGATCTGGGCGCGGTCGAAGCCGCGGCGCTTCAGGCCCACGACGTTGAGCCCGGTCAGCCGGGCCCGGTTGCCGATCACCGCGCCGAACGGGATCACGTCGCCCTCGACGCCGGAGACGCCGCCCACCACGGCGCCGCGGCCGATGCGGACGAACTGGTGCAGGGCCGCGGCACCGCCGATCACCGCGCGCTCGCCGATACGGACGTGCCCGCCCATGACCACGTTATTGGCGACGATCACGCCGTCGCCCAGCTCGCAATCGTGCGCCACGTGCGTCACCGCCATGAGCAGGCAATCGGCCCCGACCCGGGTGACACCGCTCCCGGTCACGGTGCCGCGGTGGACGGTGACGTGTTCGCGCACCTGGGTGCGCGGGCCGATCTCGCAGCGTGTCGGCTCGCCGGCGTATTTCAAGTCTTGCGGCGGTAGGCCGACCGAGCAAAACGGGAACAGCCGCGCTCCCTCGCCGATGCGGGTATGGCCGTCGAGCACGACATGGCTGACCAGTTCGGCGCCGGCCTCTATCGAGACGTCCGGCCCGATCGAGCACCAGGGGCCGACGCGCGCGCCGACCGCGATCGCGGCGCCGGGCGCCACGATCGCGGTCGGATGAATGGCGCTCACCGCGGCGGCCCGGCCGCCAAACCGTTCTCCGTGGTGCCGTTCGGCGTCGCGGCGTCGTCGATCCCGCGGTCCATGATCATCGCGGCGAACGTGGCCTCCGCCACCGACACGCCCTCGACGCGCGCTATGCCGCTGAACTTCCAGACGTTGCCGCGGTGGCGCTCCTTCGTGACGTGGATACGGAGCTGGTCGCCGGGAACCACGGGCCGGCGGAACTTGGCGGCCTCGATCGACATGAAGTAGACGACCTTGCCCTCCGCTCCCGAACCGAGCGTCCGCACCACCAGGACGGCGGCCGTCTGCGCCATGCTCTCGATGATCAGCACGCCGGGCATCACCGGATGGCCGGGGAAGTGGCCCTGGAAGTAATTCTCGTTGATCGAGACGTTCTTGATGCCGATCGCCGAATGGTTGTGCCGCATCTCGACGATCCGGTCGATCAGCAGGAAGGGGTAGCGGTGGGGGATCGCGCGCTGGATCGCGGCAATGTCGATCGTGCTCCCGGCCGCCTCGGCCTCGGCCGGCAAGGCGTGCCGTTCGTCGTCCTGTGTCGTCGCCCCGTCCATCCCGCTCAGTCCGTGCCCATCTTGGTTGCGGCCGCCTTGGCCGTCGCCCGCCCGCCCTCGGCAAGACGCCGCAAGGTCGCCACCTGACGGAAGAACGCCCGCACCGGCATGGCGGGACTGCCGAGGAACTCTGCGCCTGGAGGCACATCGCCCATGACGCCGGCCTGGCCGCCGAGCCGAGCGCCGGCGCCGATGTGCAGATGGCCCGCAAGGCCGGCCTGTCCACCGATCACCACGAAATCCCCGAGCACCGTGGAGCCCGAAATCCCCGCCTGCGACACCACCACGCAGCACCGTCCCAGTTGGACGTTGTGCCCGATCTGCACCAGGTTGTCGAGACGCGAGCCCGTGCCGATGACGGTGTCGAGCGTCGAGCCACGGTCGACGGTGCTGTTGGCGCCCACCTCCACGTCGTCGCCCAGCAGCACCCGGCCGACATGCGGCACGGTCAGCGGCCCCTGCTTGGTGGTGGCGAAGCCGAAGCCGTCCTGGCCGATGCGCGCCCCGGCATAGACGTAGACACGCTCGCCCAGGATCGCGTGGCTGACGCTGGCGTGCGGGCCGACGCGGCAATCGGCGCCCAGCACCACGCCGGCGCCCAGCACGGCCAGCGGGCCGATGCGGCAGCGCGGGCCGACCTCCGCGCCCGCCGCCACCACGGCCAGCGGGCCGATCTCGGCGCTGGGATCGACCCGTGCCGCCGGATCGACGACGGCACTCGGATGGATGCCCGGCTGCGCCGCGGGCAGCGGGTGGAACAGGGAGGCGACCCGCGCCCAGCCGACATAGGGCTCGCTCGTCACGATGGCGGCGCAGCCGGGCGGCACCCGATCGCGCAGGTCGGGATGCACGATCACCGCGCCGGCGCGCGTGGTGGCCAGCAGGTCGGCATAGCGTCGGTTGTCGAGGAAGCTGACGTCGGCGGCTTCGGCCGACTGCAGCGGCGCGATGCCGCCCAGCACCCGGCCATCGTCGCCCGACAGCTCGCCACCCGCGACCTGTGCCACATGACCCAGCGCGTGCGGCCCGGTGCGGGAGAAGAAGCGCGGATCGACCGCCACGTCAGGCCATCCCGGTCACTTCGACGGCGTGGACGAGGAGGCCGGCTGCGGTCCCGCAGGTGCCGCCGGGGGCGGCAGCACGGCCGAGTTGACCGGGGCCACGGTCGGCGGCTCGACGCCATCGGGCGGGATCACCACGGTCGGGATGATCTTGTTGAGCTGCGTCGTCACCTGGTCGGTGATGTCGAACTCGTTGACGTTGAGCGCCACCTGGGCGCGATGCAGCACGAGGTTCATGCCACGGCTGTCGGCGACCTGCCGGATCACCGCGATCAGCGTCCGCTCGATCTGCGCCAGGGCGTATTGCGCCGCCTCCTGGATGATGCGGCCACGGTCGCGAAACTGCTTCTGCGCGTTGGTGATGCGCTCCTGCAGCGCGCGCTCGCGGGTGCGGACCTGGTCGGGCGGCAGCTTGGCGCGGTCGGCCAGCAGCGCCTGCTGCATGTCGCGCCAGGCGGCCTGCTCCTTCTGCGCGTCCTGGTTCAGCGCCTCGCGCCGCTGGCCGATCGTGCGCTCGATCGCTTGCGCCGCCGAGGAGGCGCGCATCACGTCCGGCACCCCCATCACGCCGATCACCGCGGCCGGCGGTGGCGCGCCCTTCGGCAGCGTCGGCAACTCCGGCGGCGGCGGCAGTTGCGGCTGCGCGGCGGGGGGAGGCGC
>CAXUHK010000059.1:0-21833 GCA_964250775.1 uncultured Acetobacteraceae bacterium | reverse complement strand
GCACCGTGACCATCCGCCCGCTGGCCGGCACCCGCCGGCGCGGCGACAGCGCCGAGCAGGACGCGGCGCTCGCCGCCGAGCTGCTGGACGACCCGAAGGAGTGCGCCGAGCACCTGATGCTGCTCGACCTCGGGCGCAACGATGTCGGCCGGGTGGCCGCGATCGGCTCGGTGCGCGTGGTCGAGAGCTTCGCCATCGAGCGCTTCAGCCACGTCATGCACATCGTCTCCGAGGTGCAGGGCACTCTGCGCCCCGGCCTCGACGCGCTCGACGCGCTGGTCGGCGGCTTCCCCGCCGGGACGCTGACCGGCGCCCCCAAGGTGCGGGCCATGGAGATCATCGAGGAGCTGGAGCCGGTGCGACGCGGCATCTACGCCGGCTGCATCGGCTACTTCGCCGCCAATGGCACCATGGACACCTGCATCGGCCTGCGTACCGCCGTGGTGAAGGACGGCGCCATGCACGTGCAGGCGGGCGCCGGCGTGGTCGCCGACTCCGATCCGGCCTCGGAATACGAGGAGACCCGGCAGAAGGCGCGGGCGCTGTTCCTGGCGGCCGAGGCGGCGGTCCAGTTCGCCTCCGGCAAGATCAGCTAGGCTCGCCGCCGCCCGAGCAGCCGCCGCAGCGGGGCGGTGATCTTCCAGGATGTGCTGGATTCGAACGTCTCGCGTTGCTGCTGCAGTGCCGCCTGCTGCCGGCTTGCCGCCTGCTGCAGTTCGCGCTCCAGCCCCAGCGTGCGGTCGCGCGCGCGCGCGAGTTCGTCCCTGGCCTGGCTGGCCTCGCGCTCGGCCGCCGCGAGACGTCGCTCGGTTGCCTTGCGCTCGGCCTCAGCCTCGCCGCCAACCCTCTGCGCGCGAACCTGCCGCTCGTCGGGCAGCCGGTCCAGCGCCCGGCGATGCAGGTCGATTGCCGCCAGCCTCTCGTCGAGCGTGGCAGGCCCGGCGAACGGGCGGCGCAGCGTCGCGAAGAACTCGAACTCGCCCGCCTCCGTAGGCTGGAACTCGCCCAACACGAACGGCACCAGGCCGAGTTCGGTGGCCCGGCGCAGCAGGTCGAGGAACGATTTCGGCGTGAACGCCCAGCAATGGCTGTCGAAATAACGCCCGTCGCTCGCGACCTCGCGCGACTGGTCGAACGCCAGCCGCATCGCGACGCCGCCCGACAACGGCGGCAGCGCATCGACATCGACGTCCGAACGCCAAGGCTCGCCCGGCGGCATGGCCACGGCGGTGACGCAATGGTCGAACACCTGCCGCACGCTCGGCCACGCGAAGCGCATCAGGTCGGCCTCGACCAGTTCGCCCAGCGTGCTCGCGTGGCGGCGCAGGTCGAACGTGTAGCGGCGGTCCGGGATCGCCAGGTTGAGGGTGCCGCCCGGCCGCAGCACGTCGTGGATGCCGCGCAGCCAGCCAAGCACGTTCGGCACGTGCTCGATGACGTGGCTGGCAATGGCGTAGTCGAACGGCGGCCGGTCGCCGACCACCTCCGCCAGCGACCCGCTGCCCGGCCAGACATGGTCGACCTCGACGAAGGCGGCCCTGTCGATGCTGGGTCCGTGCGGGTAGGCGCGAAGCTGCTCGGTGGTGGTGTAGTCCACGAACGAGATGTCGCCGTCGTCCTTGCGGACCACGGGATTGTTCAACGCGCCGAACTCGACGCCGCGTTGCGTGGCCGGGTCGGCGCCCCGGGTCAGCAACGCCGCGCGCCGGCTGTGCGGCCGCCAATCGGAGTGGCGGACCGCGATGCCTTCCATGGCCTCCTGCTCCGAATCCATGGGCTCCCCGGCAAGTGATTTGTTGGTGGGCCCGGTGGGATTCGAACCCACGACCACAAGATTAAAAGTCTCGTGCTCTACCAACTGAGCTACAGGCCCGCCGGACCGCTTGAACGATACCTGGCGCTCGCCGTCAACCGCCAGCCCTTGGCGTCACCCTTCGGCGTCAGCCCTTCGCGTCGGCCGCGACCTGCATGTGGATGATCTTGTCCGGACCCGAGACCATGCCGTTACCGCCGCTGCCGCGCTTGATCTGGTCGACGTACTGCATCCCGGACACCACCTGGCCGAAGATGGTGTACTGGCCGTCGAGGCTCGGCGCCGGCGCGAACATGATGAAGAACTGGCTGTTGGCGCTGTCCGGGTCGCTGGTGCGCGCGGCACCCAGCGTGCCGCGCAGGAACTTGCGGCTGCGGGTGAATTCGGCCGGCAGGTCGGGCAGCTTGCTGCCGCCGGTGCCGGTGCCGGTGGGGTCGCCGCCCTGCGCCATGAACCCCTCGATCACGCGGTGGAACGGGGTGCCGTCGTAGAAGTGCTCGCGCGCCAACTGCTTGATCCGCGCGACCTGCTTGGGCGCCAGGTCGGGCAGCAACTGGACCACCACGCGACCATCCTTGAGGTCGATGTAAAGGGTGTTCTCCGGATCGGCGGTCGCCGCGTCGACTGTCTCGGACATCATGGCTCCAATGAACGGCGTTGCAACAAGCGAGGCGGTGAACGATCGACGGCGCATGGGCGGTTCTCTCTGACTGTCGCGATGCCGGCTCAACTACGGGCCGTGACCTTCTCCAGCACGCGGGCGAGGGTCAGCGGCGCCACGAAGCTGGTGATGTCGCCGCCGAGGCGGGCGATCTCCTTGACGAACCGGGACGAGATGAACTGGTGGGTTTCGCTGGCCATCAGGAACACCGTCTCGATCGTGTGGTCGAGCCGGTAGTTCATGCCGGCCATCTGGAACTCGTAGTCGAAATCCGACACCGCCCGCAACCCGCGGAAGATCACGCGCGCGCCGACCTCGTGCGCAAAGCCGATCAGCAGCGAATCGAACGAGCGCACCTCGATCGCGGCGCCGGTGCGGGCCACGAGCGGCTTGACCTCGGCCTCGACCAGCGCCACCCGCTCGGCCAGCGAGAACAGCGGCTCCTTGCCGATGTTGGCCGCGACCCCGATCACCAGCCGGCCCGCGATGCCGGAGGCGCGGGCGATGATGTCAAGATGGCCATTGGTGATCGGGTCGAACGTGCCCGGGTACAACCCCACCGCCAAGCCGCCGGCCCGATCAGTCAATGTCGGAGTCCGTCTCGGGCGACGCGGAGGCCGCGTCGTCGTCGGCGACCGCCGCCTCGACCACCGGGAACAGGCTGGTGACGTGCTCCCCGGTGTCGAGCCGGAACAACGTCACCCCCATCGAGGTGCGCCCGGTAACGCGTATCTGGTCGCCGGGGACGCGGATCAGCCGGCCCTGGTCCGTGACCAGCATGATGTCGTCGCCCGCCTGCACCCGGAACGTGCCGGCGACCGCCTTGCCGGTGCGCGGCGCCAGCGTGATGTTCGCGATCCCCTGCCCACCCCGTCCGGCGACCCGGTACTCGTAGGCCGAGCTGCGCTTGCCGAAACCGGCATCGGTCACGGTCAGCAGGAACTGCTCGCCGGCTTCCAGCTCGGCGGCGCGCTCTGGCGAGATGCTGGCCTCGGCTACCTCCTCGCCTTCGACCTCGGCCACCGGCTCCGCCTCCTCGCCGGCGTTGCGCCGCCGCGCCACGGCGCCGCGCAGGTAGGCCAGGCGCTCCTCGGGCGTCGCCTCGATGTGGCCCAGCACCGACAGGCTGATGACTTCGTCGGCGTGCTTGCCCCCCACACTTCCGGGCGCCAGGCGGATGCCGCGCACCCCGGAGCTGTCGCGCCCGGCGAACACCCGGAGGTTGTCCTCGTTGATCTGGAACCGCAGGCAGCGGCCGGCGCGGCTGGCCAGCAACAGGTCGTCGCCCTCGCGGCAGGTGGCGACGCCGATCAGCCGGTCGCCCTCGTCGAGCTTCATGGCGATCAGGCCGGAGGCGCGCACGTTGCGGAAGTCCGACAGCCGGTTGCGCCGCACGTTGCCCTGCGCCGTGCCGAACACGAGGTGCAGGCTGTCCCACAGGCTCTCGTCCTGCGGCAGCGGCAGCACCGTGGTGATCGCGTCCGCCCCCAGCTCGGGCAGCATGTTGACCAATGCGCGGCCTTTCGCGGTCGGGCTGGCCTCGGGCAGCCGCCACACCTTCTCGCGGAACGCCTTGCCGCCGGAGCTGAAGAACAGCACCCATTGGTGGGTGTGGGCGTTGAAGCTGCGGGTCACGATGTCGTCGCCGCGCGTGCTGGCCGCCGAGCGCCCGCGCCCGCCGCGGTTCTGCTGCCGGAAGGTCTCCAGCGGCGTGCGTTTGATGAAACCGTCGCGGGTCAGCGTCACCACCATCTGTCCCGGCTCGACCAGGCTCTCGTCGTCCTGGTCCGCGAGGCCGTCGACGATCTGGGTCAGGCGCGGCGAGGCGAGGTCGGGGCGCAGCGCCACCAGCTCCGCGCGCATCACCTCCATGCGGCGAATGTGGCTGCCGATGATCTCCAGCAGCGAGCCGATGGCGGTCGCGACCTCCCCCATCTCGGCCACGATCTTGTCCCGCTCCAGCCCGGTCAGCCGCGCCAGGCGCAGCTCCAGGATGCCGCGCGCCTGCTCGTCCGTCAGCCGCACGGTGTCGTCGTCGCCGACCAGGTTGCGAGAGTCCTCGATCAGCAGCAGCAGCGGCCGCACGTCGGCGGCCGGCCAGTCCCGCCCCATCAGCGCCGCGCGGGCGGTGGCCGCATCTGGGCTGGCGCGGATGATGCCGATCACCTCGTCGATGTTGGCGACCGCGATTGCAAGGCCGACCAACAGGTGCGCCCGCTCGCGCGCGCGGCGCAGCTCGAAGCGGGCGCGGCGCAGGATCACCTCCTCGCGGAAGCGGATGAACACCTGCAACGCGTCCTTGAGGCCCATCAGCCGCGGCTGGCCGTCGTCCAGCGCCAGCATGTTGATGCCGAAGCTGGTCTGCAATTGGGTGAAGCGGAACAGCTGGTTCAGCACCACCTCGGCGGTGGCGTCGCGCTTGAGCTCGATCACGATGCGCATCCCGGAGCGGTCGCTCTCGTCGCGCATATCGCTGATGCCCTCGACCTGCTTGGCGCGCACCAACTCGGCGATGCGCTCCATCAGCACGCTCTTGTTCACCTGGTACGGGATCTCGCTGACGACGATGGCCTGGCGGTTGCCGCGCATGTCCTCGAACTCGGCACGTGCCCGCAGCACGATGCTGCCGCGCCCGGTCTCGTAGGCGCTGCGGATGCCGGAGCGGCCCAGGATCAGCGCGCCGGTCGGGAAGTCCGGGCCGGGCACGATCTGCATCAGTTCGTCGAGCGAGGTGTCCGGCGCGTCGATCAGCCGCAGCGTCGCGTCGATGATCTCGCCGGGGTTGTGCGTGGGGATGTTGGTCGCCATGCCGACGGCGATGCCGGAGCCGCCGTTGATCAGCAGGTTCGGGTACGCCGCCGGCAGCACCCGCGGCTCCTGCTCGGTGTCGTCGTAGCTGGGCTGGAAGTCCACCGTGTCGCGCTCGATGTCGTTCATCAGCGCCAGCGCCGCGCGCGACAGCCGGCATTCGGTGTAGCGCATCGCCGCCGGCGCGTCGCCGTCGACCGAGCCGAAATTGCCCTGGCCGTCGATCAGCGGCAGGCGGATGGAGAACGTCTGCGCCATCCGCACCAGCGCGTCGTAGATCGAGTTGTCGCCGTGCGGGTGGAACCGGCCCATGGTGTCGCCCACCACGCGGGCGCATTTGCGGTGCGGCTTGTCCGGCGTGTAGCCGGCGTCGTGCATCTGGTACAGGATGCGGCGATGCACCGGCTTCAGCCCGTCGCGCGCGTCGGGCAGCGCGCGGCTGACGATGACCGACATCGCGTAGGCCAGGTACGAGCGGCGCATCTCGTCTTCCAGCATCACCGGCTGGGTGTCGCTGGGTCCGGGCGGCGGCGGGTCGTCGACCGGCGGGGTCTCGGGGGTGTCGCTCAATCGGCTCTCGGATTCTGGAGGGTCGCGCCTGGCGTAGCGGCGCGCGACGTGTTTGGCTCGCGCCGATATCTAGCATGGGGCCACCGCAGCGCCAACACGAGCGCCAGGCCCTTGGGAGGCCATGCCGATGCCGTCCATCACCGAGCCTGCCCAACTGGCGCCGCTGATCGACCACACCATCCTGCGCCCGGACGCGACCGAGGCGCAGGTGCGCCGCTACTGCGACGAGGCGCGGCGATACGGGTTCCACTCGGTCTGCGTGAACCCGGTGAACGTGCATGTGGTGGCGGCCGCGGGCGTCACGGCGTGCTCGGTCGTGGGCTTCCCGTTCGGCGCCAGCCGCTCCTTGATCAAGGCGGCGGAGGCGGCGCAGGCGGTGGCCGAGGGCGCCACCGAAATCGACATGGTGCTGGCGTTGGGCGCCCTAAAGCAGGGCGACCACGCCGCGGTCGCCTCCGACATCGTGGCGGTCCGGCGGGCCACTGACGGCGTGCTGCTCAAGGTCATCATCGAGGCCTGCCTGCTCGACGACTCCGAAAAGGCGACGGCGTGCCGGCTGGCGGTCGAGGCCGGGGCCGATTTCGTCAAGACCTCGACCGGCTACTCCAGTGGCGGCGCCACCCTGGCCGACGTCACGTTGATGCGCGGCGTCGTGGGCGAGCGGGTCGGCGTCAAGGCGTCGGGCGGCATCCGCGACTTCGCGACCGCGGCTGCGATGGTGGCGGCCGGCGCCACCCGGCTCGGCGTCAGCGCCGGGGTCGCGATCGTCACCGCCGCCCCGGCCGTGGGCGGGGGCTACTGAGCGTGGCCGGCCGGATCGCCGTGATCGGCAGCATCATGACCGACCTCGTGACCTACGTGGAGCGGATGCCGGTCGCGGGCGAGACGCTGGCGGCGCGGCGCTTCGCCATGGGCTTCGGCGGCAAGGGCGCCAACCAGGCCGTCGCGGCGGCCAAGCTCGGCTCGGCGGTGACGATGGTGGGCAAGGTCGGCGACGACGCCTTCGGCCGCGACACGCTGGCGCACTACGCCAGGCTGGGAATCGATACGCGCCATGTCGGCGTGGCGCCGGGGGCCAGCGGCGTGGCGCCGATCTTCGTCGAGCCGTCGGGCGAGAACCGCATCCTGATCGTCCCCGGCGCCAACAACGCGCTGGCGCCGGCCGACATCGACCGGGCGGCGGACGACCTGCTCGGCTGCGACCTGATCCTGTTGCAACTGGAGGTGCCGCTCGCGACCGTCTACCACGCGATCGATTGGGCCGTGCGGCGCGGCAAGGCGGTGGTGCTCAACCCGGCCCCGGCGACCCCGGAATTGGAGCTGGCGCGTATCGCCAGCGTGGCGTTCCTGGCGCCGAACCAGACCGAGCTCGCGATCCTGACCGGGATGCCGACCGGGACCGTGGCGCAGGCCGAGGCCGCCGCCCGCGCACTGCTGGCGGCCGGACTGCGCCGGGTGATCGTGACGCTGGGCGCCGAGGGCGCGCTGCTGGTGGCGGACGGGCCGGCGACGCACGTGCCGCCGGCGCCGGTGACGCCGCTCGACACCACGGGTGCCGGCGACGCCTTCATCGGCAGCTTCGCGCACTTCTACGCGCGTGCCGGCGACACCGTAGCCGCGATGACCCAGGCGGCGCGCTATGCGGCCGACTCGATCACCAAGCCGGGCACCCAGAGCGCGTTCGCGACCGCCGCCGAGTTCGGCGCCTAGCGTGCCGAGTTCGCCCGGCTCTGCTGCCGTTCGTAATACGTCAGCATGTCGGTCGGGTGGATGGTCTGCGTCTCGCTGCGCCGGCCAAGGAAGTAATGCCCACTAGCGCCGTCGGCGTTCGGCCGCGCGCGCATGAACCGCTCCAGCGGCCGCAGCCAGACGAACGGCAGCGTCGCCAGCGTCGCCAGCTTGTTGCCGGCGCCGAACGCCCGCACGTAGTAGCGGATGGACCACAGCAGCACCGTTCCGGCCCCGTTCACCGAGCCCGACTCGATCTCCGCGAACCGGCGGAACAGCCAGCGATGGCCGTTGCGGGTGAAGCGGGTGAAATCGTATGCCGCCTCGTGGACTTGCTGCATGAAGGGCGTGTCGGCGTAGACCACGCCGTCGGGGCGGAGCACGCGATGGATCTCGTCGACGACGCCTTGCGGTTCCAGCACATGCTCCAGGACGGCCTGGACCACCACCGCGTCGAACGTGGCGTCGCGGAACGGCAGCGCGTGTGCGTCGGCGGCCAGCAGCGTGTTCGGCGAGACATACACGTCGGTGCCGACGATCCGAACCGTCGGATCGCCGTACAGTGCCGACGCACCCGACCCGATGGCGCCCCCGCCGACCACCAGCACCAGCGGTCGCGACGAAAGGGCGTGTGCCAGGTCCAGCACGGCCTCGGACATCCGCGCCGCCACGGGGTTATGACCCAGGACCAGCGCGCGGAGGCGCGTGAGCAGCCCCCGCCCGCTGTCGTCGCGCGGCAACACTGACCCTGTGTCGCGCTCGTAATCGGCGCGACGGAAGATGCTGCGCTCGAAGTCGACCAGCACTGGCTGGCCCGCCGCGACCGGAAACCCGGCCGAATGGTAGACGCACTCGGGCGCGCCGCACCGCCACGCGTCGGCATCGGGCTGCAAGTCGGCCCGGCAGCGCGGACAACATGCGATCGTGCCGAGATCTCGCTCGTTGGCCGAGCGGTTCGAAACGGATGCCATTTTTGGCTCTCGCGGCCTTCCCACCGTAGGCCATACGGCTTTCGCGGTCGCGCCGCAGCAGCAACTACGCCTTACTCCAAGTGGCTTGGGAAGCCGTCAGAACGGGATGTCGTCATCCAGGTCGCCACCGCCCTTAGGCGGTTCCCACGATGGCGCGCCGCGCGGCGCGGCTCCGGCTCGGGGCGCCGCCGCCCGCTCGCGCGGCTGATAGCCGCCCTCGCCCGTCTCTCCGCCATCGGAGTCGTTGCGGCCGCCCAGCAGCGTCAGCTCGCCCTTGAACCGCCCGATCACCACCTCGGTCGAATACTTCTCGGTGCCGCTCTGGTCGGTCCATTTGCGGGTCTGCAGCGAGCCCTCGACGTAGACCGACTTTCCTTTCTTCACATACTTCTCGACCACATCGCTGATGCGGTCGTTGAATACCACGACGCGGTGCCACTCGGTCTTCTCCTTGCGCTCGCCGCTGGCCCGGTCGTTCCAGGTCTCGCTGGTGGCGATCGAGAAGTTGGCGATCTTGGTGCCGTCCTGCGTCGTCCTGATCTCCGGGTCCTTGCCGACGTTGCCGACCAGGATCACCTTGTTCACACCTGCCATAATCGTTCCACTCCTCGTACGTCTTCCAGCATCGCGCACTTCCCAAGGGCGATGCAAACCGCCATCATACCATAAGAACGATTCCAGAACACATTCTTAAGTCAGGACCGTCGCATGTCCGGCCACATCCGCGTCCGCGGCGCCCGCGCGCACAACCTCAAGAACGTCGACGTCGACATCCCGCGCGACAGCCTGACCGTCATCACCGGCCTGTCCGGCTCCGGCAAGTCCTCGCTCGCGTTCGACACCATCTACGCCGAGGGCCAGCGCCGCTATGTCGAGTCGCTGTCGGCCTACGCGCGCCAGTTCCTCGAACTGATGGGCAAGCCCGACGTCGACAGCATCGAGGGCCTGTCGCCGGCGATCTCGATCGAGCAGAAGACCACCAGCCGCAACCCGCGCTCCACCGTCGGCACGGTCACGGAAATCCACGACTACATGCGCCTGCTGTGGGCGCGCGCCGGCGTGCCGTACTCGCCCGCGACCGGCCTACCGATCGAGGCGCAGACGGTGAGCCAGATGGTCGACCGGGTGCTGGCGATGCCGGACGGCACCCGCCTGCTGCTGCTGGCCCCGGTGGTGCGCGACCGCAAGGGCGAGGGCCGCAAGGAGCTGGCCGAACTGCAGGCGCGCGGCTTCACCCGGGTCAAGGTCGACGGCAAGCTCATGGAGATCGCCGACGTCCCGCCGCTCAACAAGAAGCTGAAGCACGAGATCGAGGCGGTGGTCGACCGCGTGGTGGTCCGCGCCGACGCGGGCGCCCGCCTGGCCGACAGCTTCGAGACGGCGCTGGCGATGTCGGACGGCCTGGCCTACGCCGAGCACGCCGAGACCGGCGAGCGCACCACCTTCAGCAGCAAGTTCGCCTGCCCGGTGAGCGGCTTCAGCATCGAGGAGATCGAGCCGCGGCTGTTCAGCTTCAACAGCCCGCACGGCGCCTGCCCGGCCTGCGACGGCCTGGGCGTGGAGAGCTTCTTCGACCCGGCGCTGGTGGTGCCGGACGAGCGCCGGCCGCTGGCCGAGGGGGCGATCGCGCCCTGGACCGGGGCGCAGTCGCCGTACTACGACCAGACGCTTGCCAGCCTGGCGCGGCACTTCAAGGTGTCGACCCGCAAGCCCTGGGCCGAGCTGCCGGAGCGGGCACGCGAGGGCATCCTGCACGGCACCGGCAAGGAAGCGGTCGCGTTCACCTACAAGGACGGGGTGCGCGAGTACGGCGTGAGCAAGCCGTTCGAGGGCGTCATCACCAACCTGCAGCGCCGCACCCGCGAGACCGACAGCGCCTGGGTGCGCGAGGAGATGAGCCGCTACCAGGCCGAGAAGCCGTGTGCGGTGTGCGACGGCGCCCGCCTGAAGCCGGAGGCGCTGGCGGTCAAGGTCGCCGGCCGGCACATCGCCGCCGCCTCCGAGCTGTCGATCCGCGAGGCGCGCGACTGGTTCGCGGGCGTCGAGGCGACGCTGACGCCGCAGCGCGCCGAGATCGCCCGGCGCATCCTGCGCGAGATACAGGAGCGGCTGCAGTTCCTGGTCGATGTCGGACTCGATTACCTGACGCTGGCGCGCGGCTCGACCACGCTATCCGGCGGCGAGAGCCAGCGCATCCGGCTCGCGAGCCAGATCGGCAGCGGCCTGACCGGCGTGCTCTACGTGCTCGACGAGCCTTCGATCGGCCTGCACCAGCGCGACAACGAGCGCCTGCTGGGCACGCTGCGGCGGTTGAAGGCGCTGGGCAACACCGTGCTGGTGGTGGAGCACGACGAGGACGCGATCCGCGCCGCCGACTACCTGATCGACATGGGGCCGGCTGCCGGCGTCAACGGCGGCCACGTCATCGCCCACGGCGCGCCGGCCGAGGTCGCGGCCAACCCGGCTTCCGTCACCGGCGCTTACCTCTCGGGCCGCCGCTTCATCCCGATCCCCGCCGAGCGGCGGCCATTCAAGTCGGACCGGGTGATCCGCGTGGTCGGCGCCAGCGGCCACAACCTGAAGCGCGTGACGGCGGAGTTCCCGCTCGCGACCTTTACCTGCGTCACCGGCGTCTCCGGCGGCGGCAAGTCCACCCTTGTGGTCGACACGCTGTACAAGGCGGCCTCGCGCAAGCTAATGGGCTCGGGCGAGGTGCCGAGCCGGCACGAGCGCATCGACGGGCTGGGCCTGCTCGACAAGATCATCGACATCGACCAGTCGCCGATCGGCCGCACCCCGCGCTCCAACCCGGCCACCTACACCGACCTGTTCGCGCCGATCCGCGACTGGTTCTCGGAGCTCCCGGAGAGCCGCGCGCGCGGGTACAAGTCCGGTCGGTTCAGCTTCAACGTCAAGGGCGGGCGCTGCGAGGCGTGCCAGGGCGACGGCGTGCTGAAGATCGAGATGCACTTCCTGCCCGACGTGTTCGTCACCTGCGACACCTGCAAGGGCCGCCGCTACAACCGCGAGACGCTCGACATCCGCTTCCGCGGGCACTCGATCGCCGACGTGCTCGACATGACGGTGGACGAGGCGGTGCCGTATTTCAGCGCCGCCACCCGCATCCACGACCGGCTGAAAATCCTGCAGCAGGTGGGCCTCGGCTACGTCAAGCTGGGCCAGCAGGCGACCACGCTGTCGGGCGGCGAGGCGCAGCGGGTCAAGCTCAGCAAGGAGCTGGCCAAGCGCGCCACCGGCCGCACGCTCTACATCCTCGACGAGCCGACCACCGGCCTGCACTTCGAGGACGTGCGCAAGCTGCTGGAGGTGCTGCACGAGCTGGTGCGCCAAGGCAACACCGTGGTGGTGATCGAGCACAACTTGGAGGTCATCAAGACCGCCGACTGGGTGATCGACATGGGGCCGGAGGGCGGCGACGGCGGCGGCTACGTGGTGGCGACCGGGACGCCGGAGGCGATCGCGGCCTCGCCCGACAGTCACACCGGCCGGTTTCTCGCGCCGCTGCTTCCGGTGCTGAAGCCGGAACGGCGGCGCCGGCGGGCGTAGGCGTGATGGACGCGCCGCGGTTCGACCTGGCCGTGGTCGGCCGGGGCATCGTGGGCCTGGCGCACGCGCTGGCGGGCGCGCGGGCCGGGCTGCGGGTCGCGGTGATCGACCGTGAGACCCGCTCGGTCGGCGCCTCGGTGCGCAATTTCGGCTTCGTCACCGTGACCGGGCAGCAGGCAGGCATCTCCTGGCACCGCGCCCGCCGCGCCCGCGACGTGTGGGCCGAACTGGCGCCAGCGGCTGGCATCGCGATCCTGCAACGCGGCTTGCTGATGTGCGCCCGCCGGCCGGAGGCGGCGGCGGTGCTGGCCGAGTTCGCCGCCGGCCCGATGGGAGGCGGCTGCGAGGTGCTCGGCCACAACGCGCTGCCGCCCGGCCTCAACGACGGCGTGCTGGCGGCGCTGCGCAGCCCGCACGAGTTGCGGGTCGAGAGCCGCGACGCCGTGCCGCGCCTGGCCGCGCACCTGGCGGAGCGCCACGGCGTCAGCTTCCTGCCGCGTGCCGCCGTGCTCGGCATCGAGACCGGCCGCGTCCACACCGCGCGCGGCGAGGTCGCGGCCGAGCACATCGTCGCCTGCCCCGGCTCCGACCTGATGACGCTGTTCCCGGAGCGCATCGCGGCGCGCGGGGTGACGCTCTGCAAGCTGCACATGCTGCGCGTGGCCAGCCCCGCGACACCCTTGCCCGCGCCGGTGATGAGCGACCTCGGCCTGGTGCGCTACCTCGGCTACGCGGCGGCAACTTCCCTGCCCGCCCTGCGCACCCGGCTCGAAGTGGAACAAGGGCCGTGGCTCGCCGACGGCATCCACCTGATCGCGGTGCAGGGCGCCGACGGCTCGCTGGTGGTGGGCGACAGCCACCACTACGACGACAGCCCGGACCCGTTCCAGCCAGGCGGCGTCGACGACCGCATCCTGGCCGAACTCTCCGCCGTGGTAGACCTGCCGCGGCCGGAGGTGCTGGAACGCTGGGTCGGCATCTATGCGTCCGGCCCCGAGCCGGCGTTCATCGAGGCCGTGGCGCCGGGCGTGCGCCTGGTCATGGTCACCAGCGGCAGCGGCGCCAGCACCGCGTTCGCGCTGGCCGAGGAGACCCTGGCCGACCTGCTGGGCCTGCTGGCGCCCGAACACACCAGGGAGTTCGCATGACCGACGCGCCGCGCATCCAGGCCGTGATCCTCGATTGGGCCGGCACCGTGGTCGACCACGGCAGCCGCGCGCCGATGGGGGCATTCGTCCGCGCCTTCGCCGAACTGGGCGTCGAGATCGCGGTCGAGGACGCGCGCGGGCCGATGGGCATGGCCAAGCGCGACCACATCCGCGCCGTGGGCCAAAGCCCGGCGGTCGCCGCCGCCTGGCAGGCGCGGCATGGCCATCCGTTCGGCGACGCCGACGTCGAGGCGGTGTTCGCGGTGTTCGAGCCGTTGAATGTCGCCAGCGTGCTGGAGCACGCCGATTTCGTCCCCGGCGGCCTGGAGGCGCTGGCTTGGCTGCGCGCGCGCGGCATCCGCATCGGCAGCACCACCGGCTACACCCGGCCGATCATGGGGAAGCTGCTCCCCGTCGCGGCCGCCGCCGGCTACGCGCCGGAGGTGACGGTCTGCGCCGGCGACCTGCCGGCCGGGCGGCCGAGCCCGCTGATGATGTGGCACGCGATGGCGCAGATGGGCGTCTGGCCCCCCTACGCCGTGGTCAAGGTCGACGACACCCCGGTCGGCGTCGGCGAGGGCCGCGCGGCCGGCGCCTGGAGCGTCGGCGTGGCGCTGACCGGCAACATCGCCGGGCTGTCGGCGGCTGAACTCGGCACGCTGTCGGACTCCGAGGTGAGCGCCATCCGCGCGCGCGCCACGGTCGAGATGGTGACGGGGGGAGCCGACCTGGTGATCGACAGCGTGGCGCAGTTGCCGGACGCGATCCTGGCGATCGAGGCGCGGATGGCAAAGGGCGAGCGACCGCAGCCCGCCGAGTAGCGCCACCGGATGCCCGGAATCGGCCAACGTTTTCCTTGGAACGGACGACATGCTGCTTTTCCCTCCCTCGCTTTCCCCCGAGGTGCTCGAACGGTCCTTCCGCGCACGCAACGGCGAGGTTGGCGTTCGGCTGGAGGACATGGAAGCGTTCCTGACTGCGTGCGAACGGGATCAGATCGAGGTGCTGGGCTGGGACCTCTGGTTGGTCGATCACGCGTGGGATGATGCGACCAACCGTGTCCGCAGGGTGCCGGTCTCCGGCTACTGGTGTGAGCTCATCCCCGGCGCCGGGCATGACCTTCCCGGAATATACGTGGGGCAGGGCGATGCGGACGAGTGCCGCGACGACATCGGCAAGATAGATTTCTCCAGCGCCGACCTTGCGCCATGGCGCGACTTCCTCCGTTTGCGTTTCTGTGTTGTGTCGCCGCCTGAGAAACCCGAAACGCTGCATTGAGTCCAGCTGTGCCACTTTGAAGCGTGCCCGATTGGCGCAAGGGACTGCGCTTTTCCGCCCGGCCCGTCACCACTGCTTGACGATATCCACGCTCAACCATGAAGCATTAGTAAGCTCCCAAAGTGATGGCTGGCGCCCGTGTTTCTCAGCGCCGGGATAGCACCCGGCCATTTGACGAACGATTTGGCTCGTTGCGCGACGCCAGGGCGGCAGCTCGCATCGCGACGGTAGTCACGAAGCCGGAGCGCGGGTTGCGGCCGGATGTGCGATCGGTCGGTGAAGGGGTGCAGGAAGCCAGGATCGACTACGGGCCGGGATACCGTGTTTATTTCTCACTCGATGGCGGGAGGCTCATCATCCTCCTACTGTGCGGCGACAAGAGGACACAAAGTTCGGACATCCAGCTTGCCCAGGCACTGTGGACGGAATATCGCGAACGCAAGAGTGCGCCGGCGCCGGGTTCCGGACCACTCCTCAAACCAAGAGAAGACGATACCATTGACACGTAGTTTTCGCGCAAGCGTGGCGGACCGGGCCGAGCACGACCCCGAGTTCCGCGTGGCTCTCATCGAGGAAGCCATACAGGCCCTGGCCGATGGCGATACGGAAACAGCGCGCCGGCTCTATCGCGACGTCGCCCACGCCACACTCGGCTTTCCGGCACTCAGCAGGGAGACCGGCATTCCCGAGAGGAGCCTGATGCGAATGCTGGCACCAAGCGGCAATCCCAGCCTCGCCAACCTCGGCAGCATCGTCAGGGCGCTGAACAAGCACGTGGGAGTGCGAGTGAAAGCGCGAGCCGAACTTGCCGCGCTAGGCACGTAATGGGTGCAGCCGCTACGCCGCCGCCCGCTGCAGCACCGTCGCCAGATAGAACGGCCGCCGGTGCTCCGACACCACATCCATCCCGACCGACCACCCGAACGCCCGGTGGATGCGCTGCGACACGCGCGAGTCGCGGTCGGCCGCGAAGAAGAAATGGTTGGCGAGCAGGCACAAACCGCCCGGCGCCAGCATCTGCCCAACCCGCGCCGCCACGCCCTTCAGCGTCGCGTCGCTCAGCGGCGAGAGGTAGTACAGCACGTCGGAGACCACGATCAGGTCGAACCGCCCGTCCAGCGTGCGCGGCAGGTCGAGCACGTCGGCTTGCGCGAAGCTCAGCGCCGGTCGTCCCGCGTGCCGCGCCCGCGCCAGGTCGACCGCCGCCTGCGCCACGTCGAGGCCCAGCACCGCATCGGCACGTCCCTCCAGCAATCCGACCATGGCGCCCAATCCGCAGCCGATGTCGAGCGCCTGCGCGTAGCGGCGGCCGGGTGGTAGCAGGGTCATCAGGGTGGCGTATTTGCGCCGCTGGTAACGGTATTTCGGCGAGCCGGACGCCCACGGGTCGCCGGTCTCGCGATACACGCGCTCGAACGCCTCCCGCGCCCCGACCGCCGGGCGCAGCCGCGCGATCGCCGCGTCGGTGCGGGCGCTGCGGCGGAACAGCCCGATGTCGCGCAGCGACATGAACGCGGCACCGCGCAGCCGCGCGCGCCATCGATCCGCCAACGGCGCGGTTGCACTCATAGGAGACACTCCGACCCATGTCAGCGGGCTGGCGCGGTCGCGGCCCGGGTGCGCAGCTTCTGCGCGTAGACGTTGACGATCAGCGCCAGCAGCAGGATCAGCCCTCGTATCAGGATTTTGAGGAAGCTGTCGATGCGCACATGGTCTAGTCCGTTATTGAGCACGCCCAGCACGAACAGCCCGACCAGCGTGTTGCCGATACCGCCTTGGCCGCCGAACAGGCTGGTGCCGCCCACCACCACCGCCGAGATGCTGTCCAGCAGGTAGTTGTTGAACTCGTCCTGCTGCGCGCTGCCGAAATGCGCCACGCCCAACATGCCGCCGATGCCAGAGCACACCGACGAGATCACCAGCACGGAGGCGATGATGGCACGGGTGTTGATCCCGGAATACTCCGCCGCCTCGCGGTTGCCGCCGGTCATGTAGACGTAGCGCCCGAACCGCGTGTAGGTCAGCACGACGTGTGCCGCCAGCAGGATCGCCGCAGCCACGACGACGATCCACGGCACCGGCCCGATCGAGCCGGCGCCCAAGGTCGCCACCAGCCCCGGCACGTTGTAGGCTATCTGGCCGCGCACCAGCATGGCGCACACGCCGGCACCGATCTGCAGCATCGCCAGGGTCATGATGAAGCTGGGGATGCCGATCACCGTCACCCCGAACGCCGTCGCCGCCCCCAACGCGCCACTGGCCAGGACCGCCAGCAGGATCGCGACGCCGCCCGGCAACGGGAAGTTGGCGATGTTCACGCTGGCGTCCTGCAGCGTGAAGTAGGCGACCACGATGCCGACCGCGTTGGCGACGCTCGCGACGCTGAGGTCGATCTCGGCGCACAGGATCACGAAGGTCAGCCCGGTGGCGATGATGCCGGTGACGGAAATCTGCTGCAGGATGTTGGCGAGGTTGCCCCAGGTCGCGAACGACGGGCTGGCCAGCGAGAACAGCGCCACCAGCACCAGCAGGGTCGCGAACGGCGCGATGTTGCGCAGCTGGTGGCGCAACCAGTCGGTCAGGTGCATCGAGCCTCCTTCATGCCGCCGCCAGCAGCCGGTCCTTGCTCACCGTCTCGCCGGCGAACTCGCGCGAGATCACGCCGCGCTTCATCACCAGGATGCGGTCGGCCAGCGACAGTACGGTCTCCGGCTCGGCCGAGACCACCACGATGCCGATGCCCTGGTCACGCAGGGAGCGCACGATGTGCAGCACGTCGTCCTTGGCGCCGACGTCCATGCCGCGCGTGGGCTCGCTCAGCACCAGCACCTTCGGCGGGTAGGTCAGCCACTTCGCCAGCGCCACCTTCTGCTGGTTGCCGCCGGACAGCGTGCCGAGCGGGCGGTCGACCTGCGGCGGCCGGATCTGCAGCGACCTCACGTGCCGGTCGGCGATGCCGCGCTCGGCGTCCGGGCGCAGCCACAGCGCCGAGATGCGCTCCAGGATGGCGATGGAGACGTTCTTGTACACCGGCTCCAGCGCGAACAGCATCGCGCGCCGGCTCTCCGGCACGAAGGCGATGCCGGCGCGCTTGGCCGCCGTGGTGTTGGACAGCCGCACCGCGACGCCGCCGACGCCGACCTGCCCGCGATCCAGCCGCAGCTTGCCGAACAGCGCCCGCGCCAGGTCGAGCTGGCCCGAGCCGAGGAAGCCGTAGATGCCCAGCACCTCGCCCGCGCGCACGTCGAACGTCAAATCCTCGAACAGCCCGGCGCGAGCGAGCCCGCGCGCGGTCATCACCACCGGCGCCGCCGGCTTGCTGCCCAACGCGATCTCGCCGGTGTAGCTTTCCTCGAGCTGTTCGTGCCCGGCGCCGATCATGCGGGTGATGATCCACCCCTTGTCGGTCGCCGGCGTCACGGCGGCGGTCTCGATCCGCCGGCCGTTGCGAAAGATCGTGACGGCGTCGCTGACGGCCAGGATGTCGTCGAGGAAATGGCTGATGAACACCAATGAGGTGCCGCCGTCGCGCACGCGGCGCAGCATCCCGAACAGCCGCTCCACCTCCGGCGGCGACAGGGCGGACGTCGGCTCGTCGAGGATGATGAGCCGGGCGCCCGACGACAGCACCCGCGCCAACTCGACCAATTGCTGCAGGCCGAGCGGCAGCGTGCCGATGGGGGCAGCGGGATCGACGTCGATGCCGAGCCGTTGCAGATGCCCCGCCGCCTCGCGCCGCATCCGCCGCCAGTCGAGCAGGCCCAGGCGGCCCAACGGCTGCGTGCCGAGCATGACGTTCTCGGCCACCGACAGCTCGGGCACGATGCTCAGTTCCTGGTGCACCATGCCGATGCCGGCGTCGCGGGCGTCGCGGGCGGAGCGGAACCGCACCGCCTTGCCGTCGAGCCGCATCTCGCCCTCGTCGGCGGCGTGGACGCCGGCGATGATCTTCATCAGCGTGCTCTTGCCGGCGCCGTTCTCGCCGACCAGCCCGTGGATCTCGCCCTGCCCCAGGGTGAAGTCGACGTCGTCCAACGCCACCACGCCGCCGAACGACTTGCGGACGCGGCGCAGCTCCAGCAGGGGCGGCTCCCGCGATGTGCGATCCATTTCCTCGTTCAGTTTCAGGACCTACCGTCATGGCCGGGCTTGACCCGGCCATCCACGCGCCGCCCGCCGCACCGGACATGCGCCGTTCGGTGCGTCATGCCGACACGCCTGCGGAGCGGCGCCGCGTGGATCATCGGGTCAAGCCCGATGATGACGAGTGCGAGGCGGCATCACGAAACTTGAGCACCCATCGGACGGCATCACCCGCTCAGATCAGGAAATGCGCTTCCATCCAGGCCATGCCGGGCGCGTTCTCGCGCGTGACCACCGGGCCGTCGGTGATGATGTGCTTGGGGATGCCGCCGCCGGTCTTCTCGCCGCCCATCACCGCGGCGACCCCGGCGACGATGGCGCCGCCATGGATGCGCCCGGACGGGTTGCGCACCGTCGCGTGCATCTTGCCGTCGGCCACCGCCGCCAGCGCCGGCGGCATCGCGTCGCAGCCGCCGATCTTGATTTCGGTGCGGCCGTGCTGCTTCATCACGTTGTACGCCGCCAACGCCATGTCGTCGTTGTGGAAGTAGGCGGCGTCGATCTTCGAGTACTTGGTCAGCAGCGTCTCCCAGATGCGCGCGGTCTTGGACACGTCCCAGTCGCCCGGCTGGCGGTCGACCACCTCGATGTCGGGGTACTTCTTCATGATGCTGTCGAACCCGCGCGCCCGGCCCTGCGCGCCGGTGTGGCCCAGCGCCCCCTGCGTCATGGTGATGATGCCCTTGGGGCCGATGGCATCGACCAGCGCCTGCGTCACCGCCGCCCCCATCAGCTCGTTGTTGGGGGCGAGAAAGCTGTGAACGTCGATGCTGTCCAGCGGCGCTATCAGCGTGTCCATGTCGATCACCGGCACACCGGCGGCGATCATCTGCTTGACCGGCGCCGTGAGCGTGCCGATGCCGAACGCCTGCATCGCCACGAAGTCCCACTTCTGGCTGGCCATGTCGTCGATCGCGGCGCGCTGCTTGGTGGCGTTCAGTTCGCCGTCGAACCAGGTGACGTCGACGTTGAACAAGCGGCCCCAGCTCTCCGCCGCCTGCTTGCCCTGCGCGCACCACGTCGCCTGCAATCCGGCGTTGGAGAACGCGGCGCGCAGCGGCTTGCTCGACCGCCCGGTGTCCTTCGCCATCTGCTGCGCCATCGCCGGCGACATGCCGAAGCCGCCGAGCAGCGCCGCGGCGCCCAGGCCCATCGCCGCCGTTTGGAAGAATTCGCGACGGTTCGCGGAGTCGGTCATGGCGTTTCCTTTGCCGTTCGCCCCAGTTGCGGGTACGTATCTATGACGCCGACATTGCCCTGCCGCCGACGGGCTTGGCAAGGCGCAGGAACGCCGACAGCGATGCCGCCACCGCCGGCTCGGTCAGCCCTTCGGTCACGAACACGATCACCGACCGGCGCGGGCCGGTCCAGCGGTCCAGGTGTTCCGGCGGGTGGATGACGTGCTGGACCGCGTGCAGCGCCACCGGCGAAGCGGCTCCGATCACGTCGAGCAGCGCCTTGACCCGCAGCAGCCGCGCGCCGTGGCGATGCACCAGCAGGCTGAACCACAGCGCGAACGCGCCATAGTCGATCGGCTCGTCGAGTTCGATGCAGAACGAGTGTTCGTTGCGGTGCGAGACCGTCTCGGCGGCCAGCCCGATCCAGTCCTGCGCTCCGGCCGAACTGCCGAACAGCGGCGCCGGGTCGACCGTGCCGAACCGCGCCGACACCATGGCGGCCATGGGGTTGAGCGCCCGCAGCTCGGCGCGCAGCACGTCTGTGTCGCCGGCGAGGTCGCTCTTGGTCAGCACAATGGCGTCGGCCACGGCCGCCTGCTTGCGCAGCACCGGATGCGCGAGCAGCCCGGCCGGCGCGTGCACCGCGTCCAGTGTCGCAATCAGCCGTCCGGGCCGGAACGCGCGCCGCACCGCGAGGTCGGCCAGCAGCGTCGCCATCACCGGCGTCGGGTCGGCGAGGCCGGTGGTCTCGATCACCACGCGCGCGAACGCCGGCATGGCCGTGTTGCGGTGCAGGCCGGCCAGGGCCACGGCCAGGTCGCCCCGGAAGGTGCAGCAGACGCAGCCGCTCTCCAGCAGCACCGGCTCGCCGGCGACGGCGCCCAGCAGCAGGTGGTCGAGGCCGACCGTGCCCCACTCGTTGACCAGCACGGCGGTCGCGGCATAGGCGGGGTCGCGCAGGATGTGGCGCAGCAGCGTGGTCTTGCCGCTGCCGAGGAAGCCGGTCAGCACATGCACCGGCCGGCGTGCGTCAGCCGTCACGCAAGGCTTCCAGCAAGGCAGGGTCGAGCGGGTCGAGCGGCCGCCCCGCCATGCGCTCCGCCGCCGGCCAGGTGTCCAGCAGCGACCGCACGATCTGCGTGGCGCCGGTGCGGCTGCGCAGCAGCATGGCGCTGCCCTGCCATTCCGCGAGCGACAGCCCGAACGGCCGCAGCACCCGGCACGCCTGCGCGATCCGCTCCCGCCGCGCCTGCCGCCGCTGCCACGGGATCGACGTCGCCGCCTCCGAGGCGACTCCCTGGGTCCAGTCGCCGGCACCGCCGAGCGCCCCGCACAGCCCGCACATTGCCGCCCTCCTCCGCGTTGCCGACACTTCATAACCGCCGGGCGTAGTTTCGCCACCGTTGATGCCGATAGGATGGCCGAATCCCGCCTCGCGCGGCACAAGGAATGGCCGCCATGCGATCCTCGAACCGTCTCGCCCAGCTCTGCGCGACCCTTGCCGTGACCGGGCTGGTCGCGACACCCGCCCTGTCGCAGCCGGCGGCACCTCCCTCGGCCCAAGCGGCCGACCCGCCGGCCCGGGTCGGCCGCCTGGCGCGGCTGCAGGGTACGGTGTCGTTCCGCACCGCGGACGCGCAGCAGTGGAGCCCAGCCACGCGCAACTTCCCCATCGTATCCGGCAACGATCTCTGGACCGAGCCGCAATCCGGTGCCCGCCTCGAGTTCTCGGCCAGCGCCGCCAGCCTGGCCGCCTCGACCGAGTTCGACGTGGGCGAGTTGCAGCCCTCCGGCCTGGCCGCGACGGTGCCGCAGGGCGAGGTGTTCCTGCGGCTGCGCCGCCTCGCCCCCGGCGAGACCGACACCATCCAGACGCCCCGCGGCAGCGTCACCATCGCCGCCAACGGCCTGTACGAGATCGCCGCCGGCGACACCCAGGCGCCGACCACGGTCACGGTGATCGAGGGC
>CAXUHK010000058.1:0-21879 GCA_964250775.1 uncultured Acetobacteraceae bacterium | reverse complement strand
CCCGCCCACCTAACCCCCCGGAAACGGCCGCGTCAGGCGCGTGCGACGGTCACGTTGGACGCCATTTTCGAGGCGACCGTTCAGGTTTTGATGAGCGATGGTCCCCGCCGACTGACCACCACACGGGTGGCGGAGCGGGCCGGTGTCTCTGTCGGCACCATGTACCAGTATTTTCCCCACAAGCAGGCACTGTTCTACGCTCTGAACGAGCGGTACTTGGATGTGTTGGCAGAGAAGGTGGAAGGCGCCTGCCGGGAACGACATGGTGCCTCGATCGGCCAGATGGTCGAGGCGCTCGTGACAACCTATTCGAACGCCAAGACGGAAAGGCCCGAAGTGACCCGTGCCCTTTACAGGTCGGTGGCGGAACTCGATAACGAGCCGCTGATCGAGGCGTTCGCTCGCCGCGTCGATGCCGCGACCGGCGCAATGTTCGCCAGCGCCTCCGATGCCGTCTTCGCCGACCTACCGACCGTCACGTTGACACTCATAACCACGATCTTCGGCACCGTCCGCAGCGTATTCGAGCGCAACCTTCCTGCTCCCGAGGGACGCGCCATACATACCCAACTAATCCTGATGTGCACCGCCTACTTGGAAGCAGTCAGGACACTTCCGCGCGGCGCCGCGGCGAACCGCAAGCGAACCAGCGGTTTGGAGCAACGTGTCGCGCTGTCTGGATGAACTGTTCTGGTCGAATGCTGCTGTCGCGGCCGTCCTGGACGGAGCCTCTCACGCCAGCGCCACGTCGCGCACGTGGTCGGCCAAGGCGAGCGAGGCCGTCAGCCCTGGGCTCTCGATGCCGAACAGGTTGACCAGGCCGCGCACGCCATGCGCCGCCGGCCCCTGCACCACGAAGTCCTGACCGGGCGCGCCGGGCGGCACGATCTTGGGCCGGATGCCGCTGTAGCCCGGCAGCAACGCGCCGTCGCGCAGGCCGGGCCAGTAGCGCCGCACCGCGTCGTAGAACACCTCCGCCCGGCGCGGGTCGACCGTGTAGTCGATGCGCTCCACCCACTCGACGTCGGGGCCGAACCGCGCCTGGCCGCTGAGGTCGAGCGTGAGGTGGACGCCGAGGCCGCCCGCGACCGGCACCGGGTAGACCAGCCGGTCGAACGGCGCCCGGCCGGCGAGCGAGAAGTAGCTGCCCTTGGCGTAGTAGGCCGTGGGCACCATCTGGCGCGGCATCCCGGCGACGCCTTGGGCGAGGGCGGGGGCGTGCAGGCCGGCGGCGTTGATGACCAGGCTGGCCTGCAACGTCATCGGCTCGTCGCCGCCGACCTCCAGCGCGACGCCATCATCGGTGGCGCGCCCGCCGGCGACCGGGCTGTGGAACGCGAACATGGCGCCGGCCGCCTCCGCGTCGCCCTGCAGCGCCACCATGTAGCCGTGGCTGTCGAGGATGCCGCTCGACGGCGACAGCAGCGCCGCGACGCACGCCAGTTCGGGCTCCAATGCCCGCGCCGCGCGGGCGTCCAGATGCTCGATGTCGTCCACGCCGTTGGCTTCGGCGCGGGCGCGGATCGCGTCGAGCCGCTCGGCCTCGGCGGCGTCGCACGCCACGATCAGCTTGCCGCAGCCCCGGTAGGCGACGCCGTGCGCGTCGCAAAACTCGTACAGGCGCCGCTTGCCCTCGACGCAGCAGCGCGCCATCAGGCTGCCGGCGGCGTAGTAGAGGCCGGCGTGGATCACCTCGCTGTTGCGGCTCGACGTCTCGGTGCCGATCGCCTCCGCCGCGTCCAGCACGATCACCTCGCGCCCGGCCAGCGCCAGCGCCCGCGCCACCGCGAGGCCCACGACGCCGGCACCCACCACCACGCAGTCGATCCGCTCGGTCATGGGGTGGAAATCCGTCCATCCGTGTGCGGCGATACCGGCGAGGCAGCGGCGAGCGCCGTCGCGACCGTCTGGTCGAGCGGCGGCCCGGCGTCGTACGGGTCGATCGCGGCGGTGCGCAGCACCGCGTAGCCGTCGCCGCCACGGCGCAGGAAGTCGTTGGTCACTACCAAGTAACGCCGCGAGGGCTCGAGCGGCGCGAAGCTGCCATCGGCCTGGCGCGTCTCGACCGACAGCACCGGATCGGCGCCCGGCCGCCAGCCTATGCGCATCCCGGCGACCTGTGGGAAGGCGCCCTTGCCGACGCGGGAGAAGCCGTTCGCCAGCGCGGCGCGCAGATCGGCCCCGGTGAGCGTCAGGGTCGCCACTGTGTTGCCGAACGGCAGCGCGCCCATGACGTCGCCCAGCGTCACCATGCCGCCCGGCAGCCCGGTGCGCAGCCCGCCGGCGTTCATCAGCGCGACCTCGGCCCCGTGCGCGCTGGCCAGCATCGCGTCGGCCACGAAGTCGCCGAACGCGCACTCGCCGGTGCGGCATCCCGTGTTCGGCAGCGCCGCCGCCGTCCGCCCCGCCAGCTGTCGCCGCACGCCGTCGAGCCGCCCCGCATACGACGCCACGATGGCGGCGACCTTCGGGTCGGGCGGCAGGTCGAGGCCGACATGCCGGCAATCGCCGCCCCAGGCGACCAATGTGCCGTCCGCCGCCAGGTCGAGGTCGAGCCGCCCGACATAGCGGCCGAAGCACGCCGCCTGCGCCACCAACGCCCGGCCGGCGACCCGCTGGTGCGCCGGCCCTGCCGCTCCCGGCTCGCTGTCGCTTAGCAGCGTGTGCGAGTGGCCGCCCACGAACACGTCGACGCCGGCCACCTGTTCGGCCAACACGCGGTCCTCGTCCACGCCCAGATGCGAGAGGGCCACGACGAAGCGGGCGCCCGCCGCTCGCGCCCCCGCCGCTGCCGCCGCCAGCGCCGGGCCGGGATCGGCGAAGCGGACATGCGGGCCGGGCGAGGAGCCGACCGGCGTCTCCCGCGTGGTGAGGCCGACCACGCCGATGGCCAGGCCGTCCTTGCGCAGCAGCGTCCATGGCAGCAACAGGCCGGCGAGGTCGGGGTCGGCGCTGGCGTCGACGTTGGCCGACAGCACCGGGAAGCCGGCGGCGCGCACGAAGCGCGCCAGCGTCCCCGGGCCGTTGTCGAACTCGTGGTTGCCGACCGCCATCGCCTCGGTGCCCAGCGCGTGCATCACCGCCAGCTCCACCTCGCCGTGCCAGGCGGTGTAGAACAGGCTGCCCTGGAACTGGTCGCCGGCGTCGAGCAGCAGCACGGCGCGCCCATCCGCCTCGGCCGACCGCCGAGCCCGCGCCAAGGCGGTCGCCAGATGGGCCGCGCCGCCGAGGCAGGTGGGCTTGCCCGGTTCGCAGGCCAGTGCTGCGGCGTCCACTGGTTCATGGCGCGAGTGGAAGTCGTTCATGTGCAGGATGGTCAGCCGGTGCGCCACGTCGGCGCGGGCGACGCGGAGCATCGGCAGCGCCGAGGCCAGACCCAGCACGGTGCGGCGTCGGATGCTCATGCGGGGGCAGCATACAACGCGATGCCGCCCCTTGCCATGCGGTTGGAGTCGCGCGATGTAGCCGGAACCGCACCGCAGCGGTCCCCATTCGCGAGGCCCCCATGTTCATCGAGACCGAGAGCACCCCCAATCCCGCCACGTTGAAGTTCCTGCCCGGCCGCGACGTGATGGGACCGGGCACCGCCGACTTTGCCACCGCCGAGGCGGCCGAGCGCAGCCCGCTGGCGAGCGCCTTGTTCGCGCTGCCGGGCGTCTCCCGGGTGTTCCTGGGCGGCGACTTCGTGACCGTCACCAAGTCCGACCTTGCCGCCTGGCAGACGCTGAAGCCGCAGGTGCTGGGTGCGGTGATGGAGCACTTCGTCGCCGGCCGCCCGGTGCTGCTGGCCGACGCCGCCGCGGCGGAGGAGGACGTCTCGCCCGAGGACTCCGAGATCGTGGCCCAGATCAAGGAGCTGCTCGACACCCGCGTGCGCCCGGCGGTGGCCGGCGACGGCGGCGACATCGTGTTCCGTGGCTTCCGCGACGGCATCGTGCGGCTGCACATGCAGGGCGCCTGCAGCGGCTGCCCGTCCTCCTCGGCCACGTTGAAGCACGGCATCGAGAACATGCTCCGCCATTACGTGCCGGAGGTGGTGTCCGTCGAGCAAGTGGCGCTGTGAGCGAAAGCCTCGCCGACGCGGCGCTCGACCGGCTGTTCCGCCAGGCCCGCACGATATGGGACTGGCAGGCGGGCAGCGGCTTCGACGAAGGCGACGCGCGGGCGGTCTACGAGGTGATGAAGTGGGGGCCGACCTCGGCCAACTCGTCGCCGGCGCGGTTCGTGTTCGTCAACACCGAAGCCGGGCGCGAGCGGCTGCGGCCGGCGCTCTCGGCCGGCAACGTCGACAAGACGATGGGCGCTCCGGCCGTGGTCATCGTGGCCTACGACCCGGTGTTCTATGACCAGTTGCCGATGCTGTTCCCCCATGCCGACGCGCGCTCCTGGTTCGCTGGCAACGGCGCCCTGGCCGAGGAGACCGCGATGCGGAACTCCTCGCTCCAGGGCGCCTACTTCATCGTGGCGGCGCGGGCGCTCGGCTACGATTGCGGTCCGATGTCGGGCTTCGACCGCGGCCGCGTGGATGAGGCGTTCTTCGCCGAGAGCGGCTGGAAGTCGAACTTCCTGGTCAATGTCGGGCGTGGCGATCCCGGTCACGTGCAGCTGCGGCTGCCGCGCCTCGCTTTCGAGCAGGCCTGCCAGATGGCCTGAGCCGGCCCCATCGCCTTATCAACGTCGCGCGACCGGGCCGGCTTGACCGCGTCAGATGTCGGAGATCTCGCGGCGGGCAGTGCCGATGACGCCACCGATCCATGCTGCGATGGCGCCCAAAACCAGTGCCGCGGACCCGTACAGCCCGCCCTGCGCCGCCGCCTTGCGGGCTTCCTCCGCCGCCTGGGTAGCCTGCTGCTTGGCTTGGTCGATGCCCTGCTGCGTCTGCTGCTGCAGTTGCGTGAGGCGGGTGCGGGCCTCGTCCGGGGAGATGTTGGCGGCCTTGGCAAGGCTGTTGACCGCCTGGTCGCGCGACGCGTCGGCGGTCTTCTGGTCGCCGCTGACGCTGGCGCGGATATACGACAGCACGTTGTCCTGCACGCTCTGCGCGCCGTTCGGGTCGATCAGCTTGCGCACCTGGCCCTGCAGCGCGCCGCCGTCGGCCGAAGAGGCGGCGCCGCCCACCGCCGAGGCCGCCGTCTTGCCGAGGCCGCCGAGCGTGCTGCCCACCGCGCTGAAGGTGCTGCCCAGCACGCCGCCCAGCGCGCTGCTCAGCAGCCACGCCACCAGCAGGGTCGAAACCGACCACGAGATGAAGCCGTGCCAGCCGGCGGTGCTGGGGCGCGAGGTGCCGCACAGCCGCCCGGCCGCGACGCCGCCGATCAGTGAGGCGACCACGCCCGACCCCACCAGCCAGATGCCGGCGTTGATCGAGAACGCGCTGGCGGTCGGGTTGCTTGCGGTGTCGCCGCCGACCTGGAACGCCGACATCCCGACGCCGACGCCCAGCATGTTGAGCAGCAGCTGGATCACCAGCGCCGCCACCACCCCGGCGAACACGGCGCCCCATGAGACATGGTTGCGCAGGCTGACGCGGCGGTCCTCGGCGGCCAGGTCTCCGTGGGTCATGTACCCGGGAGCCGAATAGGCCTGGTCGGAAGCGAGCGGGGCGAGCGACAAAGGCAGTCTCCTGTTGCGAGAGCGTTGGCGGTGAACATTCGTGCGGCCGAACCGCTCGCCCTCCCATAGCGCGCACCGTCCGCGCCTGCCTAGCATGTTGCGCTGCCATGCTGCGCCCCCATGGCGCGCCGAGCGTGCCCGGCCGTAGAATGCGGCTATGCCGGCCTCGCCTTGCATCCTGGCGCTCGACGCCTCGCTTGGCCGCCGGTCGGTGGCGGTCGTGGCGGGCGGCGTGGCGTTGGCCGAAGCCGGCGAGGCGGGGGACCGTGGCGAGCGCCTGGCGTCGATGGCGGCGGCCGTGCTGCGCTCCGCCAGGCTGGCGGCGTCGGCGCTGGACGCAATTGCGGTGACGGTCGGGCCGGGCAGCTTCACCGGCATCAGGGCGGCGCTGGCCCTGGCGCACGGCCTGGCGCTGGGCGGCGGGCAGGCGCTGGTCGCCGTCAGCGTCGCGGAGGGGCTCGCCGCCGGGTTGCCGCCGTTGCATGGCCGCCCACTCTGGGTCGCGATTGACAGCCGGCGCGGGCGGGTGTTCCTCGATATCGCCGGGCGGCTCGGCGCGGTGGCACTGGCCGAACTGCCGCAGCCGGCGGGCGCGGTGGCGGTGGCGGGCGACGCGGCGGTCGCGGTCGCGGCGCGCTTGGCGGCGCGCGGCTGCGACGTGTTGCTGACCGATGCGCGTGCGGTGCGGGCGTGTGACGTGGCCAGGGTCGCGACGGAGCGGCTGGCCGGAACCCTGCCGGCGCTGGCGTGCCTACCGCTCTATGTTGACGCTCCCGAGGCCCGGCTGCCGGCTCGCGGGCTGCGCCCGGCGCCGGCTTGATCGTCGCGACACCGGCATACGCCACCACGATGGCGGCGATCCATGCGGCGGCGTTCCCGGCCCCGGAGCGGTGGGATGCCGAGGCGTTCGCCGCGCAGCTCGCGATGCCGGGCTGCGTCGGCCTGATCGATCCGGAAGGTGGCCTGATCCTGGCACGGGTCGTGGCGGGCGAGGCCGAGGTGCTCACCTTCGGCGTGGCGCCGGAAGCGCGCCGGCGTGGCCTCGGCCGGCAACTGCTCGACGCGGCGATCGTGGCGGCGAGGGCACGCGGGGCCGCCGGGCTGTTCCTGGAAGTGGCGCTAGGCAACACCGCGGCGGTGTCGCTGTATGCGGCGGTAGGGTTCACGCAGGTGGGTTTGCGGCCCCGCTACTACCCCGATGGGCACGATGCGCTCGTGTTACGGCTGCCTTTATGAGCCACGCCCTGAAAGGCCGCGTCGGCTGGGGCACGGACACGACGAAGGGCAGGATCGCTCCTGCCCCACGTGTCGATGATCGCTCTGCCGAAAGCGGGTAACGCTTACGGGTGGCCGTGGCTGTGGATGCTGTTCGGCGCGGTCGGGTCCGCGAACTCGGAATTGGTCGCCTGCTGGTCGAGGTAGCTGTTCACGCCTGCCTGGGCCGGCTGGCCGCCAAACGTGTCGTCGGCCATTGCCGCGCTGCCGCTCGCCAAGGCTGCAACCGCGACCGCTGCCATCAGGAAATTACGCATATCGAAGCCTCATCTGTATCACGGGGCGGATGATCCCGTCTCGGTGACGACAGAGCTAGAGGCGAGCGGCAAGGATCGGAACGACTCCAACGGCTCTGACCGATATGCGCGACGCACATCAATCGCCCTCGCAACCCGCTCTTTCCTCCTAATTTCTTTAAGATTGGACATGACTAGTTTGTTACGACGTGACCGCTGGCGAATTGGTCGGCCAATGACACTGAAGAATCGCCATCATCCACCGCAGCGGCTTGGGCGTCTCGGTCGCAGTCCGCTGCTATGCCTGGCCGCATGATGCGACTTCGATTCCGGGAACAGGTTCGAGACAGGTTTCACCATTAAAGTCATTCCCTCTCCCACTGGAGAGATACTTCACGGTCCGAGGTTACAGGCAGTGTCTGCAAGCCATCGCATCAATGATTACGAGCAATGAGGAGGTTTAGATGATATCACGGGTCAATTCCGCACCAGCAAACCTGGGTTCGACCACGTCCCATTTCCCCCCACCTGCCTCGCCATCGGCGGGAAAAAACGACTTCGAGAGTCAACTTTCCAGCTCCGGGAGCGCCGGCTCGCACGCAACGCCTTCCGCCAGCCCGCCGGCCTCGCCCATCGAGAGCCGACCCAATTCGCCGTACGGCATGAGCCTGCTCGACGAGTATGGCGGCTCCGGCAGCAGCCGGCCCGGCACACCCACCGGCAGCCCGGCTTCGTCTCCCACCGGGACCGCGAACACACGTCCGTTCGATCACGCCTCCGACATGGAGATGGGCAGCATCCATCACGGTCATGGAAGCGGCGCCATCGCGCCCACGACCCACGGGGAGACGTCCAACGGGGCACCTTCCACGCAACAGCCGGCGCACAATGGCTCCACCGCTGCGTCCGGAGGGGCAGAGCCGAAGAAGAGTTGGTCCGACAGCTTCGCGGCGTTTGGCGACAAGTGGGACAAGGTTGGGAAGCCTGCGACGGCAACCCTGAGCGCGGCGGGGGCCATCGCAGGTATCGTCTCGCTTGCGACAAGAAAGCAGTAGGTCGCCCCTCTGCCAGGTGTTTGCCCAAATTTGAATCCATGCCAGCGGCCCTCTACGTCGAACGTTCTCCGTCTCGGTCATTCGGAGAGTATTCGGCGCGGCAATCCTTGCAGGCTCGGTCGTCGCCAAGGGCCGTTGGCATGGGCTTGATCCAAGCCTCGGGCGTGACAGGCCGCGCGATCTCGGCATAGGCTCCGGCCAATCATAAGCCCGGGGGAAAACCATGCGTTTGGCGTCCGCATACCGCACCATGGCGCTCGCCGCCTGTCTCGCCTGGGTGGGCCACGTCGCCGACGCCGCGACGATCACCGTCTCCTGCGGCTCGGTCGGCCAGGAAGCGAAGGAATGCCAGGACGAGGGCAACGTCTGGGCCGCGCGCACCGGCAACACCGTCAAGGTGCTGGCGGCGCCGCAGTCGGATACCGAACGGCTGGCGCTGTACCAACAATACCTCGCCGCCGGCTCGGCCGACATCGACATCTACGAGATCGACGTGATCTGGCCCGGCGTGCTCGCCAGCCATCTCGCCGACCTGACCGGCAAGGTCGATGCCGCCACGCTGGCGGCGCACTTCCCCTCGATCGTCGCCAACAACACCGTGCGCGGCAAGCTGCTGGCGCTGCCGTTCTTCACCGATGCCGGCCTGCTGTACTACCGTAGCGACCTGCTGCAGAAATACGGCGCGAAGCCGCCCAAGACCTGGGCCCAGCTGCAGGCCACGGCGCGCGACATCCAGGACAGGGAGCGCGCCGCAGGCCATCCCGACATGCAGGGCTTCGTCTGGCAGGGCAAGGCGTACGAGGGGCTGACGGTGAACGCGCTGGAATGGGTCGCCTCGTCGCAGGGCGGCACCATCGTCGACAACAGCGGCCACGTCACCGTCGACAACCCGCACGCGGCGCAGGCGCTCGACCGCGCCGCCGGCTGGGTCGGCACCATCTCGCCCAAGGGCGTGCTGAACTACACCGAGGAGGAGACGCGCGGCGTGTTCCAGTCGGGGGCGGCGGTGTTCATGCGCAACTGGCCATACGCCTGGTCGCTGGGCCAAGGCGCCGACAGCCCGGTGCGCGGCAAGGTCGGCGTCTCCGCGCTGCCGGCGGGCGACGGCGGCACCAGCGCCGCGGTGCTCGGCGGCTGGCAGATGGCGGTGTCGAAATACTCGAAGAACCAGGACGCAGCGATCGAGCTGGTGAAATACCTGTGCAGCGCCGAGCTGCAGAAGCAGCGCGCGATCCACTACTCGCAGAACCCGACCATCGAGGCGCTGTACAAGGACCAGCAGGTGCTGGCGGCGGTGCCGTTCTATGGCGAGCTGTTCGACGTGTTCACCCACACCATCGCCCGCCCCTCGCGTGTCGCCGGCCCCCGCTACGCGCAACTGTCCTCGGCGTTCGAGGCCACGACGCATGACGTGATCGCCTCGGGCGGCCCGAGTGCCCCCAAGCTCGCGACGCTGCAGAAGACCCTGGAGCGCCTGAGCCGCAACGGCCATTGGTGAGCCGCGTGGCGGCCGCGGCGGCGTCGCGCCCCAGCCGCGCCCGCGCCTGGCAGTTCCTGTTGCCGGCGCTGCTGCTGCTGCTACTGGTCGCGGGCTTCCCGCTGGCCCGCACCGTCGAGCTCAGTTTCACCGACGCGCGGCTGGGCGAGTCCGACTGGTCCTGGCTCGGCATCGAAAACTATCGCGTGGTGCTAGGCGACCCCGGCTGGTGGCGCGCGGTCGGCAACACGCTGTTCTTCAGCGCGGTGTCGGTGGCGATCGAGACCGTGCTCGGCATGGTGTTCGCCCTGGTGATGGACGCACACCTGCCGGGGCGGGGCCTGGTGCGCGCCGCGGTGCTGGTGCCGTGGGCGATCCCCACCGTGGTGTCGGCGCAGATCTGGAACTGGATGTTCAACGACATCTACGGCGTGCTCGATAAGCTGCTGCTGGGCCTTGGACTGATCCGTAACCCGATCGCCTGGACCGCCGACCCGCATTTCGCCATGGCGGCGATCATCCTGGTCGACGTCTGGAAGAGCACGCCGTTCATGGCGCTGCTGTCGCTGGCCGCCCTGCAACTGGTGCCGGCGGAGCTGCGCGAGGCGGCGGCGATCGACGGCATGGGGCCGGTGGCGACCTTCTTCCGGGTGACGCTGCCGCTGATCCGCCCGGCGCTGCTGGTGGCGGTGGTGTTCCGCCTGCTCGACGCGCTGCGCATCTTCGACGCGATCTACGTGCTGACCGGCAACAACGAGAGCACCATGTCGATGTCGATCTACGCGCGGCGCGGCCTGATGGACTTCCAGGACGCCGGCGGCGGCTCGGCGGCGGCGACGCTGCTGTTCCTGACCGTGGCGGTGCTGATCGGCCTATATTTGACGCTGGCGCGCGGCACGCTGTCGCAGGAGAAGGGATGAGTCGCCTGACGGTGGGCCGGGCGGGCTTCTACCTGCTGCTGGCGGTGCTGCTGCTCTGGACGCTGTTCCCGTTCTATTGGGCGGTCATCTCGTCGCTCAAGACCGGCAGCGCGCTATTCGGCGCGGCGCTGCTGCCGGCCAAGCCCACGCTGTCGAACTACCGCGACGCCTTCACCGGGCAGCCGTTCGCGCTCGACATCCTGAACTCGGTGATCGTCGCCGGCAGCGTCGTGCTGATCTCGCTCGCGGTGTCCGCCTCGGCCGCGTTCGCGTTCGGCCGCATCGACTTCCGCGGCCGCAAGCTGATGCTGCTGAGCATCCTCGGCGTGTCGATGTTCCCGCAGGTCGCGGTGTTGTCCGGGCTGTTCGAGCTGATCCGCGCCATGGGGCTGTACAACACCCGCACCGGCCTGATCCTGTCCGACATGATCCTGACGCTGCCGTTCACCGTCTGGACGCTGACCACGTTCATGCGGGCGTTGCCGAAGGAGCTGGAGGAGGCGGCGGTGATGGACGGCGCTGGGCCGTGGACGGTGCTGCTGCGCGTGTTCCTGCCGCTGCTGGCGCCGGCGCTGGCGACCACCGGGCTGCTGGCGTTCATCGCCGCTTGGAACGAGTTCCTGTTCGCCCTGACGCTGACGCTGGACCGGGCGCGCACCGTGCCGGTGGCGATCTCGCAGATTTCGGGGGCGTCGGAGCACGAGCTGCCCTGGGGCGTGGTGATGGCGGCCTCGGTGGTGGTGACGGTGCCGCTGATCGCGCTGGTGCTGCTGTTGCAGCGGCGGATCGTGGCGGGGCTGACCGCGGGGGCGGTCAAGGGGTAGGGTCCGCAAATCGGCACTTGACCTGGAGTCGACTCCAGCCCGTAGCGTTGGCTTCATGACAATGAACCTGACGATCGGCGCGGCGGCGCAGGCCGCCGGCCTGACGGTAGAGGCGGTGCGGTTCTATGAACGCTCCGGTGTGCTGGCGCCGCCGCCGCGCACGGCGGGCAGGCGGCGGGTCTACGAGCCGTACAACGTCCTAGAGCTGACCTTCATCGCGCGGTTGCGGGCGGTGCGGATGCCGCTACCGGAGATCGCCCGCTATCTGGCGCTGGCGCGACAGGGTGACCAGACCCTAGCGGAACGCGCGGAGATCGTCGCTGTGCAAAGGACGAGGGTGATCGAACAGATCGCCGCCCTGCAAGAGACGCTGCGCATACTCGACTTCAAGCTGTCCCGCGCGGCGGAAATCCAGGGCCAGGACGGTTCCGCCCTGCGGCGACGGCATTTGCAGCTACTATCGGGAGGAAAGCATGGATGAACAACGCGTCGCGCTGGTGACCGGTGCCAACAAGGGCATCGGTCTGGAGGCTGCGCGCCAACTGGCCGGGCAGGGCTGCGTGGTCTGGCTGGGCGCCCGCGATCCTGCGCGCGGCAACGGCGCGGTCGACGCGCTGCGGAACGAGGGCGCCGACGCGCGCTTCGTGCAGCTTGACGTCGCCGACGAAGGCAGCGTCCGCCAGGCGGCGGCGTTGATCGCCGGCGAGACCGATCGCCTCGACATTCTGGTCAATAATGCCGGGATGGCATTGGACAAGGGCGCGCCTCCGAGCACGCTCGATGTCGACGTGATCCGGGCAACCTATGAGGTCAACGTGTTCGGCCCGGTACGGGTCACGCAAGCCCTGCTGGCGTTGCTGCGTCGGTCGCCGGCCGGGCGCGTCGTCATGGTTAGCAGCGGCCTTGGCTCGCTGGCCCGGCAGACGGACCCGACTTTCCCGTTCTTCGCGCTCAACCTCATGGGCTACATGAGTTCCAAGACCGCGCTGAACGCGATCACGGTCGCCTTCGCGAAGGAGCTTGCGGACACGCCGATCAAGGTCAACGCCGCCGACCCCGGCTACACCGCGACCGACCTGAACGGCCGCCGGGGCACGCAGTCGGTGGCCGAAGGCGCCGTAATCGTGACCAAGCTCGCGACGCTTCCCGCCGACGGCCCGACCGGCGGCTTCTTCAGCGCTAACGGCTCCGAACCGTGGTGACGCGGCGGTGACTTTCCAGCCCGCGGGCGCAAAGCCGTGCGGCTGCGGCCCTGCATTGGCGGCCTGAGGTGCATCGCGGCAAGTCTCGATGCGGCGGCCGGGTTTTGATGTAGCCTTCCGACTTGATAGCACTATCGTCCGGCGCTCCAGGGAGGTCGGTGTGGAGAAGGATCGACTGGCCGCTTTCAGCGACGGGGTGATCGCCGTCATAATCACCATCATGGTGCTCGAACTGAAGGCGCCGCACGACGCCAGCTTGGACGCGCACAAGGCGGAACTCCCGGTGTTCGTGAGCTACGTCCTGAGCTTCGTCTACGTGGCGATTTACTGGAACAACCACCATCACCTGCTCACCCTTGTCCGGCACGTGAACGGCGCGATGCTTTGGGCGAACATGAACCTGCTGTTCTGGCTTTCGCTCATTCCGTTCGCAACGAGCTGACTGGGGGGGAATATCCGTCCTCGCCGGCCCCTACCGCCGTCTACGGCGTCGCGTTGCTGATGCCGGCGCTTGCCTATTACGTGTTGCAGACCGTGATCGTCCGGATGCGGGCCGACGCGGGGACGGTCCTGGCCCAAGTCATCGGCCGCGACGTCAACGGAAAGGCTTCGCCGCTCCTCTATATCTGTGGTGCCGTGCTCGCATGGGCGGACATCCGCATCGCCGACACGCTCTACGTGCTGGTCGCCCTTACGTGGCTGATCCCGGACCGGCGAATCGAGCGGGCTGCAGGACAATCATGACGCGGGCGCCTCGGTATGCCCACCTCCTCTAGAAGTCCTCCCGCGAAGGCCACTTCCGTCCCTCGCGCTCACACAAGCCTCACGTCGCCTGGGTGATCTGCCAACCTCCTGTCGGCCGTGACGAGGGGACGGCCTTCGACGAGCGTCTGAGCGACGAGTATTCGGTCGAACGGGTCTTTGTGAACCGGCGGCAGCAAGTCGACCGCAAGCGCGTGTTCGCTGGTGATCGCCAGCTCGACATAGCCGTTCTCCTCCATCCCGCGCCGTAGGCGACGTGGATCAATCCGAAAGTCGGGCCTGTCGAGGGCACGCTTGATGACCACCTCCCAAACGCTCGCAGGCGAGAATGCAACCTCGTGGCGAACATCTGCGATCAAGGCGCGGGCGGTCTCGGGCACGCGCTCCGGGGCATAAGCCGCCCATAACAGCAGTTGCGTATCGAGTAGCAGCTTCACACGTCGCCTCGAACCATTCGCTCGATCTCATCGGCGCATCGCATCGAAGTCGTCCGACACCTCGGCCTCTCCCGCCAAGAATCCAAGTCGGCGCTCTGCGCCCGGGTCGGGTGCGTCGATCGGCACCACCTTGACGAGTGGGCGGCCGGCTTTTGCGATGACGAACGGCTCGCCAGCCGCCGCGCGCTCTATCAAGCGCGAAAGGTGAGTCTTGGCTTCGTGGATGTTGACCGTGCGCATGGCCTGGGTAGGATTATGCACTTAGTCCCTACGACTTAGCTTACAACTTTGCAACCTGAGTCCAACTTGCTCGGAGCCTGGAATGTCGTGGTGGCGTGGCGGCGTGTTCTACCAAATCTACCCGCGCAGCTTCGCCGACGGCGACGGCGACGGCATCGGCGACCTGCGCGGGATTACCGCGCACCTCGATTATGTGGCCGAACTGGGCGTCGACGCGGTCTGGCTGTCGCCGTTCCAGGCCTCGCCGCAGGACGATTTCGGCTACGACGTGTCCGACTACCGCGCCGTCGACCCGCTGTTCGGCACCCTGGCCGATTTCGACGCGCTGCTGGCCCGCGCCCACGCGTTCGGCCTGCGCGTCGTCATGGACCAGGTGATCAGCCACAGCAGCGACCGCCACGCCTGGTTCGCCGAGAGCCGGCAGGACCGCGCCAACCCGCGCGCCGACTGGTACGTGTGGGCCGACCCGCGCCCGGACGGCACGCCGCCCAACAACTGGCTTTCCGTGTTCGGCGGCGGCGCCTGGCAGTGGGAGCCGCGCCGCTCGCAGTACTACCTGCACAACTTCCTGGTCTCGCAGCCCGACCTCAACCTGCACAACCCCGAGGTGCTGGACGCGATCGAGGGCGAGCTGGCGTTCTGGCTGGATCGCGGCGTCGACGGCTTTCGGCTCGACACCGCGAACTTCTACCTGCACGACCCGCTGCTGCGCGACAACCCGCCGCGCGCCGACGCGCTGCGCGGCACCGGCGACACGCCGATGACCAATCCGCATGCCTGGCAGGCGCACGTCTACGACCGCTCGCGCCCGGAGAACCTCGGCGTGCTGCGCCGACTGCGGGCGCTGACCGACCGCTACCCGGAGCGCATGATGGTGGGCGAGATCGCCTGCGACCTCGGCGTGCGCCGCATCGCCGAGTACTGCGCCGCCCCAGACCTGCTGCACACCGGCTACAGCTTCGACCTGCTGGGGCCGGCGTTCTCGGCCGCGCACGTGCGCCGCTCGGTCGAGGATTTCTTCGCCGAGCCGGGGGACGGCTGGCCGTCCTGGGCGCTGTCCAACCACGACGTCATGCGGGTCGCGAGCCGCTGGGGCGACGGCTCGCCCGAGTGCGTCCGCCTGCTGCTGGCGCTGCTGCTGACGCTGCCCGGCACGCCGTTCCTGTACCAGGGCGAGGAACTCGGTCTGCCGCAGGCGGAGGTCGCGTTCGAGGATGTGCGCGACCCGTATGGCCGCAATTTCTGGCCCGAGATCAAGGGCCGCGACGGCTGCCGCACGCCGATGCCCTGGACCGACGCGCCGGGCGCTGGCTTCTCGACCGGCCAGCCCTGGCTGCCGATCCCGCCCACGCACACGGCGCAAGCCGTGAGCGTGCAGGCGGCCGATGCGTGGTCGACGCTGGCGTTCGCGCGCGCGTTCCTGCGGCTGCGCCGGTCGCGGCCGGCGTTGCGCGAGGGCCGCGCTACCTTCCTCGACGCGCCGGAGCCGGTGCTGGCGTTCCGTCGCGCGCCCGACACGCTGGTGGCGCTGAACCTGTCGGCACAGCCGCAGCGCTGGACGTTGCCTGCCGACGCGCCGGCGACGCTGCTGCCGAGCGGCCTCGCCGGCACGGTAGAGGACGGGGCGGCGACGCTCGCCGGCTGGGGCGGGATACTGCTCGCCGGCTGAAATCGTCCGGGACCATACCAAAACGATAGCGTTACGGCCCGGCCCGTGCTTTTGTTACGTCACATGATCGAACAGGGCGAAGCAGGGTTCGGCGCCGCGCTGCCGTTCGCGAGCACGGGGCCGCAGGGCCATCGCGGCCGGATGCGCGAGCGGCTGCTCGACCGCGGCCCGGACGGGCTGGCGGATTACGAGCTGCTGGAGATGCTGCTGTTCCTCGGCATCCCGCGCCGCGACACCAAGCCGCAGGCCAAGGCCATCATCAACCGCTTCGGCGACCTGTACCGCTCGCTCATGGCACCCCCGGCCGAGCTGCGCGCCGCCCGCCTGGAGCCGCCGGTGGTGGGGCTGTTAGCATTGTCGCGCGAGGCGGCGCGGCGGCGCGCCGACGCGCAGGCGGTGTCGCGGCCGCTGCTGAGCGACGCGGCGCGGCTGCTGGCCTACCTCGACTTGCCGGTGCGGCTGCGCCGGCCGGCCCACCTCGCGGTGCTGCTGCTCAACAACCGCAACCAGTTGCTGGCCGAACTGCCCTGCCCGGAGACGCAGGATGCCGGCGAGATCGCCCGCATGGTGGCGACCAAGGCGCTGGAGACCCAGGCCAGCGCGTTGATCCTCGCGACCTGCCGGCCCGACGCGGTGCCGGCGGCGACGGCCCGCGACCTCGACCTCACGCGGCGGATCGGCCGCGCCGCCTCGGTACTATCGGTCGCTCTGCACGACCACATGATCTTCGGCGCCGGCGAGACCGCCAGTCTGAAGCGACAGGGCCAGCTTTAAGTGAAAGCGCTGGGGCGCTGGCTGGCCGGACGGCCGCCGCCGCAGGAGCCGGCCGGCTTCGCCGTGGCGTTCGACGCGGTGATCAGCGTGGGGCCAAACACCCGCCCGCCCGGCATCGCGCCCGGCTTCGCGGTGGCGGCGATCCGCCAGGCGGTGCAGGCGATGCCCGGCGCCTGCTGGATCAGCGTCGAGCACGCTTCGGTGGGCAGCGGCGACGGCGCCGTCGAGGTGTTCCCGACCGGCACCAGCCGCCCGTCCGACGACGCGTTGCGCCAGTCGGTCGAGGCGACGGTGCTGGAAGCCGTAGGATCATTGGCATCACAGCCTGCGGTGCCGCTGCCGCGCCATCAGCCGGTGCCGCGAGCGGAGGCGATACCGGAAACGGCCGGGTTCAGCTTCCCGATCCCGGCCTCCTCGGCCCAGGCGGGGTTGCCGCCAGGCGTCGCCGAGGCGCCGCTGCCGCAGTTCGACCCGCCGCCGCCGGAGTTCCTGGGCAGCGTCCCGGATCGCCCGTCGCACGACGTCGAACTGCGCGCCGCGGGGCTACGGGCGCTCAGCGACTCCGAGCTGCTGACCTACCTGCTGGGCCTGGTGCTGCCGGCAGGCGCCCCCGAGGCGGCGCAGGAGGCGATCGGCCAGTTCGGCAGTTTCGCGGCCACCTTGGCGGCCCCCGAGCACCGGCTGCGCAAGCTGCGCGGCTTCGGCACCCACAGCGTCGCCGCGATCAAGCTGCTGCATGCGATGGCGCTGCGGCTGTCGCGCGCGGCGGTGATGGACCAGCCGGTGCTGGACGGCTCCGAGGCGCTGCTCGGCTACCTGACCGCCGTGCTGGCGCGCGAGGGCGTCGAGCAGTTCCGCATCCTGTTCCTCGACGCGCGGGACCGGCTGTGCGCCGACGAGGCGCAGGCGCGCGGCACCGTCGACCACGCCCCGGTCTACCCGCGCGAGGTGGCGCGCCGCGCCATGGAGCTGCAGGCGGCCTCGATCATCCTGGTCCACAACCACCCGAGCGGCGACCCGCAGCCCTCGGCCGCCGACTTCACCATGACCGCCCAGGTGGCGCAGGCGACCGAGGCGGTGGGCGTCGCGGTGCGCGACCACATCATCGTGGGTGCCGGGCGCTGGTACAGCTTCCGCGACCAGGGGATGCTCGACGACTGAGGCTCACGGCGCGTGGCGCAGCACCGAGTGGCGGCGGCCGTAGAGGAAGTAGATCGCCAGCCCCAGTGCCAGCCAGACCAGCAGCCGCAGCCAGGTGAACAGCGGCAGGACCGCGGTCAGCAGCAGGCAGCACGCCATGCCGAGCACCGGCACCCACGGCACCGCCGGCGCGCGGAACGGTCGCCGCGTGCGCGGGTCGCTGCGGCGCAGGTAGATCACCGCGCCGCACACCAGGATGAACGCGAACAGCGTGCCGATGCTGACCATCTCGCCCAGCACCCCGATCGGCACCAGGGCGGCCACCACCGCCACGGCGGCGCCGATCATGAGCTGGCTCAGGTACGGCGACTGCAGGCGCGGGTGGACGCGGGCGAACACCGGCGGCAGCAGCCCGTCCTGGGCCATGCTGAAGAAGATGCGGCCCTGGCCGTAGAGCAGCACCAGGATCACCGTGGTCAGCCCGGCCAGCGCCCCCAGCTTGACCAGGGCGCCCAGCCAGGGCAGCCCGATCGCGTCGACCCCCTTGGCGATCGGCGCCGCCACGTTGAGCTGGCCGTACGGCACCAGCCCGGTCAGCACCGCCGCCACCAGGACGTAGAGCAGGGTGCAGATGCCGAGCGAGGCCAGGATGCCGACCGGCATGTCGCGCTGCGGGTCGCGCGCCTCCTGCGCGGCGGTGGAGACCGCGTCGAAGCCGATGAAGGCGAAGAACACCACGGCGGCGCCACGCAGGATGCCGCTCAGGCCGAAATGCCCGAACTCGCCGGTGTTGACCGGGATCAGCGGGTGCCAGTTCGCGGGCTTCACGTAGAAGCAACCAACACCGATGAAGGTCGCGACCACGGCCAGCTTGACCGCCACCATGACGTTGTTGAGCCGCGCCGATTCCGTGGTCCCCAGCACCAGCAGCGCGGTCAGCGCCGCCACGACCAACGCCGCCGGCAGGTTGACGATGGCGGTGCCGGCACTGCCGTCGGCCAGGGTCACGGCGGTGCCGGGGGCGGCCGACAGCGTGGCCGGGATCGCGAGGCCCGCGTCGTGCAGCAGGCTGCCGACATAGCCGGACCAGCCGACCGCGACCGTCGCGGCCCCCATGGCGTATTCCAGGATCAGGTCCCAGCCGATCATCCAGGCGAACACCTCGCCCAGCGTCGCGTAGGTGTAGGTGTAGGTGCTGCCGCTGACCGGCAGCATGGCCGCGAGTTCGGCGTAGCACAGGCCCACGAAGCCGCAGACCACGCCGCCCAGCACGAACGACAGCATGATCGCGGGCCCGGCGTAGCGCGCCGCCGCGGTGCCGGTCAGCACGAAGATGCCGGCGCCGATGATGGCGCCGATGCCCATGGCGGTGATGCTGACGGCGCCCAGCGTCTTGGACAGCCTGTGCTCGCCGGCATCGGCCGAGGCGATGATCCGGTCGACCGGCTTGCGGGTCATCAGGCCCTGGTCGGACATGGCCTTTCGACTCCTCAGACGTAGGCAGCCGCCAACTTTCTTGCGGCTCCACAAGAGCCTGCGTCAGCGCGAGATAGTAGACGCACCACGCTCCTCGGAGTTTGTCGGATCACGCGAACAAACTCCTCCACCCCTGGCAGCTCGGTAACAGGACCACTCGGGGCCAAACCCGGTAGGCCACTTGCGTCGCATCAAGTCAGGATTGCGCACCATGAACGCCGTTCCGACGACGCACAGGCCGGCAAACACCAGCCCGGTTGCCAGATAGCGCACCGCACTCCCGCGCTCGCCGTAGATTTGCGCCTGTCGCGCTTCCCAAAGCATGACACCTGAAACAACAGCGAACAAAGCTAAAGTAATAATCCACTTATCTAAGATGACTGATGTCGCCACGCCGCGAAAATAATGCAAATAGACTAAAGATTATTTAAAACAGCCCGTCGATCCGCCCGTCCGCCGACAGCCCGATCCCCTCCGCCGCCGGCACGCGCGGCAGGCCCGGCATGGTGTTGACCTCGCCCGCCAGCGCCACCACGAAGCCGGCTCCCGCCGACAGCCGCATGTCGCGCACCGGCAGCACATGCCCCTCCGGCGCGCCCAGCAGCTTCGGGTCGGCGCTGAAGCTGTAGGGCGTCTTGGCGATGCACACCGGCAGGCCGCCGAACCCCGCCGCCGCGTAGCGGTCGAGCTTGCGCTGCGCCGTCCGCGCAATCGCCACGTCGGCCGCGCCGTAAATCTCGGTGGCGACGCGGCGCAGCTTGGCCTCGAGCGGCAACTCATCGGCATAGAGCGTCTGGAACCGCGCCTCGCCGGCCCGCACCATTCGCTGTACGCAGCCGGCCAGCTCGGCCGCGCCGGCCGCGCCGTCGGCCCAGTGGGTGCAGAGTGCGACTTCGACCCCCGCCATGCCGTCGCGCAACGCCGCCAGTTCGGCGGCGCTGTCGCCGTCGAAGCGGTTGACCGCGACCACCACCGGCAGGCCGAAGCGGCGCAGATTGGCGACGTGGCGGGCGAGGTTGGGCAGGCCCCGCGCCACCGCCGCCGGGTCGTCGCGCCCGAGGTCCGCGCGGGCCACGCCGCCGTGCATCTTGAGTGCCCGCGCCGTCGCCACGATCACCGCGCAGGCGGGCGACAACCCGGCGCTGCGGCACTTGATGTCGAGGAACTTCTCGCCGCCCAGGTCGGCGCCGAACCCGGCCTCGGTCACCACGATGTCGGCCAGAGCCAAGCCCAATCGGGTCGCCACCACCGAGCTGCAGCCGTGCGCGATGTTGGCGAACGGGCCGCCATGCACCAGGGCGGGCGAGCCTTCCAGTGTCTGCACCAGGTTGGGCATCGCGGCGTCGCGCAGCAGGGCGGCCATGGCGCCGCTCGCCTTGAGTTCGGCCGCCGTGACCAGGCTGCCGTCGCGCCGCTCGCCCAGCACGATGCGCGCCAGCCGCGCCTCCAGGTCGGGCAGGTCGCGCGCCAGGCACAGGATCGCCATCACCTCGGACGCCACCACGATGTCGAACCCGTCCTCGCGCGCCATGCCGTTGGCCGGGCCGCCCAGGCCGGTGACGACCTGGCGCAGGCTGCGGTCGTTCATGTCGACGGCACGGCGCCAGGCGATGCGGCGCGGGTCGAGGCCCAACGGGTTGTCCCAGTGCAGGCTGTTGGCCAGCATCGCCGACAGCAGGCCGTGCGCGGCACTGACGGCGTGGAAGTCGCCGGTGAAGTGCAGGTTGATGTCCTCCATCGGCGCCACCTGCGCCCGCCCGCCGCCGGTGGCGCCGCCCTTGACTCCGAAGCACGGGCCGAGGCTCGGCTCGCGCAGGCAGGCCACGGCGCGGCTGCCGCCGGCGTTCAGCGCGTCGGCGAGGCCGATGGTGGTGGTGGTCTTGCCCTCGCCGGCCGGGGTCGGCGTGATGCCGGTGACGAGCACCAAGGCGCCCCGCGGCGGCCCGGCCTCGGCCAGGAACGCGTGGTCGACCTTGGCCTTGTGCCGGCCGTACGGCAGCACCGCCTCGGGCGGCACGCCGAGCCGGGCCGCGATGTCCTGGATCGGCCGCAGCGTCGCGGCGCGGGCGACGGACTGGTCGTGCGAGCGCCCGCTCATGCCGCCTGCCGCGCCGGCGAGCGGTGGCGCACGCCCATCGCCCGCAGCGTCTCGTCGGCCGCCGCCACGAAGCGGCGCATGTCGGACGGCGCGACGCCGCCGATGCAGCCGACCCGGAAGCTCGGCGTCGCGGTGTCGTAGAAGTTGCTGATGACGAATCCCCGCCGCTTGCAGCCGTCGACGAAATCCGGCAACGACCACGCGGTGTCGTCCGGCGCGTGGACGTTGAGCACGATCGGTCCCTGCAGCTCGCGCCGCAGGTACGGCTGCAGGCCGATTTCCAGCATCCCGTCGTACAGCGCCGCGGCGTTGGCGGCGTAGCGCGCCAGCCGGGCGGGCCGGCCGCCCTCCGCTTCGTGCTCGCGCAGCGCCACCAGGAACGCCGCCAGCACCTGCGCGGGCGGCGTGAAGCGGAACGAGCCGAAGCCGTGGCCGGTCGCGTGGCGGTCGATGTCGGCAAGGTCGAACGACCAGCTCCCGGCCGCGATCGCCTGCGCCAGCCGATCGCGCCGCGCCACGGTGAAGGACAGGCCGGGCATCCCCTCCAGGCACTTGTTCGCGGTGAACACCACCGCCGCGACCTCGGGCTGCGCCCCGCGGGCGAGCGGCAGCGCCCCCCCCGCCGCGCCCGCGGCGCCGCTCACGTGCCGCCCCGCGGCGCGCCCCGCCGCCCCCCCCGCC
>CAXUHK010000057.1:5873-21989 GCA_964250775.1 uncultured Acetobacteraceae bacterium | reverse complement strand
GGCTGCAGCCGGGCGACGGAACGGCGTTCGGCGAGGGCGACGGCAGCGACGGTTCCGGCCGGCCCGACGGCGCCCAGCCTGATGGCGCCCAGCCTGATGGCGCCCAGCCCGGCCAGCAGACGGATCCGCTCGGCCGCCAGCTTCCGGGCGCGCTGGCCGGTAGCGACGGCGGCGAGACCGAGGTGCCGGAGAAGATGGAGCAGGCGCGCACCCGCGCCATCCAGGAGGAGCTGCGCCGCCGCGGCGGCGAGCGGACCCGGCCGCGGCTCGAACTGGATTACATCGATCGGCTGCTGCGCCCGTATTGAGTTGCCGCTACTGGCTTGGCGCCATATGCCTTTCGCAGCAGCAGCCGCACCACGCCGTCCTCGGCGGCCTCCTGTCGCAGCACCACATGACCCAGTGCCGCCGCGGCGCGGGGCACGCTGCGCGCCGGCTCGTCCCCGCGCAGCAGCACCAGCAATCTCTCGCCGGCGGCCATGCGGTCCAGCGCCAGGCGGGTCCGCACGAAGGTCATCGGGCAGGTCTCGCGCGTAATGTCGAGCGTGCGATCGGCCGTGTCGGCCATCGGATTGGCAACGTCAGGTAAATCGGCAACGCCCGACGGGTCATGTGTCGGATCAACCGTCGTGTTGTTCACTTGCATTCAAATATCCGTTGCGAAGCGGGGATATGGGTCTGTATATCCTGAAGTCCAAGACAGCGAAAGAAATCAAATGCCCGATGCCGCGCAAAGCCTCGACGTGTTAGGACTGACTGCCCAAATCGTCTCGGCGCACGTGTCCAACAACTCGGTGACGCCGGATGCATTGCCGTCGCTGATCCAGGATGTCTACCGCACACTGTCGGGCGTCGGCCGCGACGTTCCTGCCGTCGACAAGCCGCAACCGGCGGTGCCGGTCAAGAAGTCCGTGTTCGCCGACTACATCGTCTGTCTCGAAGATGGCAAGAAGCTGAAGATGCTGAAGCGTCACCTCAAGACCGCCTACAACATGACGCCCGAGCAGTATCGCGACCGCTGGGACCTGCCTTCGGATTACCCCATGGTGGCACCGAACTATGCCCGCCACCGCTCCTCGCTGGCCAAGAAGATCGGCCTCGGCACCAAGCCCAGGGCGGGGTGAGTGGCCGCCTGACCGGCGGGCTGATCGCCTTGTAGCCAAGCCGGCCACGCGATTTGCTTCCGCTCCCCGCGTCCGGGTATTCTAAGGGGGATGGAAAGCCGGATCGAGCGCCTCTGCGTCGAGCGTGGGCTGAAGATGACCGGCCAGCGCCGGGTCATCGCGCGCGTGCTGTCGGAGGCCGCCGACCATCCCGATGTCGAGGAACTCTACCGCCGCGCCAGCGCGCTCGACGGCCGCATCTCGATCGCCACCGTGTACCGCACGGTCCGCCTGCTGGAGGAGCACGCGATCCTCGACCGGCGCGACTTCGGTGGCGGCCGCGCCCGCTACGAGCCCAGCGAGCATGGCCGTCACCACCACCTGATCGACGTCGACACCGGCCGCGTGCTGGAGTTCGACGACCCCGCGCACGAGGCGCTGATCCGCGACATCGCCGCCCGGCTCGGGTTCGAGGTGGTGTCGATGCGGCTTGAGCTGTTCGGCCGACGGCGCGAGGCGGCCTCCCCGCCGGCGCGCCCGCGCGCCAAGCCGGCGCCCGAGATCGCCATCGGCACCACCATTGCGGCCGCCACCCGGAGCGACGATGCGCGGTGAGCGGATGCACGGCGGCGTCGCCCTCGACCACGGGCGGCCGCCGCCCGCCGTCGCCATGGGCGAGCTGCGCAGCGGCAGCCTCGGCGTGCGCGTCGCGGTCACGGCGGGCGAACTGGATGCCGTGCAGGCGCTGCGCTACCGCATCTTCTACGACGAGATGGGTGCCATCCCCGATGCCGCCGCCGCCGCCAGCCGCCGCGACCGCGACGGGTTCGACGCCGTGGCCGATCACCTCATGGTGGTCGACCACGCTATCGGCCCTGGCCCGGAGGGCGTCGTCGCGACCTACCGGATGATCCGCGAGCCGGCCGCGGCCCTGCTCGGTGGCTTCTACTCCGCCGACGAGTACGACATCTCCGCCGTGACCGGCTTCCCCGGCCAGGTGCTCGAGCTGGGGCGCTCCTGTGTCGATCCCGCGTATCGCGGTCGCAGCGCCATGCAGCTCCTGTGGCGCGGCTTGGCCGCCTACGTGTTCCTCAACCGCATCGACCTGATGTTTGGCTGCGCCAGCCTGCCCGGCACCGACCCCGACGCGCTGGCGACCGAGCTGTCGTACCTGTATTACAACCACCTCGCCCCGCAGGCGCTGCGGCCGCGGGCGTTGGCCGAGCGCTATGTCGACATGCGCCGCGTCGGGCCCGAGACGCTGGACGGGCGTCGCGCGAACGGCTCGCTGCCGCCGCTGATCAAGGGCTACCTGCGCCTCGGCGGCTATGTGGGCGACGGCGCCGTGATCGACCACCAGTTCAACACCACCGACATCGCCATTGTGGTCAAGACCGACCAAGTGACCGACAAGTACTACCGCCACTACGAGCGCGAGCAGCGCGACGCGCTGGATTGAGCGTGGCGGATTGAACGCGCCTGTGCCGCCGTACAGCGTGGTGATGACCGCGCCGCGCCTGGCGCCGCGCGCGGTGGCGCTGCTGCGCGACGCCGGCTGCGACATCCACTACACGCCGCCGTACCCCTCGCCCGAGCTGCTGGTCGAGCTGGTTGCCCGGGTGCGGGCGCACGCCATCCTGTCGCGCCAGGGCAAGGTGGGAGCGGCGGTGCTGCGCGCCTCGGGCCGGCTGCGGATCGTGGCGCGGCACGGGGTCGGGGTCGACGACGTGGACCTTGCCGCTGCCGGGGAACTCGGCGTGCTGGTGATGCGCGCGCCCGGTTCCAACACCGTGCCGGTCGCCGAACACGCACTGGCGATGATCCTGGCACTGGCGAAGCAGCTGCGGCCGCTGTCCGCCGTGGTCGGCGCCGGACGCTGGCGGGAGGCCGACACCCAGGTGCGCGACATCGCGGGCACGAGGCTCGGCCTGGTCGGCTTCGGGGCCATCGGCCAGGCGGTGGCTCGGCTGGCCGAGGCGTTCGGGATGACCGTCGCGGCGTTCGATCCGGCGGCGGGAGAGGGCCATGACCTGCACGGCCTGATGGCCGGCAGCGACGTGGTTTCGCTACACTGCCCGCTGCTGCCCGCGACCCGACGGCTGATCGACGCGGCGGCGCTGGCGGCAATGCCGGCGGGCGGCTTGCTGGTCAACACCGCGCGCGGCGGCATCGTCGACGAGGACGCGCTGCTGGCGGCGCTGGACTCCGGCCATCTCGCCGGCGCGGCGCTCGACGTGTTCGACGACGAGCCGCCGCCACCCGGTCACCCGTTGCGCCGGCATCCCCTGGTGATCGCGACGCCGCACGTGGCCGGGGTCACGCCCGACGCGCTCGACCGCATGGGCGTCGCCGCGGCGGAATGCATCGCGGCCGCCCTCGCCGGGTGCCCGGTGCCGCAGGAGCGCGTCGTCACGGCGCCTTGGGCGATGCCTTGACCCTGCCTGGCGGCTGGCGGGCGTGGCTCTTGGCGGCGGCGCTGGGCGTGGCGTCGGCGCTGGCCCTGCCGCCGTTCCACGCGCTGCCGCTGTTGCCGGTGGCGGTCTGCGGGCTGCTGGCGCTGCTGGGCGCGCAACCCGGCTGGCGCGGCGCGGCGCGGATCGGGTTCTGCTTCGGCTTCGGGCACCACCTGCTCGGGCTCTACTGGATCACCGACGCCATCATGCTGGAGGCGGCGCGGTTCTGGTGGCTGGTGCCGATCGCGGTGCCGGCATTGGCCGCCGTGCTCGCGGTGTTCGTGGCCCTGCCCTGCGCGCTGGCCCGGCTGGCCCGCCCTGGCTGGCCTCGCGCGGCCACGCTGGCGGGCGGCTGGGTGCTGGCCGACCTGTCGCGCAGCGTCGTGCTCACCGGCTTTCCCTGGAACCCGCTGGGCAGCATTTGGGCCTTGCCCGGCGCCCTGGGCGACGTGGCGCTGCAGCCCGCCTCGCTGCTCGGCGTGCACGGGCTGACCTTGGCGACCATGCTGCTCTGCGCCACGCCGTCGCTCGGGCGGCGGGCCTGGCTCACCGCCGCGGCGGCACTGCTGGCCTGGGGCGGGTTCGGCCTGTGGCGGTTGGGCGGCGCTCCCGCGACGAACCTGCCGCTCTCGGTCGTGGTGGCGCAGGGCAACATCGCCGAGGGCCAGAAATGGGACCGGGCGCGGGCGCTGTCGAGCTTCGAGACCTACCTCCAGCTCACCCGCGAGGGCGCCGCCGCCGCGCGCGCCACGTCGCCCGACGTGCCTGTTGTGGTGGTGTGGCCGGAGACCGCCAGCCCGTTCCTGCTCGACAGCGACGCCAACGCGCGCGGGGCGATCGCCGACGCGGTCGGACTGCGGGGCACCGTGCTGGCCGGCAGCGTCCGTTTCGATGCCGCCGGGCAGCCGCGCAACAGCCTGATGGCGCTGCGCGGGGCCGGGCCGCCGCTGGCCAGCTACGACAAGTGGCACCTGGTGCCGTTTGGCGAGTACCAGCCGAGCTGGGCGCGGGTTGGCGTGCAGTTGGTGCAGGGCGACGGCCTGGCGCCGGGACCGGGGCCGCGCACGCTGCACGTCGCGGGGCTGCCGCCGTTCGGGGCGCTGATCTGCTACGAGGCGATCTTCCCGGCCTGGATCGTCGACGAGGCCGATCGGCCGGACTGGCTGGTCAACGTCACCAACGACGCCTGGTTTGGCGACAGCAGCGGCCCGCGGCAGCACCTCGCGGCGGCGCGGATGCGCGCGGTCGAGGAGGGGTTGCCGCTGTTCCGCGCCGCGAACACCGGCATCTCGGCCGATTTCGACGCTTTCGGGCACGAACTCGGACGGCTGCCGATCGCCTCCCGTGGCGTGCTGCTGCGGCCGTTGCCGGGCAGGCTGCCGCCGACCCTGGCCAGCCGTCTGGGCCTGCTCGGGCCTGGAGCGCTGGCCGCGTTGGTCGCTGCCTGCGGGTTGGCCTGGGGCCGGGTGCCTGAGCCGCTGCGGCGAAAAACCAGGGTTGCGCATGAAAGCTGACCGGGCACGGTCCGCCCGCGGTCGCAATATTGACAATCTCGCAACGAATTATGGTAAGGGGGAGCGCATGTCCGACTTCGACGCCCGCGAACCGCACGTCACGTCAACCCATGCGCATGTCGCTTCGCGCATCCGGTTGCGCCGCACCTTGCTCGGCATGTCGCAGGACCGGTTGGCCGAGGCGCTTGGTACCACCGTCCAGCAGGTGCAGGACTACGAGCGTGGCATGAACCGCATCGGCATGTCCCGGCTCATCGGCTTGGCGCAGGTGTTCGGCGTGCCGGTCGGGTTCTTCCACGACGACATGCCGCGCGCCGAGGGTGCGTTCCCGGCCGCTCCGGAGCAGGGCGAGCGCAGCGGCGTGGCCGAGGCGTTGCACGGGTTCGGCGACGACACCTCGAACCAGCGCGAAACGCGGGAGCTGCTGCGCGCCTACAACCGCATCGCCGAACCGGCCCGCCGCCGCCAGGCGCTTGAGATGGTGCGCGCGCTGGCGCCCACGGAATAGGCGACGCTACGGCGGCGCTTGGCGCAGTTGCGGGTTGTCGAACACGGGATTCTGGAAGCGGTGCAGCGCCGCGGCGAGCGCTTGCGCGAGGTCGCGCTTCTCGTCCTCGCCCAGTGCCGCCGCAATCTCCTCGCGCACCTGTCGCGCCACCAGCCAGAGCCGCGGCACCCGGCCCGGCTTGTCGGTCAACTGCACCGAAAGCCAGGCCGGCGGCAGCACCCGCTCGGAACGCACGCCCTTGGGATCGGTGCGCAGGATGCGCAGCCCGCTGCCCGACAGCAGCACGACCTCGCTGGCCCGCGCGCCGAGCGCGTTGAGCCGCAGCAGGAACGCCGCCAGCAGCAGCTCGATGCCGGTGAAGCCGCCCACCGGCCAGGCGCCGAGACAGACGAACATCGCGGCGTTGAGGCCGCACATCAGGCAGATGGCGCCCAGCAGCCGCCGCAGCGCCCGCGGCGACAGGCTGCGGTGCGGCACGATCACCGCCTCGAACACCGGCCCATCTTGCCCCTGCGCATCGTTCGGACACGGATTCACGGTAGCACCTCGGGTGGGTTTGCGCCGCGGCAGCCGGGCGGTTCGCGACCAGAGCCGGTCGTTCGAGCACGACGTGCCACTCCACGGCGGCCATTCATGGCGAGCGGGATGTTGGGCGGGGAACAGTCTTTGCCAGGCCACGGCCGTTCGGACCCCGTCCGCCGCCAAGGTCGCGCATGTCGCTGCCGCCCAGTGGCGGCGTGAAGTCGGAAGGCGGCGGGTAGCTGCCTGCTGGTTGGCCATCGGCATCGTCTTGAGCGACCGTTCCCTGTGGTCGGAAGCTGTTGTCCGCGCGAGCGATCGCCGTCGTCGCCCATGGATGGCGCGAGCCTGGCCGTGGTCCGGAGCGCGCGTAATTCCTGGGTGAGCATCCCATCACGCGCTTGAAGGCCGTGCTGAACGCACTCTCGGAGTCATAGCCGAGCGACACGGCGATCGACGACACCGGCTGGTTGCCCTCGGTCAGACGAGTCCCCGCCAGCAGCATCCGCCACCGGGTAAGATAATCGAGCGGCGAAGTGCCGACCGTCGCCGTGAACGCCCGCGCGAAGCTCGATCGCGACATGCCCGCCCTTTCCGCCAGGACGGGCAACGTCCAGCGGGTGCCCGGTTCGGCGTGCATCGCGCCGATCGCTGCCGCGAGCTGCGGATCGGCCAGCGCGAACAGCCAGCCTACGTGCCGTCCCGCCAGGCCGGAGAGGTAAAGCCTCAGGGCCTGCACCAGCATCATGTGAGCGAGGTGCTGCGCGACCAGCACGCCGCCTGGCTGGGCTTCGACCAACTCCTGCCGCATCCGCTCCAACGCCCAGCGCAGGTTCATCTTGTCCTTGTCCTCGCGCAGGTGCGCGACCGGCGGCATGGCCCCCAACAGCATGTCCGCATGGGCGCCCGCAAAGGCGAAGTGACCGCCGAGGATCAACGTGTCGCCGCCGCCGTTCAGCGTCGCGATGCCGCCACGCCACTCGACGGGTTGCAGGCGCCCAAACGGAGTGGGTGCAAGCGCCAGGTCGTTGGTCAAGCAGAACCGCCGTCCGTTGGGCAGGAGAACACAGTCGCCCGCCTCCAGACGCACCGTCTCGGCCAAGCCTTCCAAGGCCAGCCAGCAGGCGCCGGAGAGAAGCGCGTAGCACTTGATCCCGGCATGGGGATCGAACCCGATCGACCAACGACCGCGGAGGTCGAACCCGCCGGCGACGTATGTGTGCGGCTTCAACAGGGAGAGCACGTCGGAAAGAGGGTCTACCGCCATTTGGGACGATCACGAACGTAGTTGCGCTTTTCGAGCATGGATCGTCCCACGCCGCTTGCCTTACATCGTCTCCAGCAGGCCGCCAGCGAGGTTGCCGCACCAGGCTACGGCATCTTGCCGCCCAAGCAAGGAGTTCAACACCAGTGATTAAGATGATCATCGCGATCAAGCGTCGCGAGGGCATGAGCCACGAGGAGTTCGTTCGCTACCAACGGGAAACCCATCGGCCTCTCCTGATGTCCATTCCAGAGGCACGCCGGTATATACGACGCTTTGTCGTCTCGTACCCGATCGCCGCGCCGGACTATTCCGGTCCGTCCTATGACTCGGTGGTCGAGGCGTGGTTCGACAGCATGGAGGACATGAACGCGCTCTACTTCTCCGAGAACTTCGTGAGCAAGGTCGACCCCGATCACGCGAACTTCATGGACCTGTCGTCTTACGGAAGGATCGTTGCCGAGGAAGAACTTGTCATCGAGTGACGGTCCCGTCGCCAGCCCTCTGCCATGCTGATGCGGCTGCCACGGTCGGCCGGTGCGCGGCGAGGATGCTTGCGACGGTTGGTTCGCTGACGCCGTAGCGGCGCGCCGTCACCGCTCCCGACCGGCGGCCGGAGGCGATGAGCTCGGCGATCTTGCGACAGCGTTTCTCCGCCAGTTTCCGTCTTCGTTCCCCGATGCGTCCTTCGGCGCGGGGCCACCTGCCACTGGCACGCCGGCAACCGTCGTCTCGATACGGGAAGCGTCGCGGCTTGCCAGTGCCGTCCCATGACGGGAGACTGCGGCATGGCCGCCGCCACGGAACGCCCGACCCCGAAGATGACGCTGGAGCAGGTGCGCCGGTTCCTGGAGGCGCTGGCGCTGGCCAACCCCGACCCGGAGACCGAACTCGCCTTCACCGACGCCTACACCCTGCTGGTCTCGGTGGTGCTGTCGGCGCAGGCGACCGACGCCTCGGTCAACCGCGCCACGGTCGGCCTGTTCGCCGCCGCCCCCGATCCGGCGGCGATGGTGGCGCTGGGCGTCGAGGGCGTGGGGAGCCACATCCGCAGCATCGGCCTGTGGCAGGGGAAGGCGCGCAACGTCGTGGCGCTGTCGCGGCAACTGCTGGAGCGGCATGGCGGCGTGGTGCCGTCCGACCGCGCGGCGCTGGAGGCGCTGCCGGGAGTGGGCCGCAAGACCGCCAACGTGGTGCTCAACGTGGCGTTCGGCGAGGCGACGATGGCGGTCGACACGCACATCTTCCGGCTCGGCAACCGCACCGGCCTCGCTCCCGGCAAGACGCCGCGGGCGGTCGAGGACGGCCTGGTGCGCCGGGTGCCTGCCCCGATGCTGCGCCTGTCGCATCACTGGCTGATCCTGCATGGCCGCTATTGCTGCAAGGCGCGCGCCCCGGAGTGCTGGCGCTGCGTCGCGGCGGAGTGGTGCCGCTTTCCGGCCAAACCGTCGGCGCCGCCGGCGAAAAAATGAATGCCGGCCTGCCTCAAGCCGTGTCGTGCGCGCTGCCGCCGCCGGTCAGGTCGTAGCACGCGCCCGTCACCATCGAGATGCGCCGCCGGGACCAGGCATGGCTGCCGCCCGGCACGGCCGTGCCAGGCGCCGTGGCGCGACGCGGGTTGACCGCCGGCGGACATCGTGACGCTAGAGCGCGGTGTAAACCAAGGCATATCAGGATGAGCTATCGTCTGGGCAAACGGATCGGCCTGCGCCGCTCGTCGGTGGTGATCCGGCCCGATGCCGCCCGCGTGCTGCTCCGCGCGTTCTTTCCAGCCGAGCCTACGGACATCCGCACCCCTGACCTGACCCGCATCGCCCGCATCACCCAGCGGGTGCAGGCGCTGGATCCGGCGGCGGCCGATGCGGAACTGGCGGAGGTGCTGGCGGCGTTCGGCGGCCGGCACCCTGACCTGCGCGCGGCCCTGGGCGAGCGCTTCGTCCAGGCCAGCGACCGGCTGCCGGCGCCGCGCGAAGGGCTCGGCGAGACGTGCCGGCTGCTGATCGGCGCCTATCTCAGCCACGAATACAGCTTCGAGGCGGCGGCGCTGTTCAACCCCTCGATGGTGCCGCACCCCGACCAGGGCGGCCTCGCTCCCGGCGAGGCCCGCTTCGTGCTCAGCCTGCGCGCCACCGGCGAGGGGCATATCAGCTCGATCTGCTTCCGCTCCGGGATCGTCGATGCGGCGGGCGAGGTGCGGCTGGATCCGCCCGGCCGCTATGCCTCGGTGGCGGCGCTGTCCGACGGGCCGCCGGGTGGCGAGGGCTTCGAGATCGCCTTCGCGGCCGAGACGCCGCTTGCCGAGCGGGTGATCTTCCCGATCACGCCGGAGCAGCGCAACGGGCTGGAGGACGCCCGCTTCGTCCGCCTCGTCGAGGGTGACGGCGCGGTCGCCTATTACGCCACCTACACCGCCTATTCCGGCCAGGAGATCGCGCCGCAACTGCTCCAGACGGACGATTTCCGCCGCTTCCGCTTCCTGCCGCTGGCCGGCGGCGCGGTGCGCAACAAGGGCATGGCGCTGTTCCCGCGCCGGATCGGCGGCCGGTACGCCATGCTGGTCCGCCTCGACGGCGAGACCCTGCAGCTCTCGCGCTCGGACGACTGCCGCACTTGGCAGGACGCGGTCACGATCCTCGGCCCGGCAGAGTCGTGGGAGTTCGTGCAGATCGGCAATTGCGGCAGCCCGATCGAGCTGCCGGAGGGCTGGCTGATGCTTACCCATGGCGTCGGCGCGATGCGGCGCTACTGCATCGGGGCGGCCCTGTTGGACCGTGACGATCCGACCCGGGTGCTGGCGCGGCTGCGCGCGCCGCTGGTCTGCCCGAACGAGCGCGAGCGCGACGGCTACGTGCCCAACGTGGTGTATTCCTGCGGCGCCATGGCCCACGCGGGCAACCTGGTGCTGCCCTACGCGATGTCCGACATCGCGACCACCTTCGCCACCGTCCCGCTGCGCGACCTGCTGGCGGCGATGTCCTGAGCGTTCCATTCCGGTCCACAACATATGTGCGTGTACCCGGTCACATGCGCGCAGGGAAGGACCAGTTCTGCAGCCGAAGCCGTCGCGGCGCGATGACTTGACGCGCTGCGCCAGACGCGCCCGGATGGTGGGGTCCAATGCTCCTGGTGAAATACGCCCTGAAGTTCAGGGTCACGTGCTACGTGCTCGCGGTGCTGATCGTCCTCGCCGGCGTCGGCGCGGCATTGGTGATGCCGCGCGACGTGCTGCCGAGCGTCGACATCCCGGTCGTGACCATCGTCTGGACCTACACCGGCCTCGACACGCCCGACATGGAGAAGCGGGTCACGACGTACACCGAGTTCGCGTTCAGCAACAACGTCGACGGCATCCGCAGCATGGAGAGCACGACGCTGCAGGGCGTCACCATCACCCACATCTACTTCCAGCAGAACGTCAGCATCGACCTCGCCCTGTCGCAGGTCACGGCGTCGACCAACTCGATCCGCGCGGTGCTGCCGCCTGGCATCCAGCCGCCGGTGGTGATGCGCTTCTCCGCCTCCTCCGTGCCGGTGATCCAGTTGGCGCTCAGCTCGACCCAGGAGAGCGAGCGGCAGCTCTACGACTACGGCCAGTACCGGGTGCGCCAGGCGCTGACCACGGTACCGGGTTCGACCCTGCCCTCGCCATACGGCGGCGAGCCGCGGCAGATCATGGTCGACCTCGACACCCATGCGTTGCAGGCCTACGGGCTGACGCCGCTCGACGTCACCAACGCGATCAACGCCCAGAACCTGACCGTGCCCTCCGGCCTCGCCAAGTTCGGTACCAAGCAGTACGTGATCCGGCTCAACTCCTCGCCCGAGGCGGTGGCGGCGCTGAACCAGGTGCCGGTCAAGGTGGTGGGCGGCACGCCGATATTGATCCGCGACGTTGCCTACGTGCGCGACGGGGCGCCGCCGCAGCAGAACATCGTGCGCCAGGACGGGCGGCGCAGCGTGTTGCTGACCATCCTGAAGAACGGCGCCGCGTCCACGCTCTCGGTGGTCAACACGGTGAAGGGCCTGCTGCCGGGCATCAAGGCGGCGGCGCCCAAGGACCTCAAGATCACGCCACTGTTCGACCAGTCGGTGTTCGTCTCCGGCGCGATCACCGACTTGCTGCGCGAGGGCGCCATCGCCGCCGGGCTGACCGGGCTGATGATCCTGTTGTTCCTGGGCTCCTGGCGCTCGACGCTCGTGGTGCTGGTCTCGATCCCGCTGTCGATCCTGACCTCGCTCGCGATCCTGGCGGCACTCGGCGAGACCATCAACATCATGACGCTGGGCGGCATGGCGTTGGCGGTCGGCATCCTGGTCGACGACGCGACGGTGGCGATCGAGAACACCTATCGGCTGATGGAGGAGGACCGCCCGTTCCGCGAGTCCATCGTGGAAGGGGCAGCCGGAATCGCCAAGCCGGCGCTGATCTCCACGCTGTCGATCTGCTGCGCGTTCATCTCGGTGTTCTTCCTGACCGACGCGCCGGCGTTCCTGTTCACGCCGCAGGCGCTGGCGGTGGTGTTCGCCATGCTGACCTCGTACGGCCTGTCGCGCACGCTGGTGCCGATCCTGCTCGACGTGCTGATCAAGCGCGAGTACGACCGCAAGCACGACCAGAAACAGGACAGCCAGCGGAAACCCGGCGTGTTCGGCCGCATCCACGCCGGTTTCGAACGCGGCTTCCAGCGGTTCCACGGCGGCTACGTGGGCCTGCTGCGCGCCGCCATCGCGCGCCGCTGGGCGACGCTGGGCGTGGCCGGCGCGGTGGCGGCGCTGGCGGCGCTGCTGTTCGTGTTCCTGGGCACCGACTACTTCCCGCAGGTCGACGCCGGGCAGATGACGCTGCACGTCCGCGCCCCGTCCGGCACCCGCATCGAGCAGGCCGAGAAGCTGTTCCAGCAGGTAGAGGACACCGTGCGGGAGGTGGTGCCGCCGAAGCAGCTCGGCACCATCATTGACAACATCGGCCTGCCCGCCTCCAACTACAACTTCGCCTTCGGCGACGGCACCTTCCTCGCCTATTACGACGGACAGATCCTGGTGACGCTGGCGCCCGGCCACGGCTCCACCTTCGGCTACACCCGCACGCTGCGCACCGTGCTGCAGCAGCGCTTCCCGAGCGCCACGTTCTACTTCCAGCCGGCCGACATGATCACCCAGATCCTCGATTTCGGCGTGCCGGCGCAGGTCGACATCCAAGTCAGCGGCCGCCACGGCGCCAAGGACCTCGCGGTGGCACAGGACATCGTGCGCCGGCTGCGCATGGTGCGCGGCGCGGTCGACGTCCACTTGCAGCAGATCGTCGACGCGCCGGAATACTTCGTCCAGGTCGACCGCGAGCGCGCGGCCGAGTTGGGCCTGACCGAGCAGCAAGTCGCGAGCGACCTCAACGTATCGCTCAGCGGCAGCTTCCAGGTGACGCCGAACTTCTGGGCCGACCCGGTGACCGGCATCCCGTACCAGGTCTGGGTGCAGACGCCCGAGTACCGCAACAACACCATCGCCGACCTGCGCAACACGCCGCTGCTGGTCTCCAACCCGCCGCCGGCCGCCGCCGGTTCCGCCGGCACGCTGCAATTGCTGTCCAACGTCGCCACCATGACGCGCGGCAAGGAGCAGACCGCCACCACCCACATCAACACCCAGCCGACGTTCGACGTCTACGCCACCGCCCAGGACCGCGACCTGGGCGGGCTCGAGGGCGACATCGACCGCATCGTGGCGCAGGAGCAGAAGGGCCTGGAGGCGCCGGACAAGATCGCCGTGCGCGGCCAAATCCAGAGCAAGGACCAGGCGTTCCTGCACATGGGGATCGGGCTGGTGGTGGCGCTGGTCGCGGTCTACCTGCTGATGGCGGTGAACTTCCAGACCTGGGGCGACCCGCTGGTGGTGCTGCTGGCGCTGCCGCTGGCGTTCTGCGGCATCGTCATGAGCCTGTTCGTCACCCAGACCACGTTCTCGATCCCGTCGCTGATGGGCGCGATCATGAGCGTGGGGGTCGCGTCCGCCAACTCGATCCTGCTGGTGACGTTCGCCCGCGAGCACCGCGAGGCGCACGGCAGCACGGCGGAGGAGGCCGCCATCGCCGCCGGCGAGACCCGGCTGCGCCCGGTCCTGATGACCGCGGGCGCGATGTTCGTGGGCCTGCTGCCGATGGCGATCGGCATTGGCGAGGGTAGCGAGCAGAACGCGGCGCTGGCCCGCGCCGTGCTGGGCGGCGTCGCCGTCGGCACCTGCTCGACGCTGTTGTTCGTGCCGTTCCTGTACTCGCTGCTGCGGCGCGGCGAGGCCAAGGCCCTGGAGGACTACGCATGACCGAGCACAAGCGCACCGTCGTCCCCGACCCGAACCAGGCGGTGACGCCGGACGATCCGCCTCCGACCAAGCGCAAGGCCAGGCGCGGCCGGCTGCTGCTGTTCGTGCTGGTGCCGGCGGCGGTGCTGCTTGGGCTCGGCGCCTGGGCACACTGGCAGACCTATGCGGCCGCGGCTCAGGTGCGCGACCAGCAAGCGGAGTTCGTGCCCGAGGTGCGGGTGGCGCAGGCCAAGCGGGTCGACGCGCCGATGGACCTGCAACTGCCCGGCCAGACCGAGGCGTTCGACGCCGCCAACATCTACGCTCGCGCCACCGGCTACGTGGCCGAGCGCCGGGTCGACATTGGCAGCCGCGTGCGCAAGGGCGACCTGTTGCTGCGCATCGCCGCCCCCGATCTCGACCAGCAACTCGCACAGGCGCAAGCGCAACTGGGCCAGACCGAGGCGGCGCTGCTGCAGGCGAAAGCCAGCCTGCAGCAAGCACAGGCCAGCACCAAGCTCGCCGACGTCACCAAGTACCGCGAGACCACGTTGGCCGGCCAGGGCTGGGAGACGCGGCAGAACGCCGACAACGCCACCAGCAACGACTCGGTGCAAGTCGCGGGCGTCGCCTTGGCTCAGGCCGGGATCGCGGTGTCCAACGCCAACCTGCGCGCGCAACAGGCGACCGTGCAGCGGCTGCAGGAGTTGACCGGGTTCGAGCGCGTGTTGGCGCCGTTCAACGGCGTCATCACCGCCCGCAACGTCGACACCGGCGACCTGCTCAGCGCCGACAACGGCAGCGGCACGCCGATGTTCGCGATCGCCCGCGACGACGTGCTGCGGGTCGCGGTCTACGTGCCGCAGAGCGGCACCATTGGGCTGCGCGACGGGCTGGCCGCCACGGTGCGGCTGCCGGAGCTGCCGGGCCGGGTGTTCGTCGGCCGCGTCAGCCGCACCGCGGCCTCGTTGCAGCAAGCGTCGCGTTCGATGCTGACCGAGGTGGACGTGCCGAACCCGAAGGGCGAGCTGCGTTCCGGCCTGTTCGTCAACGTCACCTTCCAGATCCCGCGCGAGCGGCCGGGCGTGGTGGTGCCGGACGAGGCGTTGGTGTTCGGCGTCAAGGGGATGCAGGTCGCGACCGTGGAGCAGGGCGACAAGGTGCGGTTCCGCCCGGTCACGATCTACCGCGACTTCGGCACCACGGCCGAGCTGCGCGACGGGCTGGACGGCGGCGAGACGCTGGTGCTGACGCCGCCGGCGGAGTTGCAGGACGGCTCCAAGGTCAAGCGGGCGCAGGCCGACGCGCCGGCGGGCTGAGGCCCGTTGCAGTTAGAGACCGTCGGTCAACGGCTGCTGCGGCCGATGAAGCAACCTGCGACGGTGCCGGCGGCACCAAGAATTGCGGCACCGGCCAGGAAAGCCGAGATCACAACCCTGGTCGGGTCAAGCTGCCAGTCCTGCCGTGACTTGGCGGCCTGTTCACGCTTCAGCTCGCTGTCGGCCCTTTTGTTGGCGATGTCGGCTTGCATGAGTTCCAACCTCAATTCGTGTTCGCGGGCTTCCTGGGCCTGGGTCGGCGGTATGATCGAGCTTACCGCAACCTGCGTCTGGTCGCGGCCTTTGCCCACGCCGTCAGGCTGAGCCGGGCACTTCCAGCCCCAACCGCTTGTGCCAGTCGGCGATCGACTCGTCCGGGTAGTTCGGCTGTTGCCGGTCGCCCGGCCCGCCCTCGACCTCGACCCAGTCGGGCTTGGAGGCCAGCATGATGTGGGTGTGCTCGGGCGGCACCGGGAGCGGGGTGTCGATCGCCGAGGCGAACGGGTGGATCAACTCCGGCCATTCGGGGCTGAACAGCCACAGGCCGGAGCCGCATTTCGAGCAGAAATGGCGTTCCGCGCTGCTGGCGTAGACGCGCTCCCCAGCCTCGCCGCGCATCTTGGCGTGGTAGACCGTGATGTGGTTCCGGCCAGTCACCCGCAGCGTCGCGGCGTCGCCGGACAGGTTGACGGCATAGCCTCCGCCACCTTGGGTCTTGCGGCAGATCGAGCAGTAGCAGCGCTGGTACGGGTAGACTTCGGCGCTTTGCAGATGGAAGCGCACCGCCGCGCAGTGACATGACCCTTCGAGCAGCATCGGTCGGTTCTCCCCTTGTCATGGCCGACGCGCGGCGCGGCGGCGGTCCTGCAGTTCGCCCAGCGGCAACAGCAACTGTGGCACGAGCGGCAGCAGCGCGGCGAGCCGTCGCGGGCGTGGCCGGCCGATCGGCAGCGGCAAGGCGGTCGCGTCGTTGCTCACGATGAAGCGGGCCAGCGCTTCCCCCAGCCCGGTGGCCAACACGATGCCGCGCCCGTTGCAGCCGATCGGGGCCAGCCAGCCTTCCGCCACCTGGAACACGCGCGGCAGGAAGTCGCCGGTCAGCGCCGCGCGGCCGCGCCAGGCGGATGTGAACGCGACGTCGC
>CAXUHK010000057.1:2679-5863 GCA_964250775.1 uncultured Acetobacteraceae bacterium | reverse complement strand
CTCGGGTCCCCAGCTTTACTCGAGTTCGCAGTATGCGTGGCGCGTCGGCGCCGATGCCGGTCGTGTCGCACAGCCGCCGGAAGGTGTCCTGCACGCAGGCGTAGATGGTGCGGTTCCCTCGGACGGACACGAACACCGCCGGGACGCGCCGCGCCGCCCGTGGCGGCAGCCGCGCGAGGGCGCCTGCCTGCAGGCTGGCCATGCCGCCGACCACCAGCCGTCCCTGCGCGTCCCAGCGGCCGGCCAGCAGGTTGTTGCGGGTGTCGGAGAACGCCTCGCCGCCCGGCAGCACCGCCGCCCGCGCGGCCTCCGGCAGCGGGTCGGTCGCCATCTGGTAGACCGTCAGCGGCACCAGGCTGCGGCGGACGGCGTGGTCGAGGCCGGGCGGCTGGATGTTGGTGCATTGCAGCACCGTCCGCGCCCGCAAGACGCCGTTCGCGGTCCGCAGCGTCCAGCCGGGCGCCACCGACAGCACCGGGCTTGCGCCATGGATCGCGGCGCCCGCGCCGAGCGCCGCCCATGCCAGCCCGCGCGTGTAGGCGAGCGGGTTGAGGTGGCCGCCGCTGCGGTCGACCAGCGCCGCATGGTATTGTTCGCTGCCCATCCGCCGCCGCGTCTCGGGGCCGTCCAGCCACTCCGCGCGGCCGCCGAACCGCCGCCATTCGGCGACACGCGCGGCCAGCCCCGGCGCCAGCGTCGCCGCGTGCGCCGGGTTGAGCCAGCCGGCCTGGCGCGCGTCGCACGCGATGCCGCGCTCGCGGACCAGGCCGAACACATGCTCGGCGCCGTCCGCCACCAGCCGCAGCAGCCGGCCGCCGTGCTCCGGACCAAGGGCGCGCAGCACCGCGAGCGGCCCCACGCGCGGCAGGCTCGGCACCACCAGGCCGCCGTTGCGGCCCGAGGCGCCCTCGCCGATCCCGGCCGCCTCCAGCACCACCACCGAGCGCCCCGCCTCGGCCAGCGCCAGCGCCGCGGACAGGCCGAGGATGCCGGCGCCCACGATGGCCACGTCGCAGTCGAGCGACCCTGGCAGGCTCGTGGTGGCGGGGCCGGGCGGCGCGGTGTGGAACCAGAGCGAGCGTTCGATCGCGTCCGGGTTCAGTTGCCGAGCCGCCCGCGCAGCGCGTTCACCTCGGCGGTGCTCATCTGCCCGGTCGTGACCACCTTCCCGGCGTCGATCCTCCAGGTGCGGAACGGGCCGGTGATGTCGCCGTACCGGTCGAAGGCGATCGGGCCGATGACGCCGACATAGCGGATCGGCTTGCCCGCGCGGATCAGCGCCAACGCCTGCTTGAACCCCTCGGGACCGGCGTAGACGGCGGTGCCTGCCGGATCGACCACCTTCGGGATCGCCGCCTTGATCGCGTCCGCGTCGGGCCTGCCGGCGATGGCGACCGCGAGGCCCGCGATGGCGCCAGCGTCGTACGATTGCACCGCCGCCGGCGAGCCGGGATCGAGCTTCGCGAACGGCTCGAACGCGTGGTCGAAGAACTCGGTCGAGGGCGTGGCCTCGGTGCCGGACGAGGTGCCATACGCCTGGGTCAGGTACTTGGCGCCGACGCTGTCGATGAAGTCGGCGCTGTTCATGCCGTCGTTGAGCAGGAACCTGGTGGGTCCGCCCTGGGCGATCCAGGCGCGGGCGATGGTGGCGCCGTCGGCCGGGTAGCTGACCAGGTAGAGCCCGTCCGGATCACCCGCCATGGCGGCGGTGGCCTCGGACGAATACGAGGACTGGCGCTCGTTGTATGGCGTGGTCGAGGTGATGGCGCCGCCCAGCGCCAGGTACGAGCGGGTGAACTCGCGCGCCATGTTGACGCCGAAATCGTTGTTGACGCGGATGACGGCGAGCTTCTTCAGGCCGAGACTCATCGCGTATTTCGCGGCGGCCACGCCCTGCAACGCGTCGCTGGTGATGGTGCGGAAGAAATAGCCGCCGGTCTTGCCGTCGCGCGCCAGCGTGGTCAGCGTGGGCGACGAGGAGGCTGGCGAGATCTGCACCACATGCGCCGGCGCCGTCACTGAGGTCAGCACCGGGATGGTGACGGAGGAGATGATGCCGCCGATCAGCACCGGCACGTGGTCGACCTCGACGAGCTGCTTGGCGGCGTCGACGGCGACATTGCCCTGGCTCTGCGAATCGCGGATGTCGGTGGTGAGCTTGCAGCCGGCGGCGTTGAGGTCGCGCAACGCCAGGTCGACCGCCTTGGCGCCGGCCTGGCCGTAGGCGCCGGCCGGGCCGGTCAGCTCCATCAGCACGCCGACCCTGGCCTCGCAGCCATCGGCCAGCGCGGGCGCGACCCAGGCGGAAAGCAGGCTCACGAGCAAGCCAGCGCGGAAGGTCATCGTGGTCTCCTGTCACGCGCCGGGCGCGTCGCCGAGGTCGTACCTCATGATCCGGCCATGCCGGCCGTCGCGGTCGCGCTCCAGCGCGTAGGTGTCGCCCGCGATCGGCCGGGCGCGCGCCAGCACGGCGTCGATCGCGGCGCGGTCGGTCGCGTCCAGGGCGAAGTCGAACAGCCTCGCGTGCGCCGCGAGATGCGCGCGGCTGCGCACGCCGACGATGGCGGCGGCGACCCCTGGCCGGTCCAGCACGTGCCGGGTGGCGACGCTGGCGATGTCCGTGCCGTGGCGGTCGGCGATTTGGCGCAGCGCGCGCAACAGCTCCTGGAACAGTGCCCAGCCGCCGAAATCCTCGATGATGAGCCGGTACTTGACCAGCGAGCGGTTCTCCAGCGCGCCGGGTTCCGGCTGGCCGAGCCAGGCATCGCCGAGGAAGCCGCCCGCCACGGTGCCGTAGCACAGCATCGCGATGCCGGGCAGCGCCGCCAACCCGCCTTCCGGCCGGCGGTCGAGCAGCGAGTACTGCGCCTGCATGGTGGCGAGTGGCACGCCGGCGTCGAGCAGCTTCAGGGTGTGCGGCGTGTCGAAGTTGGTGCCGCCGATCAGCGCGATCTTGCCCGCTTGCTGCAACTCGGTCAGCCACAGCGCGGTGTCGACCATGCGCGGCATCGCGTAGTCCCACCAATGGAACTGCACGAGGTCGAGCCGCTCGACGCCGAGCCGCGCCAGCGAGCGGTCGATGATCCGGGCGACAGTGGCGCGATCGATGCTGGGCAGCGCTTCGAGGTCGGGCACGAACTTGGTGTGCACGCGCGCCGGCCGGCCGGCGGGGCGGGCGCGGTTG
>CAXUHK010000057.1:0-2651 GCA_964250775.1 uncultured Acetobacteraceae bacterium | reverse complement strand
ACGCCGGTGTAGATGTCGGCGCAGTCGAACGCGGTGATGCCGGCCTCGACATAGGCCGCCATGTCGGCCAGCGCCGCCGCGCGGTCCACCGCGCCATGGCCGCCGGCGAGCTGCCAGCCGCCCTTGATGACGCGCGAGGTGCTGGCGCCGGGGCGCAACTCGACCGTCTCGATCATCGCTTCGTCGCCGTCGTCGCGGCGTGGCTGAAGCGTCTTGTGCCCGTGCGGGTGATGCGGAAGCGGGTGCTGCAGTTCGGGTCGGGGCAGGCCACCTCGGCGTCGGTGCTCATCCAGTCGTTCGGGTGCGTGGCGCGCTGCTTGGCCGGCAGCAGCGGTAGCAGCGCGGCCAGCGAGTAGATCGAGAAGCCCTGTCCCGGCGGCAGGTGCAGCATCTCGCCACGCAGCTCGAAATGGTCGCCGGGCTTGGCGCCGCAGTGGATCGGGCCGCCTTCGGGAGCCACCACCTCGACGCGCAGGTCGAACAGCTCGAACGTGTCGCTCATGCGCGGGCGAAGGTGACGGTGCAGGCTCCGCTCCGGCGGATGCGGCCGCAGGCGCCGGCGAGCTGGGCCAGGTCGGATAGCGACACGCGGGCCACCACGCTGCCGGCCTGCCAGCCGATCGGGAACAGGCAGCGCGCACCCGGCCCGTAATACAGCCCGATGTCGAACACCGGGTCTGGTCCGCCGCCCCACAGGCGCGGCGGCAGCCAGGTCAGCACGATGTCGCCTGGCGCCGGGGTGATCGTCGCGTTCTCCAGCGGCAGCTCCATCCGGCGCAGCTCGGCGTCCAGGTGGCCGGCTGGCAGCGGGCAGGAGATTTCCGGGCCGGTCCACATGGCGTGGATGGCCTCGACCGGGCGCGGCCGCGCCAGTGCCGCCCACAGGAACGCAACGTTGGCCGGCGCCTGCTCCGCCAGCAACGTCACCGTGGCCGCAAGCCCCGACACCGGCTCGGTGATGCTGACGCGCTGCTCGGTCATTGTGGAAGTCACTTGTTACCAACGGCTATGGTGCCTACCGTGCCGCAGCGCCGCAAGGGCGATTGCGGGGTGCAGGGCAATGCTGGAGCTGGTCGATGTCTCGCGGCGCTTCGGGGGTGCCGTCGCCGTCGACCGCCTCTCGCTCTCGGTGAGCGGCGGCAGCATCGCCGGGCTGATCGGCCCGAACGGCGCCGGCAAGACCACGCTGTTCAACCTGATCGCCGGCACCCTGCCGGTCAGCTCCGGGCGCATCGGCTTCGAGGGCGTGCGGATCGAGCGCGAGGCGGCGCACCGCCGGATCGGGCGCGGCATCGGCCGCACCTTCCAGATCCCGCGCCCGTTCGCGGCGATGACCGTGCTGGAGAACGTGATGCTGGCCGCACAGGGGCAGCGCGGCGAAGGGGTGCTGGCGAACTGGCTGCGACCGCGCGCCGTCGCCGCCGAGGAGCGCCGCAACCGCGAGCGGGCGCGCGAGATCGTCGCGTTCCTGGCGCTCGAGCGCCTGGCGCAGGAGCCGGCGCGGGTGCTCTCGGGCGGCCAACGCAAGCTGCTGGAACTGGCCCGCGTGCTGATGGCGCAACCGCGGCTGGTGCTGCTCGACGAGCCGGCGGCGGGGGTCAACCCGGCGCTGCTGGAGACCATCATGGAGCGGATCGAGACGCTGAACGCCGGCGGCATGACGTTCCTGATCGTCGAGCACAACCTGTCGCTGGTCCGCCGGCTGTGCCGCCACGTCACCGTCATGGCGCAGGGTGCCACGCTCGCCAGCGGCACGCCGGAGGACGTCACCGCCGATCCGCGCGTGACCGAAGCATACCTTGGCGGCGCCGTCGCATGATCGCCATCGTCTTGCGTGAGCTGGTGGCGGGCTACGAGCCCGGCCTGGCGATCGTGCGCGGCGTGTCGCTGGAGGTCGCGGCGGGCGAGATGGTGGCGCTGCTCGGCCCGAACGGCGCCGGCAAGTCGACGCTCATCAAGGCGGTCGCGGGCCTGGTGCCGATCGCCTCCGGCAGCGTGTCGTTGCGCGGCACCGACATCACGCACGGCGCCGCGCACGCCATGGTGCGGCGCGGCCTCGCCTTCGTGCCGCAGACCGAGAACGTGTTCACCCGGCTCAGCGTGCGCGAGAACCTGCTGGTGGCCGCGCAAGTGCTGGCGCGCGCCGACCGCGCGGCACGGATCGCCGACATGCTGGCGCTGTTCCCCGGCCTGGCGCGGCGGCTGGGCAACCCGGCCGGCAGCCTGTCCGGCGGCGAGCGGCAGATGCTGGCCATAGCCCGCGCGCTGATGGTGCGCCCGGTCGCGATCCTGCTGGACGAGCCCTCGGCCGGACTGTCGCCGAAGCTGGTCGAGGAAGTGATGCTGAGCCTCGCGCGGATACGCCGGCAGGGCGTCGCGGTCCTGCTGGTCGAGCAGAACGTGCGCGCGGCGCTGGCGGTGGCGGACCGCGCGCTGGTGCTGGTCGAGGGAGTCGCGGCGCATCTCGGCGCGGCCGCGGCCCTGCGCGGCAACGACGTGCTGGCCGGGCTGTTCCTGGGCAGGCCAGCGTGACCGGGCAGGTCGTCCTGGGCGGGCTGTTGACCGGGGCGATGATCGGCCTGGGCGCGGTCGGGCTGACGCTGGCCTACTCCATCCTGCGCTTCGCCAACTTCACCCATGGCGACTACGTG
>CAXUHK010000056.1:0-22070 GCA_964250775.1 uncultured Acetobacteraceae bacterium | reverse complement strand
CGAGACCGGCGGCGGGGGTCGCGACGCCGCCGGCGCGCGGGCGGAGGCTGGGCGCGCGGCGCTGCTGGCGGCGCACGCCACGCAGGCGCCGGCGTTCGAGGCCGCCCTGGCCGCCTTCGACCCGCACCAGCCTGACGGACGCGACCGGCTGCACCTGCTGCTGGAACGGCAGGCGTACCGCTTGGCGTGGTGGCGGGCGGCAACCGACGAGATCAACTGGCGGCGGTTCTTCGACATCAACGGCCTGGCGGGCGTGCGGCAGGAACGTCCGGAGGTGTTCGACGCCACCCACGAGTATCTGATGCGGCTCTACGCGGACGGGCTGATCGACGGCCTGCGCATCGACCATGTCGACGGCCTGGCCGACCCGCGCGGCTATTGCCGCAAGCTGCGCCGCACGCTGCAGGCGGCGCACGCGCAACGGCCCGCCGCGCTGCGGGCGACCGAGCCGGTGATCTGGGTCGAGAAGATCCTGTTCGCGCACGAGCGGCTGCCGGCCGACTGGCTGACCGATGGCACCACCGGCTACGACTTCATGAACGAGGTCGCGGCGGTGCTGCACGACCCGGCCGGCGAGGCGCCGCTGACCCAGCTCTGGGGCGCGCTCACCAGCCGCGCCACGGCGTTCGCCGAGGAGGCCGAGCCGGCGCGGCGGCAAATCCTGCGCGTGGCGCTGGCCAGCGAGCTGCTGGCGACCGCCGCCGCGGTGCATCGCATCACCCGCCGCAATATTGCCACGCGCGACTGGACACTTACCGCAATCAGGCGCGCGCTCGAGGAAATCTTGGTCCACTTCCACACCTACCGCATCTACGCCGGGCCGGGAGGGGCATCCGAGACCGATGCGCGCGACCTCGCCTGGGCGATGGCGGGGGCGCGGCGCACCATTCGGGCGGCCGACCGCGACGTGCTTGACGTGGTGGGCGACGTGCTCTCCGGCGCCGGCATCCGCGCGACGCCTCCCGGCGTCCAGCGCGCCGAACGGCTGCGCGCCATGGTGCGGTTCCAGCAGCTTTCCTCGCCGACCGCCGCCAAGTCGATCGAGGACACCGCGTTCTACCGCTATGGAAGGCTGCTGAGCCGCAACGAGGTCGGCAGCGAGCCGTCGCAATGGTCGATGCCGGTCGCCAACTACCACGCCACCGCCCGTGACCGGCTGCGCCGGCTGCCGCGCGCCTTGCTCGCCACCGCCACGCACGACCACAAGCGCGGCGAGGACACGCGGATGCGCCTCGCGGTGCTGAGCGAGATCCCCGGCGAGTGGGAGGCGGCGCTGGGCCGCTGGATGCGGCTCAACATCGGCTGCCGGCGCGAGGTGGGCGGCAGCCCGGCGCCGGACGAGGCCGACGAGGTGATGCTGTACCAGATGATGGTGGCAAGCTGGCCGCTCGACCTGTCCGCCGACGATGCGGCCGGCATGGCTGAGTTCCACGAGCGGCTGGGCGGCTGGCTCGAGAAGGCGATGCGCGAGGCCAAGCGGCACAGCGAGTGGGCGGCGCCGAACGAGGAGTACGAGTCCGCCGCGCGCGACTTCCTGGCCCGCTGCCTGGACCCTGAGCGTGCCTCGGGCGTGGTCCGCGAGATCGCCGCCTTCGCGCGCCGGATCGCGCCCAGCGGGGCCGTCAACAGCCTGGCGCAGACGCTGCTGCGGCTGACCAGTCCGGGCGTCCCCGACCTCTATCAAGGCTGCGAGTTCTGGGACTACTCCCTGGTCGACCCCGACAACCGCCGCCCGGTGGACTGGGACGCCCGCCGCGCCGCGCTGGAGGAGGCCGGCGAACCCGCGGCGCTGCTCGCGGATTGGCATGACGGCCGGCTGAAGCAGGCGGTGGTCGCGCGCGCCCTGGCGCTGCGCCGCCGGGCGCCGTCGCTGTTCGCGCACGGAGCCTACCTGCCGCTCACGGTCCATGGGCCGGCCGCCGATCACGCCATCGCCTTCGCCCGGATGCATGAGGGTCGCGCCGCGATCGTGGCGACCACGCGGCTGCCCTGCCTGTTGCTGGCGGATGGCGAAAATCCGCTGCCCGACCCGGCGCGGTGGTCGGAAACGGTTGTCGTTCTGCCGCGTAACTTACATATGCGTAATTGGGCGGACATGCTCGACTCCGATGCGGCCGGAACGCGTCGCTTCGAGCGCGCCCAGAAAATCCTGTTGTCGGAACTGTTCGCGTCGCTGCCCGTGGCGCTGTTGGAGGCCAGATGAGCCGCCTAGTCGTGGTATCGAACCGGGTCCCCGTGCCCTCCGCCGGCTGCGCCGCGGGTGGGCTGGCGGTGGCGCTCGACGGGCTTATGGAGAAGCGCGGCGGGCTGTGGTTCGGCTGGAGCGGCGGCGTGTCCGACGTGGCGGCCAGCCAGGCGCCCAAGGTGGTCCACACCGCCGGAGTCGACTACGCGACCGTGGACCTGACCAGGGAGGAGCACGAGAGCTACTACAACGCCTTCTCCAACGGCGTGCTGTGGCCGTTGCTGCACACCATGCCGGAACTGATGCAGTACGACCGGCAGGACGCTCGGATATACCGTGAGGTCAACATCCGGCTGGCGAACCAGCTCGCCGCCCTGCTGCAGCCGTCCGACGTGGTTTGGCTGCACGACTACCACCTGCTGCCGATGTCGGCGGCGTTGCGCGAGGCCGGTGTGCGCAACCCGATCGGCTTCTTCCTGCACATCCCGTTCGCCTCGCCCGACATCCTGGCGACGGTGCCAGAGATGGCCGGCTACGTGCGCGAGATGCTGCACGCCGACCTGATCGGCTTCCAGACCGAGAACGACCTCAACAACTTCGCCAACGCGGCCGAACTGATGGCCGGCGCATCGCGGGCGCTCGGCAACACGCTGCAGGTGCAGACGCCGCATGGCGGCAGCCGTCGCGTCCGCCTCGGCGTGTTCCCGGTCGAGATCGAGGGCCGCAGCTTCGCGCGCATGGCGGCCGACATGGCCAGCAGCCCGCCGGCCGACGGGTTGGTCGCCAGCCTCGGCGGTCAGAAGCTGTTGCTCGGCATCGAGCGGCTCGACCCGACCAAGGGCTTGCTGCAGCGCATGGCCGGCCTGCGCACCCTGCTGGAGACCCGGCCCGGCTGGCGCCGCCAGCTCACGATGCTGCAGGTCGCCGCCAGCTCGCGCAAGGACGTCACCAGCTACCAGGCGCTGCGCACCGCCCTCGACCGCGAGGCGGGCGCGCTCAACGCCGATCTGGGCGAGCCGGATTGGACGCCGCTGCGCTTCGTCACCCGCGGCGTCGATCGCTCGGTCGCGGCCGGCTACATGCGCGTGGCGCAGGTCGGCGTGGTGACGCCGCTGCGCGACGGCATGAACCTGGTCGCCAAGGAATACGTGGCGGCGCAGGACCCGAGCGATCCCGGCGTGCTGGTGCTGTCACGTTTCTGCGGCGCGGCACAGCAGTTCGACGCGGCGGTGATGGTGAACCCGCATGACGCCGACGCGATGGCGGAAGCGCTGCAGGCCGCGCTGACCATGAAGCTGGGCGAGCGTCAGGAACGCTGGCAGGCGCTGTGGGCTGCGATCGAGCACCGCTCGCCGCTGGTCTGGGGCCGTTCGTTCCTGACCGCCCTGCTGCAGGCGGCCAGCGGCGCTACGCGCCAACCCGCGCCGCCGCGTGTGCTGGCGAGCGGGCGGCGAGTGACCGCGGACGGCATGGCCACCGATCCGCGCATCCTGCACTGAGGCGGCTTACCGGCAGGTTGCCGGCACCGTGCTGCAAGCCAGCGACTTCGCGGGACCGACGGTGCTGGAGCCGTTGTTCTGGATGTTTTTGTCCAACTGCTCGACTTGGCCGTTCGCGGCGCGGTTCTGCGCCGGAGGCAGCGCCACGCCGGCCGCCTTCTCCTGCGACGTGACAGTCCCGGCATTGGGTTCGTGGTCCGTGCCGTTGTAGATGTCGGCGTTGCGCGCCGGGGGAGCGTTGTTCTGGGCCGATGCGCCACTGGTGCCGAGTGCCACGGCCAACGAGAGCACCGCGAGGCGGATATACATTTGGAACCTCATTGCCTGTCGCCAGTTTGAACGCGCCAAGCCGGCGTAAGTCGCACGGGCTACGGGCTGGCGTGCGGCCGGTCCGTGTCGGGCCACGAGGAAAACTCCTCGGTCATCGCGATGTCGGGCGGCGCTGGATCGGCCGGCTGTTCCGGCTCCACCGCCACGCCGGCCACCTGCATCTCGCCCAGGTAGGCCTGCCGGATCGCCTCGTTCTCGCGCAGCTCGGGCGCGCGGCCGGACAACACCACCTGGCCGGTCTGCAGCACGTAGGCCCGGTGCGCGATCGACAGCGCCATGGCGGCGTTCTGCTCGACCATGAAGATGGTGGTGCCCTGGCGGTTGATCGCCTGGATGATCTCGAACACCTGCTCGACGTAGAGCGGCGACAGGCCCATCGAGGGCTCGTCCATGCACACCAGCCTAGGCCGCGCCATCAGCGCGCGGCCGATCGCCACCATCTGCTGCTCGCCGCCGGACAGCGTGCCGGCCAACTGGTTGCGGCGCTCCTTGACGCGCGGGAACAGGCCGTAGACGCGCTCCAGGTCGTCGCGGAACTGGCCGCCGCGCGGCTGCGTGTAGGCGCCCATCTCCAGGTTCTCGTAGATGGTCATGCGCGGGAACAGCCGCCGCGCCTCCAGCACTGGGGCGATGCCACGCCGCACCCGCTCGCTGGTGGAAAGCCGCTCGATCGGGGCACTGTCGAACAGCACGGAGCCGCGCGCCGGGCGGACGATGCCCATGATGGTCTTCATCGTGGTCGACTTGCCAGACGCGTTGCCGCCCAGCAGGCAGACGATCTCGCCGCGCCCGATGCTGTAGTCGACCTGCTTGAGCACGTGCAGGTCGCCGTAATAGGTGTCGACCTGGCGGAACTCCAGCAGCGGCGGCTGGTCGCTCACCGCGTCACGCGGCATCGAGCGCCGCCTCCCGGGTCGCCGCCTCGGTCGCGGCGCGGCCGAGATAGGCGCGCAGCACCTCCTCGTCGCGCCGCACCGCCTCCGGCGGACCCTCGGCGACCTTGTCGCCATGGTCGAGCACGACCACCGTGTCGGCCAGTTGCGTCACCACGTCGAGCTTGTGCTCGATCAGCAGGATGGTGAGGCCCAGCGCGTGCAGGCTCTTGATCTGCTCGGCCAATTCCAGCGTCTCGGCCGGGTTCATGCCGGCGGTGGGCTCGTCCAGCAGCAGGATCTTCGGCCGGCTGGCCAAGGCGCGCGCGATCTCGACCCGGCGGCGGTTGGCGTAGCTGAGGCCGCTGACCGCCTGGGCGATGCGCGGCGTTAGCCGGTTGCCGAACAGGTCGATGATGTCGAGCGCCCAGGCCCGCGCCGTCCGCTCCTCCCGCCGCGAGCGCGGCAGCCGCAGCACCGCCCCCAGCGCCCCGGTGCCGAGCCGCGCGTGCTGGCCCACCAGCACGTTCTCCAGCACGGTGAGGTTGGGGAACAGCCGGATGTTCTGGAACGTGCGCGCCATGCCGTGGCGGAGGATATGGTGCGGCGCGAGACCCAGCAGCTCGACGCCGTGGAACTTGATGCTGCCGGAATGCGCCGGGGTCAGGCCGGTGATGACGTTGAACAGCGTCGACTTGCCCGAGCCGTTCGGCCCGATCACCGCCACCACGCCGCCCGCCGGCACGCTGAGATCGACCTTGTTGAGCGCCACCAGGCCGCCGAACCGCACGGTCACGCCGCGCACCGCCAGCGCCACGCCGCCCTGCGTGTCCTGCTTGCCCAGCGAGCTGAGGTCGCCGAAGCCGCCGCGACGCACCCCGGCCACGTTCTGCGCCTCGAAGCTGAGCGCCGCCTGCCTGCGCGTCGCGGGGATCAGCCCCTCGCGCCGGTACAGCATCATCGTCACCAGGATGACGCCGAAGATTAGTTCGGTCGAGCGGGTCAGGTCGACCGTCTGCAACCAGGCGTTGTCCAGGCCGGCGCCCAACTGGTGCAGCCAGTCGGTGGCATCCGGCAGGAACCAGGATTGCAGCAGTTGCAGCAGGATGGCGCCGACCACGACGCCCCACACGCTGCCCATGCCGCCCAGGACCACCATCACCAGGATCATCACCGAGACCGGGAAGCCGAACATCTCGGGCGCCGCCGTCTGCAGCTTGGAGACGTAGAACACGCCGGTCATGCCGGCGAAGCCGGCGCCGATCGCGAACGCCAGCAGCTTGGTGCGCACCAGGTCGATGCCCATGGCGCTGGCGGCGATCTCGTCCTCGCGCACCGCCATCCAGGCGCGGCCGATGCGGCTGTCGCGCAGCCGGATGCTGATGAAGATCAGCCCGGCCATCAGCGCCAGGCCGACATAGTAGTACGGCAGCGCGTCGATGCCGAAATTGTAGCCGAACAAATGCGGCGAGCTGACGCCGTTGAGGCCGGCGGCGCCGTTGGTGACGCTCTTGGCGTTGCGCGCCACGATCGGCACGATCTCGCCGAACCCCAGGGTCACGATCGCCAGGTAGTCGCCGCGCAGCCGCAGCGTCGGCGCCCCAAACAGCACCCCGAAGAACGCGGTGACGCAGCCGGCCAGCGGCAGCGCCAGCCAGAACGACATCGTGAAATGGACCACGTCGCCGCTGCCCTGGTTGATCTTCTCGACCAGGCCGAGTGTCGCGACGGACTGCCAGAACGGTCCCCAAGCGGGGGTCAACTGGAACGAGCTGAGCACGCCGAAGAAATACGCGCCGATGGCGAAGAACGCCGCGTAGCCGAGGTCGAGCAGGCCGGCGAAGCCGACCACGACGTTGAGGCCCAGCGCCAGCACGGCGTAGGCGGTGGCGTTGGTCATGCTGTCGATGTCGGCGTCGCTGTCGATCAGCCAGGGCAGTGCCACCATGAGCGCGGCCAGCATGGTCAACGCGAAGGCGCGGTCGCCCTTGGGTGCCGCGGCGCTGAACGGGTTCTTCAGGCGGAAGCTGGCCGACGATGCCATCTATTCTCCGTCAGGACTTGGTCGGCGCGATGCGGCCGAGCAGGCCCGCCGGGCGCACCACCAACACCAGCACCAGGATCGAGAAGATGATGACGTCGGTCCAGGAGACGGAGATCGCCTGGCCGCCGAACGCCTCGATCAGCCCGATGATGAGGCCGCCCAGCATGGCGCCGGGCACGTTGCCGATGCCGCCCAGCACCGCCGCGGTGAACGCCCGCAGGCCGGTCTGGAAACCGATCACGTAGCTGGTGTAGTTGTAGTACAGCCCGAAGATCATGCCGCCTGCCCCGGCCAGCGCGGAGCCCAGGAAGAACGCCATGACGATCACCCGGTCGACCTCGACGCCCATCATGCGCGCGGCCTCGGGATCCTGCGCGGTGGCCCGCATCGCCTTGCCGACGCGGGTGTACTGCACGAGGTAGGTCAGGCCGCCCATCAGCAGCACGCACAACGCCCAGATCAGCACCTCGCGCAGCCGCAGCACCGCGCCGCCGATGGGGAAGTTGACCGTCGGCAGCGGGTTCGGGAAGTTCTTGGCGTCGGCGCCGACGAACAGCAGCACCAGGTTGAACAGCACGTAGGAGACGCCGATGGTGGTGATCATCGCCGCCGGCCCCTTCACCGCGCGCAGCGGCCGCAGGCAGACCCGCTCGATCGCCACGCCGACCAGGCCGGACACCAGCATGGTGACGACCAGCGTCGCCAGCAGCACGCCGGCCAAGGTGACGCCGCTCAGCACCGTCGCCTGCCCGGATAGGCCGAACCGCTGCAGCGTCCACAGGGCGACGAAGCTGCCGACCATGAAGACGTTGAAGTGCGAGAAGTTGATCAGCTCCAGGATGCCATAGACCAGGGTGAAGCCCAGCGCCAGCAGGGCATAGATGGCACCCAGGCTGAGGCCGTTGATCAGCTGCTGCACCAGCAGGTCGGTCGCGGTCATCGCACCGCTCCGGCTGTCACAACGTTTTACCCAGCAAGATTGACATTTTATGTCATGGCCGGGCTTGACCCGGCCATCCACGCGGTCGATGCCACACCGGCGTTGTCAGCATTGCGCGCAATGTCGACTTGCTGAGTGGCGGCATCGCGTGGATCACCGGGTCAAGCCCGGTGATGACGGATGTGGGACGGATGCTCGTGGCACGTCACCCGCGTCAGGACTGCGGCGCCACGCTGAGGTATTTGTATTGGTGCGATGAGTCGTCCATCGGGAAGGCGTCGTTCTTCTCCGCCTGGAACACGCTGATGACCTTGTTCTTGATGTCGCCGTACTGGTCGAACGCGACGGTGCCCTGCAGCGTCTTGATCGACAGGCCGGCCAGCGCCGCGCGGACTGTGGTGCGGTTGATCGGCCGCTTGGCGGCGACGACCTTGCCGACCGCCGACACGATGGCCGTGGTCGCGTCGTACGAGCAGATCGAGTAGTCGTCGGGGGCCAGCTTGAACATCGCCTTGAACCGGGTGATGTAATCCGCCAGCGCCGGGTCGTCGGTCAGGTGCGGCGAGGCCTGGGTCGAGTACCAGCCCTGCGCCGCCGGGAAGCCGGCGCCGGTGAACATCTCCGGCGTGTATAGCCCGTCGCCGCCGCCCTTGGGGATGCTGGGCAGGATGTCGTAGCTCTGCTTCACCAGCTTGACGCCGGCCTGCATGACGCCGCCGTAGTACAGGCTCTCGGCGCCCATCGACTTGATCTTGGTCAGCACCGCCGCGTAGTCGGCGCCCTTGGGGTCGAGCTTGTCGCGCCCCAGGATCTTGATGCCCTTCGCCTCGGCCTGGTTCTGGAACGCGTCGGCCAGGCCCTCGCCATAGGCGCCGGTGTCGTCGAGCACGTAGACACTCTTCACCTTCAGCACGTCGGCGTAGTAGTTGGCCATGTTCGGCCCCTGCAGCGCGTCGGTGGCGACGGTGCGGAAGAAGATCGTCTTGCCGGCCGGAGTGAACTGGGCGGCGAACTTGGGGTCGGTCAGGTCGGGGTTGGTGGCCGAGGGAGTGATCATCGCGAGGTCGCCCTGGCTCAGGATCGGCGTCATCGCCTTGGCGGCGCCCGACATCTCCGGCCCGTCGATGCCGACCACCGCCTTGTCGCCCACGAACTTGCGGGCGTTGATCGCCGCCTGGGCGGGGTCGTACTGCCCGGCGGTCGCTGTGCCGTCGTCGAGCGGGTACAGCTCGAAGGTGATGCCCTTGACCAGGTGCTTGGCATTGGCGTCGGCGACCGCCAGCCTGGCGCCGTCCTCCTGCAGGATCGCGGCCTGCGCGTCGCCGCCGGTGAGCGAGCCGTCCCACCCGATCTTGACCACCTTGTTGGCGGCCGAAGCGGCCGAACCGGCGCCAAGCAGGGCGCACGCCGCGACCGCGGCAAGGAGCGTGGAACGACGGTGCGGCATGGGCGCGATCTCCTGATGACAACCACTCACGGCGGCGTGTGCGCACCATGCAAGAGCCATGCAACGTTGGCAAGCCTGCCTCCCGGCTCCGACATGCGCGCCGCACTGCAGCATGATACACTGCCGCTATGGCTCCCCCGCTCATGCTGCTCCAGGACGTCCACATCACGCTCGGCAGCGTGCCGCTGCTCGCCGGCGCCGCACTCTCGGTCAGCGCCGGCGAGCGGCTGTGCCTGGGCGGCCGCCACGGCTCCGGCAAGTCGACGCTGCTCCAGATCGCGGCAGGCCTGCTGCAGCAGGACGGCGGCACGCGCTTCGTGCAGCCGGGCGTGACCGTGCGCTACCTGCCGCAGGAGCCGGACCTGTCCGGCCACGCCGACACGCTGGCCTACGTCGAATCCGGCATGGGCCCCGGCGACGACCCGCATCGCGGCCGCTTCCTGCTGGAGCAGCTCGGCCTGACCGGCGCCGAGACCCCGGCGCGGCTGTCTGGCGGCGAGGCGCGGCGGGCGGCGCTGGCGCGGGTGCTGGCCCCCTCGCCCGACATCCTGCTGCTCGACGAGCCGACCAACCACCTCGACCTGCCGGCGATCGCCTGGCTGGAGGAGGAGCTGGCCTCGATGTCGTCGGCGCTGGTGCTCATCAGCCACGACCGGCGGCTGCTGGAGTCGCTGTCGCGCTCGATCGTCTGGCTCGACCGCGGCACCTCGCGCCGGCTCGACCGCGGCTTCGCGAATTTCGAGCAGTGGCGCGACGAGACGCTGGAGCAGGAGGCAGCGGAGCGGCACAAGCTGGCACGCAAGATCGTCATGGAGGAGGACTGGCTGCGCTACGGCGTCACCGCGCGGCGCAAGCGCAACCAGAAGCGGCTCGGCAACCTGGTGGCACTGCGCGAGCAGAAGCGGCAGGCGCGCGGCCCGGCCGGCGGCCCGAAGCTGGCGGCCGCCGAGGCGGACCTCTCCGGCCGGCTGGTGGCGGTGGCCGAGGGGGTCGGCAAGACCTATCCGGGTGCCGCGGCGCCAGTGGTCCGACAACTCGACACGCGCGTCATGCGCGGCGACCGGGTCGGCATCGTGGGGCCGAACGGCGCCGGCAAGACCACTCTCCTGTCGATGCTGACCGGCAAGCTGGCGCCCGACGCGGGCGTCATCAAGCTCGGCGCCTCGCTGCAGATGGCCGAGCTGGACCAGCGCCGCGACACGCTCGACCCGCAACGCACGCTGGTCGAGACGCTGACCAGCGGGCACGGCGAGACGGTGGTGGTGAACGGCCAGCCGCGCCACGTCATCGGCTACATGAAGGACTTCCTGTTCGGCCCGGAGCAGGCCCGCACCCCGGTCGGCGTGCTGTCGGGCGGCGAGCGCGGCCGGCTGGTGCTGGCGGTGGCGTTCGCCAAGCCGTCGAACCTGCTGGTGCTGGACGAGCCGACCAACGACCTCGACCTGGAGACGCTGGAGCTGCTGCAGGAGCTGCTGACCGACTATCCCGGCACGGTGCTGCTGGTCAGCCACGACCGCGACTTCCTCGACCGGGTGGCGACCAGCGTGCTCAACGCCGAGGGCGACGGGCGCTGGGTCGAGTATGCCGGCGGCTACTCCGACATGCTGGCGCAGCGCGGCAAGCCGATCCTGCCGCGCACGGTGACGCGCAAGGGACGCGCCCCGGCCCTGGCGCCGACCGCGCCGCCCGCGTCGCGCAAGTTGACGTTCAAGGACAAGCACGTGCTGCAGGTGCTGCCGGCGCGCATCGCCGAGGTCGAGGCCGAGATCGGGCGGCAACAGGCGGTCCTGGCCGACCCGGAACTCTACGCCCGTGACCCGGCGGCGTTTGCCCGCGCGTCGGACGCCCTGGTGGCGGCCGGCGAGGAACTGGCGCAGGTCGAGGAACGCTGGCTCGAACTCGAGATCCTGCGCGAGACCGTGGAGGGAGCATGAGACAGCTTGTCGCGTTGGCTTTGGCGCTGGCGCTGGGTGGTTGCGGGCTGTTCGCGGCGCCCTGCCGCGTGGCGTCGGCCGGGATCAAGATCGTGCCGCTGGTGGGCCATGTCGCCGCCGCGCCGACCGACGCGTGCGGCAACATCATCGATCCAGGGCCGTAGCCGCCGCCAAGTCGGCCGGGGTGTTGACGTTGAAGAACGGATCGGGCGGGCCGTCGGCGAAATCGACCGCGACGGCCCCGTGCCGGTCCGCCCAGTCGCGCACCCGCCTCTGGCCGTCCCCGACCGCGGCGGCCAGCGCCTCGGCCAAGTCGACCGGCCAGAGCGCCACGGTCGGGTGCGCGCGACCGGACGAGGCGGCGTAAGCCAGCGCGCCCGCCGCCGCCAGGCGTGCCGCGAGGTCGAGCGGCAGGAACGGCGTGTCGCCGGGCACAGTCAGCACGCTCGGCGTCCCGAGCCGCCGCGCCCAACGCATCGCCGCTAACACGCCGGCCAGCGGACCGGGATGGCCAGGCAGCGGATCGGGCAGCACCGCCAGGCCGTAGGCGGCGAAACGCGACGCGTCGCCGTTGGCGTTCAGCGCCATGACACCGACCTGTGGCCGCAGCCGGTCCAGCACGTGATCGAGCAGGGCGCGGCCATGCAGGCGCAGCAGCGGCTTGTCGCCGCCGCCCATGCGCCGCGACAATCCGCCCGCCAGCACGACCGCCGCGCTGGTTTTCGCCGCGTCGCTCGCCATCTATGCCGCCATGGAGGGCAACATGGCGATACAATTGGCGACCTTGGGCGGCGGCTGCTTCTGGTGCATCGAGGCGGTGTTCCTGAACCTGCGCGGCGTCACCAAAGTGGTCTCCGGCTACGCCGCGGGCCATACGCGGAACCCGACCTACCGCGAGGTCTGCAACGGCGACACCGGCCACGCCGAGGTGGTGCAGGTGAGCTTCGATCCCGACCAGGTCTCGTATGCCGACCTGCTGCGGGTGTTCTTCACGCTGCACGACCCCACGACCCTGAACCGCCAGGGCGCCGATGTCGGCACGCAGTACCGCAGCATCGTGCTGACCCATGGCGAGGACCAGCGCGCCGTGGCGGCTCAGGTCATGGCCGAGATCGAGCGCGAAGCGATCTGGCCCGGCAAGTTCACCACCGTGGTCGAGCCGCTCGACGTGTTCTACCCCGCCGAGGGTGAGCATCAGGACTACTTCGCCCGCAATCCCTGGAGCGGCTACTGCCGCGCCGTGGTGGCGCCCAAGGTGCAGAAGTTCCGCAAGACCTTCGCCGACCGCGTCAGGCGGCCGGAAGCGGCCTGACTTGGCGTGCGGTCACGGCTTGGCCGGTTCGGTCTCGGCGTCGCGGTGCACCGCCGTCTCGGTCTGATGCCGGCCGCTGTCGGGGGTCCCCTTGGATTCCCCTTCCGCCGCCTGTTCGGCGTGCCCCGCCTCGGTAGGGCTCGACTTCTGCGCGGGGTCGGCTTCCTTGCCCATGTCCGTCTCGTCCTGCTGATGGCGAGGCAACGCTCCGCAGGAGCCACGGTTCGTCACTCAGCAGCACGGGATATGGTGGCATGGGCCTGCTCGACGACCTGATGCAGTCGCTCTCCGGGGCGGAGGAGGCGGTGCATCCCGAGATGGGGCGCGCCCTTGAAGGCCTGTTCGCGGGCAACGGGGATGGCACGCCCGGCATGGGGCTGGAAGGCTTGTTGCAGCGGATGCAGGCTTCGGGGCTGGGTGGGATCGTGCAGTCCTGGCTCGGCGGCGGCACCGACCTGCCGGTGTCTCCCGACCAGCTCCGACAGGCGATCGGTGAGGATGAAGTGGCCGCGATGGCCGGCGCCGCCGGCATTTCGCCAGAGGCCTGGCTGGCGTCGCTCAGCGAGCACCTGCCGAGCCTGGTCGACCGGCTCTCGCCCAACGGCAGGATCCGGCCCGCCAACGCCGGCGGCACCAGCATCGACCTATGAGGCGTCGGACGGTCCCGTCTGGGCGGGCGCCGGTCGCGGCAGCAGCGCCGTCACCGCGGCGACCAGTTGCGCCGCCTTGAACGGCTTCTCCAGGATCGGCAGCCCGGCCTGGCCGCCATCGAAGCTGTCGGCGTCGGCGTAGCCGGTCGCGAGCAGCACCGGCAGCCGGGGCAGCAGCAACCGCGCCTCGTGGGCGAGCTGCAGCCCGTTCATCCCCGGCATCGCCAGGTCGGCCACCATCAGGTCGAGCCGCGGCGCCGCCTCGATGACCGCGAGCGCGCCGCGGCCGCTATCCGCGCGCAGCACCGAGAAACCCTCATCGACCAGGCATTGCTGGGCGAAATCCGCCACCTCCGGATCGTCCTCGACCACCAGGATCACCATCCCGGCCCGGGCGCGCGGGTCCGCGACGGTGGCGGCGGGCGTGACGGCACCGGCCGGCGCCGCGGACGGTTCGGCGCGCGGCAGCCAGACACGCACCGTCGTGCCGCGCCCAAGCGCGCTCTCGAGCGTGAGGCCGCCGCCCGACTGCGCCGCGATCCCCTGCGCCATCGACAACCCGAGTCCCGATCCCTTGCCGACCGGCTTGGTGGTGAAGAACGGGTCGAGCGCCCGCGTCAGCGTCGCCGCGTCCATCCCGGCGCCGGTGTCGGCCAGCGACAGCGCCACGTAGTCGCCCGGGTGCAGGTTCGCCTGGTGCGGCCCCGTCGCCAGGGTGAAGTTGCGCGCGGCGATGACCAGCGAGCCGCCGTGCGGCATCGCGTCCCGGGCGTTGATCGCGAGGTTCAGCACCATCAGCTCAATCTGGTTGCGGTCGCCCCTGATCCACCACAGGTCATCCGGCAGGTCGAGCTCGACCCGGATCGTGGCGTCGATGGTGCGGGCCAGCAGGTCTTCCATGCCGGCGAGCAGATCGGCGGCCGGGATCGGCGCCAGCGACAGGTACTGCCGCCGCCCGAACGCCAGCATCCGCTGGGTCAGGGCGGCGCCACGGTCGGCGGCGCGGGTCGCGTTGGTGAGCAGCCGGGTCATCGTAGGGTCGGCCGTGCTGCGCCTGCGCGCCATCTCCAGGTTGCCGATGATCGCGGTCAGCAGGTTGTTGAAGTCGTGCGCGACGCCGCCGGTGAGCTGGCCGATCACCTCCATCTTCTGCGACTGCTGCAGCCGCGATTGCGCCTGCTCGCGTTCGCGCACCTCGCGTTCCAGTTGCGTGGTGCGCTCGGCGACGCGGCGCGTCAGCGCGTCCTCGCGCTCCCGCAGCACGGTCCGGGTGCGCTCGAACGCTGCCAGCAGCTCGTTCAGCGCCGCCGCGATCTCGCCGAACTCGCGGGCGCGGGCGACTGCCCCGGGTGGCACCCGCGCGGCCACGTCGCCGCTCCGCCAGGCGGCGATGGCACTCAGGATGGCCGCGACCGGCCGTGCCACGGCGCGGCGCGCCACCAGCACCGCGGCGGCCAGCCCGAGCGTCAGCCCCCCCGCCAGCAGCGCCAGGCTGCGGCGGAACGCCGCCTCGCGGGCCGCCTCGGCGATGGCGTCGCTGAAGCCCCCGGCCACGAACAGGTCGTCGGACGCCTGGCTCAGCGGCACGTAGCCGAACATGCGCCGCACGCCGTCGGTCCAGGCCGTGTCGAGCACGCCGGCCTCCGGCGCGTGCAGCAGTGCCGGTGACAGCACCGGCAGGCTTTGCCCGACCGTGATGTCCGGCCGGCCCACCAGCGTGGTGCCCTGGCTGTCCGCGACCAGCACCACGGGATCGAGCAGGTGGCGCGGCATCTCGATCTGCCGCCGGAGCCACGCCAGGTCGATGTTCATCACCAGCACCGGGGAGCGCGTCGCAAGCTCCGGGTCCAGCGGCAGCCCCACCGCCAGCCCCGGCAGGTGCGTGACCCGCTCGACCACGTAGCCGGCGGTGACGAAGCCGCCGCGCTCGCGCGCCAGCCGCACCGCCGGGCGGCTGGCGAGATCGACCACGCCGGCGGCGTTGCCGAGGCTGTCGCACACCAGGCGACCGTCACCGCCGACCAGGCTGAGCACGCCGGACGCCGCGAACCGCTGCTGCAGGTCGCGCAACAGCGGCGCGCAGGTCGCGGCGTCCCCGTCCCGCACCGCCGGCAGCGCCGCGACCGCGATCATCGCGTCGCGCACGCCCACGACAATGCGGTCGAGTCCGGCCGACACCGACCGCGCCTCGTGCAGCGCGTCGTCGCGGAAGGCGGCCGCCTGGACGGTGCGCAGCGCGCGTTCGTTGTAGAACTCCACGCCGATTGCCGGCAGCAGCGCCAAGGCGACGATCAGGACGACGCGGGTCAACAGAGTCACGCCTGAGTGCGCCTTTCGCCGTGTGGGAGGGTTGTCGCACGGCACCGCTAGGCGAATATACTTGCCGCAGTATGAACATGGCCCTGGTGCGCCTCGTGGGGCGGCGGGCCGCAGGAGACCGACGCCGCGCATGTCAGACGCCGAATGGGAAATCCCGCAGAAGCTGCAGCCGAACCCGGACGACTACGACTTCGACCTGGAAAGCGCCTTGCGGGCGGTGGTGGGCGTGCGCGCGAACGTGCCGCAGGACGCGTTCACCGCCAACGCCCTGGGCACCGAACGCAGCGGCAGCGGCGTGGTGTTCGACGCGCGGCAGGGACTGGTGCTGACCATCGGCTATCTCATCACCGAGGCCGAGACGGTGTGGATCATCGCCGCCGACGGCCGCGCGGTCCCCGGCCACGCGCTGGCGTTCGACCAGGCCAGCGGCTTCGGCGTGGTGCAGGCGCTGGGCCGGCTCGACCTGCCGGCGCTGGAGTTCGGCGACAGCGACGACCTGGCGGTGGGCAGCACCGGCATCCTGGCCGCCGGCGGCGGCCGCGGCCACGCGATCGAGACCAAGGTGGTCGGCCGGCAGGAGTTCGCCGGCTACTGGGAGTATCTGCTCGACGACGCCATCTTCACGGCGCCGGCGCACCCGTTCTGGAGCGGGGCCGCGCTGATCGGCGGCGACGGCAAGCTGTACGGCACCGGCTCGCTCATCCTGCAGCAGGGCGACGGCAAGCGCCGGCACGACATGAACATGATCGTGCCGGTGTCGATCCTGCGTCCGGTGCTGGACGACCTGTTGACGCTGGGCCAGGCCAACCAGCCGCCGCGTCCCTGGCTCGGCCTGTTCGTGACCGAGCACGACGGCGCGCTGGTGGTGGGCGGGCTGGCCGACAACGGGCCGGCGGAGAAGGCCGGCGTGCAGGCCGGCGACCGCGTGGTGGGCCTGGGCGACGAGGACATCACCGACCTCGGCGCGCTGTGGCGGCGGCTGTGGTCCTCGGGCGCCGCCGGCTCACCGGTCAAGCTGCGGCTGCAGCGCGACGATGCCGAAGTGGTGGTGCGGATGCACAGCGCCGACCGCGCCAAGTTCCTGCGCGCGCCGCGGATGCACTGACCGCGCGTTGCGCGACGTCGACCAGTTGGTTGCCGCGGGCCTGGTCCCGCCGGAGCGGCAAGCGGAACTGGCGCAGGTCGTCGAGCGGTTCTCGCTGGCGGTCACGCCGGCGATGGCGGCGTTGATCGATCCGGCCGACCCGAATGACCCGATCGCCCGCCAATTCGTGCCGCACGGCGCCGAGCTGGACGTGGCACCGGAGGAGATGGCGGACCCGATCGACGACTTTCCCCATTCTCCGGTGAAAGGGTTGGTGCATCGCTATCCCGACCGGGTGCTGCTCAAGCCGCTGCACACCTGCGCGGTGTATTGCCGGTTCTGCTTCCGGCGCGAGCAGGTGGGGACGGGCGGCGAGTCGCTGACCGACGCGGAGCTTACGGCGGCGTTCGACTACGTCCGGCAGCGGCCGGAGATTTGGGAGGTGGTCGTGAGCGGCGGCGACCCCTGGCTGCTTTCGCCGCGGCGGATCGCTGGCTTGATGCGCGAGATCGAGGGCATCGGGCATGTGGCGGTGGTCCGGTTCCACACCCGTATCCCGATGGTCGAGCCGTCTCGCGTCACCGAGGCGCTGGTCGCGGCGCTGGCGTCGCGCAAGTCGGTCTGGGTCGTGCTGCACGCGAACCACCCGCGCGAGATCACCGACGCCGCGCGCGAGGCGTGCCGCGCGCTGCGCCTCGCGGGTATCCCGATGCTGTCGCAATCGGTGTTGCTGCGGGGCGTGAACGACGACGCGGCAGTGCTCACCGCGCTGTTCCGCGCGCTGGTCGCGATGGGCGTCAAGCCGTACTACCTGCACCATGGCGACTTGGCGCAAGGCACGTCGCATTTCCGCACCTCGATCGAGACCGGCCGCGACCTCACGCGGCAGTTGCGCGGCCGGGTGTCCGGCCTGTGCCAGCCGACCTACGTCCTCGACCTCCCGCACGCGCACGGCAAGGTGCCGATCGGGCATTCGTATGCGATGCCTGTCCGTGGTGCCGACGCTTGGAGTGTCGAGGATATTGACGGGAACACACACAAATACCCGGCTTGAACACCATCGTAGCCAGATTGGTCCGGCTGGGTTCAAGCCGGATCATGGTTACGCCGCCTTCGCCTGCTGCCCGATCCGGTTGAGGTTCACCGCCACATCGCGCGCCAGCTTCATGCGCTGCGCCACTGTCATGTCGCGCGCGATGGCGAGCTTGTAGTCCGGCCGCAGCCGCACCAGCCCGGCCTTGCTCTGCACCCAGCTCACCAGGCCGGACGGGTTGCGGAACTTGTTGCCGCGGAACGTCACCACCATGCCCTTCGGCCCCGCCTCCAGCTTCTCCACGCCGGCCTCGCGGCACAGCCGCTTCAGCGTCACGACCTGCAGCAGGTTCTCGACCTCCTCCGGCAGCCGGCCGAAGCGGTCGACCAGCTCGGCCGCCATCGCCTCGGTCTCGGCGTCCGAGGTCAGGCCGCCGATGCGGCGGTAGAGGCCGAGCCGCACCGGCAGCTCGCGCACGTAGGCCTCGGGGATCAGCACCGGCAGGCCAAGCCCGATGCTGGGCGTCCAGTCGCGGTCGTCGGCCCGCCGGCGGCCACGCTCGGCGCGCATCTCCGCCACCGCGTCCTCCAGCATCTGCTGGTACAGTTCGATGCCGACCTCGCGGATGTGCCCGCTCTGCTCGTCGCCCAGCAGGTTGCCGGCGCCGCGGATGTCGAGGTCGTGGCTGGCCAGCGTGAAGCCGGCGCCCAGCGTGTCCAGCGTCTGCATCACATGCAGCCGCTTGTCGGCGGCTCCGGTGAGGCGCTGCGTCGGCGGCCAGGTCAGGTAGGCGTAGCCGCGCTGCTTGCCGCGCCCGACCCGGCCGCGCAACTGGTAGAGCTGGCCCAGGCCGAACATGTCGGCGCGGTAGATCAGCAGCGTGTTGACCGCCGGCATGTCGAGCCCGCTCTCGACGATGTTGGTCGACAGCAGCACGTCGTACTTGCCGTCGCCGAACTCGGTCATCACCCGCTCCAGCTCGGTCGGCGCCAGGCGGCCGTGCGCCTGGATGGTGCGCGCCTCGGGCACGATCTCGGCGAGGCGCTCGCGCATCCGCTCCAGGTCCTCGATGCGCGGCACGACGCAGAACACCTGGCCGCCGCGGAACCGCTCGCGCTGGATCGCCTCGCGCACCACCACCGCGTCGAACGGCATGATGAAGGTGCGCACCGCCAGCCGGTCGACCGGCGGCGTGGCGATCACGCTCATCTCGCGCACCCCGGTCAGCGCCAGTTGCAGCGTGCGCGGGATGGGCGTCGCGGTCAGCGTCAGCACATGCACGTCGGCCTTGAGCGCCTTGAGCCGCTCCTTGTGCGCCACGCCGAAATGCTGCTCCTCGTCGACGATCACCAGGCCGAGGCTGGAAAACCCGATGCCCTTGGCCAGCAGCGCATGGGTTCCGACGACGATGTTGACGCTGCCGTCCGCGACCCCGGCCCGCACCGCGTTGGCGTCCTTGGCCGTGACCATGCGCGACAATTGGGCGATCTTGATCGGCAGGTCGGCGAACCGGGCCGAGAAGGTACGGAAGTGCTGCCGCGCCAGCAGCGTGGTCGGCACCACCACCGCGACCTGGCTGCCCGACATCGCCGCCACGAAGGCCGCGCGCAGCGCCACCTCGGTCTTGCCGAAGCCGACGTCGCCGCAGATCAGCCGGTCCATCGGCCGGCCGGCGGACAGGTCCTCCAGCACGTCGGCGATGGCGCGCGCCTGGTCCTCGGTCTCGGTGAACGGGAAGCGGGCGCAGAACTCGTCCCATTCGCCGGCGGCCGGCGCCATCATCTCGGCGTCGCGCAGGCGGCGGCTCGCGGCGGTGCGGATCAGCTCGCCCGCCATGTCGCGGATGCGCTGCTTCATCCTCGCCTTGCGCGTCTGCCAGCCGACGCCGCCGAGCTTGTCCAAGCCGACGCCGCCGCCCTCGCTGCCGAAGCGCGACAGCATCTCGATGTTCTCGACCGGCAGGAACAGCTTGTCGTCGCCGTCGTACAGCAGCCGCAGGCAGTCGTGCGGCGCGCCCAGCACGTCGAGCGTGACCAGCCCGTCGTAGCGGCCGATGCCGTGGTCCTGATGCACCACGAGGTCGCCGTCGGCGATCTCGGTCGCCTCGGCGATGAACTGGTCGGCCCGCTTCTTGCGACGGGGCGGCCGGCTGATGCGCTCGCCGAGCAGGTCCTGCTCCGAGGTCAGCGCCAGGTGGTCGGAGAGGAAGCCGCGTTCCAGGCCGAGCGTCACCAGGCCGGCGACGCCGCGCGGCAGCGCCTCCAGCGCCGCGAGATTGTCCGCCGGCTCGGCGCGCAGCCCGTGCTCGCGCAACAGGTTGCCGAGCCGCTCGCGCGAGCCGCGGCTCCAGGCGGCGACCACGAGGCGCTTGCCTTCGGCCAGCCAGCGCTCGGCCTGCGGGCGGAACTGGTCGAACACGTTGGCGCCGACCGCCTGGCTGAACAGCGGCCCCGGCCGGCCGCCGCCGTCGATGCCGGCGTGGCCGTCGGGCTGGCCGAACGGCGAGAACGCGAACAGCGGCCCGCGCGCCAGCATCGCGTCCCACTCGGCGCGGTCGAGATAGAGCCGCTCCGGCGGCAGCGGCCGGTACGGCGTCTCGCCGTCGCGCGGCACCATGCGGCGGGCGGCGAAATGGTCCGCGACCATCTCCAGCCGCGCGGTCAGCACATCGTCTGCCTGGTGATCGAGGCTGGTCGACACATCGCGGCCGAGATAGTCGAGCAGCGTCTCCATGCCCGCGTGGAACAGCGGCACCCAATGCTCCATGCCCGGATGCCGGCGGCCGTCGCTGATCGAGAGGTAGAGCGGGTCGGTCGTCGCCTCCTGGCTGAACAACTCGCGCCAGCCGGTGCGGAAGCGGCCGATGCTGGCGGGGTCGAGGAACACTTCGCTGACCGGGCGTAGCACCAGCCGGTCGAGCTTGGCGCCGCTGCGCTGCGTGGTCGGGTCGAAGCGGCGGATGCTCTCGATAGTGTCGCCGAACAGGTCGAGCCGCACCGGCTCGGCTTGGCCGGCGGCGAAGATGTCGATGATGCCGCCGCGCACCGCGTACTCGCCCGGCTCCATGACGGTGCCGGCGCGGCCGTAGCCGTTGGCCTCCAGGAAGCGCGCGAGGTCGTCGGTCGGCACCGTGGCGTTGACCGCCAGCGTTCGGCTGCTGTCGCGGAACACGTGGCGCGGCGGTAGGCGCTGCACCAGCGCGTTCACCGTGGTCAGCACGATGCGCGGCTGCCCGGCCGGCTCCAGCAGCCGCGCCAGGCTCGCGATGCGCTCGCTGACCAGTTCGGGGTTGGGCGAGACGCGGTCGTACGGCAGGCAGTCCCAGGCCGGGAAGCGCACCAGCTCGCAACCCGGCGCGAAGAAGCGCAACCCCTCGGCCAGGCGCGACAGCCGGATGTCGTCGCGCGCCACATGCAGCAGCGTGCCGCCGGCGTGTTCCTGGGCGCGGCGGGCCAGCAGCACCGCGTCCCAGCCCTCGGGGGCGTTGTAGACGGTGGCGGCGGTCATCGCCGGGCAGCGGCGAACATGGCTTGCAGCATCGGCGAATCCGCCTCGGGCGGGATCGGCCGGCGGCCGGTCAGCCAATCGGCGAGATCGGCGTCGGGCAGCTCCATGACCTCCTCCAAGGCGTCCATGTCGGCCTCGGTCAGGCTGCCCAGCCGGGCCTCGACGTAGCCGCCGATCAGCAGGTCGGTCTCTTGGGTGCCGCGATGCGTGGCGCGGAACAGCAGGCGGCGGCGGCGGCGGGTTTCGGTCATGTGGGTTGTCATATAGCGGCGGGCCTGTTCAGTGTCAGCCCGTGGAGCACGACCGCCTCGCGCCGCTGATGGCGCCCCTGACCAGCCTGCGCGGCGTCGGCGCCGCCACCGCCAAGCTGCTGGCGCGCGCCGCCGCCGGCGCGCGCGTCATCGACCGGCTGTTCCACCTGCCGGAAGGCCATGTCGACCGCCGCGCCCGCACCCGCCTGGCCGACGCGCTGCCCGGCGAGGTTGCGACGGTCGAGGTCGAGGTACTGCGCATCGAGCCGCCGGGCAATGCGCGCCAGCCAAGCAAGGTGATCGTCAGCGACGGCTCCGGCTTCGCGGAACTGGTGTTCTTCCGCACCCTTCCGCGCGACCGGCTGCCGGTCGGCGGCCGGGTGCTGGTGTCGGGCAAGTTCGACGACCGGCGGCAGATGGCGCATCCGGAGCACCTGGTCCCGATCAGCCGCGAGGCCGAGTTCCCGTCGGTGGAGCCGGTATGGCCGCTGACCGCCGGCCTGTTCCCCGGCCAGGTGCGCCGCGCCATGACCGCCGCGTTGCAGGCGCTGCCCGAGCTGCCGGAATGGCACGATGCGGCGCTGCTGCGGCGCGAGGGCTGGCCGGCGTTCGGCGCGGCGCTGCGCGCCTTGCACACGCCGAGCGAGCCGCCCGGCCCTGCCC
>CAXUHK010000055.1:20323-22665 GCA_964250775.1 uncultured Acetobacteraceae bacterium | reverse complement strand
CGTGCGGCGGGACGGGATCAAGGGTGCGGCGGCCGTCCTGGGCGGGCTGGGGGCGGGGGGCGCGCCGGGCGCGCGGGTCGGCGGGCTGGCGGCGGTGCTCGGGCACCTGTTCCCGGCCTGGCTCCGCTTCCGCGGCGGCAAGGGGGTCGCGACCGGCTTCGGCGTGCTGATCGCGGCCAACCCGTTCGCCGGCCTCGCGGCGGGGGCGGTATGGCTCGCGGTGGCCGCCGCCACGCGGCTGTCCTCGGCCGGGGCGTTGACCGCCTTCGCCTGCGCGCCGCCGCTCGCCTGGGCCACCGGCTCGCCGCCCACCGGCGTGGCGTTGGCGCTGGCGGTCGCGGTGCTGGTGTGGGTGCGCCACGAGGCCAACCTGCGTCGCCTGCTGGCCGGCACCGAGCCGCGGATCGGCCGCTGAGGTGAGTGCCGACGACATCGACCGGCTGCGCCTGACCCGCGCCGAGGGCGTGGGGCCGGTGCTGTTCCGCCGCCTGCTGCTGCGCTTCGGCAGCGCCGGCGCGGCGCTCGAGGCACTCCCCGGGCTGGCCCGCAGGACCCCCGCGATCCCGTCGGCCGAGGCCGCCGAGCGCGAGCTGGACGGGTTGGCCCGGATCGGCGCCAGGATGCTGTTCCTGGGCCGGCCGGACTATCCGCATCTGCTGGCGCTGCTGGACGACGCGCCGCCGGCGCTGGCGCTGCAGGGCGACGTGGCGGCGCTGACGCCACGCGGCGTCGGCATCGTCGGCAGCCGCAACGCCAGCCTGAACGGCCGCCACATGGCCCGCCAACTGGCGCGGGAACTGGCCGAGGCCGGGTTCGCCGTCGTCTCCGGCATGGCGCGCGGCGTCGACGCGGCGGCGCATGACGGCGCCATCGCCGGCGGATGCACCATCGCCTGCGTCGCCGGCGGGCTCGACCGCCCGTACCCGGCCGAGCACGCGAAGCTGCAGGCGCGCATCGCCGAACAGGGTGCGGTGGTCTCCGAGATGCCGCTCGGCACCGTGCCGCAGGCGCGCCACTTCCCCCGCCGCAACCGCCTGATCGCCGGGCTGTCGCTGGGCGTCGTGGTGGTCGAGGCGGCGGCGCGCTCCGGCAGCCTGATCACCGCGCGGCTGGCGCAGGAGACCGGGCGCGACCTGTTCGCCGTCCCCGGCTCGCCGCTCGACCCGCGCTGCCGCGGCGCCAACGACCTGATCCGCCAGGGCGCCACGCTGACCGAGGGGCTGGCCGACATCGTGGACAACCTGACCGACGACCCGCGCCACGAGGGCATCGCCCGGGCGCCCTTGTTCAGGCGGGCTGGCCGGGTGGCCGGGCTTGCGGAACATGCACCGGACTTCCATCTGGACGCCGATAGCGATTCCGGATCGCCCGATACGGTGCGCGGCCGGGTGCTCGACCTGCTAGGCCCCGCCCCCGCCACGGTTGACGACCTGATCCGCGACTGCCAGTTCTCGGCCGCCGCGGTCGTCTCGGCGCTCATCGAACTGGAGCTGAACGGCCTCACCGAAAACCTGCCCGGCAACCGGGTGGCGCTGCTGCAACCGAGCGCCGTGGGCGCCCGCTGATAGGATGCCATGACCGACGTCGTTGTCGTCGAATCGCCCGCCAAAGCCAAGACCATCAACAAATACCTCGGCGACGGGTTCACCGTGCTGGCGAGCTTCGGCCACGTGCGCGACCTGCCGCCCAAGGACGGCAGCGTGCGGCCGGACGAGGATTTCGCGATGGACTGGGCCGCCGACGAGCGCGGCAACAAGCAGATCGCCGCCATCGCGAAGGCGCTCAAGGGCGCCGACGCCCTCTATTTGGCGACCGACCCGGACCGCGAGGGCGAGGCGATCAGCTGGCACGTGCGCGCCATGCTCGACGAGAAGCGGCTGCTCAAGGGCGTCACGGTCCACCGCGTCACCTTCAACGAGATCACCCGCAACGCGGTGCGCACCGCGATGGCCAACCCGCGCGACCTCGACCAGCCGCTGATCGAGGCCTACCTGGCGCGCCGCGCGCTCGACTACCTGGTGGGCTTCACGCTGTCGCCGGTGCTGTGGCGCAAGCTGCCGGGCAGCAAGAGCGCCGGGCGGGTGCAGTCGGTGGCGCTGCGCCTCATCAGCGAGCGCGAGGCCGAGATCGAGGTGTTCAAGCCGCGCGAGTACTGGACCATCGAGGTGCCGTTCACCACCCCCGCCGGCGCCCCGTTCACCGGCCGGCTGACCCATCTGGACGGCCGCCGCCTCGACCAGTTCGACCTCGCCGACGCGGCCTGCGCCGCGGCGGCGGAGGCGGCGGTCGCGGCGGGCGGCTACGCCGTCGCCGCGGGCGCGCGCCAGCGGGGCAAGCGCCAC
>CAXUHK010000055.1:6675-20313 GCA_964250775.1 uncultured Acetobacteraceae bacterium | reverse complement strand
CCCCCCCCCCCCCCCCCCCCCCCCCCCCGGGGGCGGGGGGGGGGGGGGGGGAAGGCGGCGGTCGAGGCTGGCGGCTACGCCGTCGCCTCGGTCGAGCGCAAGCGGGTCAAGCGCAACCCGGCCGCGCCGTTCACCACCTCGACCTTGCAGCAGGAGGCGTCGCGCAAGCTCGGTTTCGGCGCGCAGCAGACCATGCGCCTGGCGCAGGGGCTGTACGAGGGCGTCGACATCGACGGCGACGCCACCGGCCTCATCACCTACATGCGCACCGACGGCGTGCAGATGGCGGCCGAGGCGATCGCCGCGATCCGTGAGCATGTCGGCGAGGCCTATGGCACGCGCTACCTGCCGACCGCCCCGCGGCTGTACCAGGCGCGCGCCAAGAACGCCCAGGAGGCGCACGAGGCGGTGCGTCCGACCGACGTGGCGCGCACCCCCGCATCCGTCGCGCGCTACCTCGACCCGGAGCAGCGCCGGCTCTACGAGCTGGTGTGGAAGCGCGCGGTGGCGAGCCAGATGCAGTCCGCCGAGCTCGATCAGGTCATGGTCGAGATCGCCGACCCTGCCCGCCCGAACGGCCCAAGGCTGCGCTCCAACGGCTCGATCATCGCCTTCGACGGCTACCTCAAGCTGTACCGCGAGGGCCGCGACGACGCGGCGGACGAGGACGACGAGCGCATGTTGCCGCCGATGGCCGAGCGCGACCCGCTGGGTCACGGCAAGGTCGCGGCGACGCAGCACTTCACCCAGCCGCCGCCGCGCTTTTCCGAGGCCAGCCTGGTCAAGAAGATGGAGGAGCTGGGCATCGGCCGGCCCTCGACCTACGCCAGCATCCTGTCGGTGCTGACCAAGCGCGAGTACGTGCGGCTGGAGAGCCGGCGCTTCATCCCGGAGGACCGTGGCCGCCTCGTCACCGCGTTCCTGACCAGCTTCTTCGAGCGCTATGTCGACACCGGCTTCACCGCCGCGCTGGAAGAGCAGCTCGACGACATCTCCGGCGGCAGGGCCGAGTGGCGCGAGGTGATGCGCGCGTTCTGGGAGCAGTTCAGCCGCGCCATCGAGCAGACCCGCGAGCTCAAGATCGGCGACGTGATCGCGGCGTTGGACCAGGACCTCGGCGAGCACTTCTTCCCGGCGCGCGACGACGGCGCCGACCCGCGCGGCTGTCCAGCGTGCCATGCCGGCCGGCTCGGCCTCAAGCTCGGACGGCACGGCAGCTTCATCGGCTGCTCCAACTACCCGGAGTGCCAATACACGAGGCGCCTGGCGATCGAGGCGGCCGAAGGCGACAGCGACACGTTGAAGGAGGGGCTGCGCACGCTCGGCCACCACCCCGAGACCGGCGAGGACGTCACTGTCCGCCGTGGCCCGTACGGCGTCTACGTGCAACAGGGCGAACAGGTGCCCGACAGCAAGGCCCGACCGCGCCGGACCTCGCTGCCGCGCGGCGTCGATGGTGGTACGGTGACGCTGGAGCAGGCGCTGGGCTTGCTGTCGTTGCCGCGCATCGTCGGCGTCCATCCCGAGACGCGCGAGCCGATCGAGGCCGGGATCGGGCGGTTCGGGCCGTTCGTCAAGATGGGCGCCATCTTCGCCTCGCTCGACCGCGACGACGATGTGCTGGCGGTGGGCCTCAACCGCGCCGTCGACGTGCTGGCGACCAAGCTCGCCAGCGTGCGCACGCTGGGGCCGCACCCGTCGGGCGGCGAGCCGGTGCTGGTGCGCAAGGGCCGCTTCGGCCCCTACGCGCAGCACGGCAACAAGGTCGTGACCTTGCCGCGCGACGTGCCGATGGACGATGTGACGCTGGACGACGCGGTGGCGCTGCTGGCCGAGCGGGGCAAGGTGCTGGTCAAGAAGGGACGCAACGGCAAGCCCGCGCGCAAGGCGGCCCCGGCGAAGGCGGCTGCCGCCAAGCCGGCGGCAAAGCCGGCCGAGAAGAAGGCCGGCGCGAAGAAGGGCGCGAAGAAAAAGGCCGCCGCGAGGAAGGTTGGCGCCAAGAAGCGGCCGCCGACCAAGTCGCGCGCGAACGCCACGGCCTGAGGTGGCGCGCAAACCCTCCGAGCCGCCGGCGCCGCTGCCCAGCCGCGAGGCGATCCTCCGCTTCATCAAGGAGTCGCCCGGCCGCGTCGGCAAGCGCGAGATCACCCGCGAGTTCAAGCTCGGCCCCGACCAGCGCGTCGAGCTGCGCGGAGTGCTGAAGGCGTTGGCCGAGCGCGGCGACGTGGCCCCGGCCGGGCATCGCCGCTTCCAGCCGCCCGGCCGCCTGCCCGACGCGACGGTGGTGCAAGTGACCGGCACCGATCCCGACGGCGAGGCGATTGCCCGCCCGGTGGAGTGGGACCGCTCCGGCCCGCCGCCGATGGTGCTGATGGCGGCGCAGCCGCGCGGCCAGGCGGCGCTGGCGCCCGGCGAGCGGGTGCTGGCGCGGCTGCGGCCGATCGGGCCGGGGCGGTTCGAGGGCCGCACGTTGAAGCGCCTGACCGAGGCGCCCGGCCGGGTGCTCGGCGTCTATCGTGCCGGCAAGCAGCCGGGCGACCCCGGCCGCATCGCGCCCACCGACCGCCGCGCCAAGGCCGAATGGGTGGTGCCCGCCGGCGAGGCGGGCGATGCCGAGGACGGCGAGATCGTGCTGGCGGCCCCCCTGCCCGGCTCCGGCTTCGGCCTCAAGCCGGCGCGGATCACCGAGCGGCTGGGCCACAGCGGCGACGCGCGTTCGGTGAGCCTGGTCGTCATCCACACCCACGACATCCCGACCGAGTTCCCGGAGCAGGCGTTGACGGATGCCGGGCGCGCCAGAGGCGTCGGGCCGGACGGCCGCACCGACCTGCGCGACGTGGCCCTGGTCACGATCGACGGCGAGGACGCCCGCGACTTCGACGACGCGGTGTACGCCGAGCCGAGCGAGTCCGGGTTCCGGCTGGTCGTCGCCATCGCCGACGTGTCGCACTACGTCCGCGCCGGGTCGGCGCTCGACCGCGAGGCTTGGAAGCGCGGCAATTCCTGCTACTTCCCCGACCGCGTGGTGCCGATGCTGCCCGAGGCGCTGTCGAACGGCTGGTGCAGCCTGCGGCCGGGCGAGGATCGCGGCTGCCTGTTCGTAGAGATGACGGTCGACCGCGACGGCCGCAAGACCGCGCACCGCTTCGGCCGCGGCGTCATGCGCAGCGCCGCGCGGCTGACCTACACTGAGGTCCAGGAGGCGCACGACGCCAGCGCCGACAGGCCGGACCTGCCGATCCCGGCACTTTACGCGGCGTTCCGCACGCTGCTCTCGGCGCGCGTCGCCCGTGGCACGCTCGACCTCGACCTGCCCGAGCGCCGCGTGACGCTGGACGAGGCGGGGCAGGTCGCGGCGGTGGCGCCGCGCCCGCGCCTCGACAGCCATCGGCTGATCGAGGAGTTCATGGTGCTGGCCAACGTCTGCGCCGCCGAGGAGCTGGAGCGGCTGGCGCAGCCGTGCATGTACCGCGTCCACCCTCCGCCGTCGGACGAGAAACTGGAGAATTTGCGCCAGTTCCTGCGCCAGTTCGGCATCTCGCTGCCGCCCGGCAACGCGCTGCACCCGCGCGACCTCGACCGGGTGCTGCGGCTGGTGGCCGGGACCGAGCACGCGGCGCTGGTCAACGAAGTCATGCTGCGCAGCCAGTCGCAGGCCAGCTACAGCCCCGACAACCTCGGCCATTTCGGCCTGTCGCTGGCCCGCTACGCGCATTTCACCAGCCCGATCCGCCGCTATGCCGACCTGCTGGTGCATCGCGCCCTGATCCGCGGCCTCAAGCTCGGCGACGGCGGCCTCGACCCCGACGCGGCGGCCCGCTTCCCCGACACCGCCGAGCACATCACCGCGACCGAGCGACGTGCCGCGCTGGCCGAGCGCGACGCCATCGACCGCTACCTCGCGGCGTTCATGGCCGACAAGGTCGGGCGGCACTTCGAGGCGCGCATCTCGGGTGTCACGCGGTTCGGCCTGTTCGTCACGGTCGCGGGCAGCGGCGCCAGCGGCCTGGTGCCGGTGTCGCAACTCCCCGACGACTTCTGGCAGCACGACGAGGCGGCACAGACCCTGACCGGGCGGCGCACCGGCGTCGCGTTCCGCTTGGCGCAGGACGTGGAGGTGCGCCTGGCCGAAGCCACCCCCGTGACCGGCGGCCTGCTGTTCCAGATCATGCAGGGCGCTGGCAAGCCGCCCCGCAGGCGGTCGCCGCAGCGGCGTTGATCGGGCCTGCCGCACCTTGACGCCGGCCGCCGCGATGCGCGATGACGGCGCACAGCTCAGAGGACCGCACCATGGCCAAGACGAACACCGTTCAGATCAAGCTCGTGTCGACTGCCGATACCGGCTATTTCTACGTAACCAAAAAGAACGCCCGCGCGCAGACCGGCAAGATGGAATTCAGCAAGTACGACCCGGTGGCGCGCAAGCACGTCGTGTTCAAGGAAGCCAAGATCAAATAGCATCTCACCCGTCGCTGCCGGTCCACCACAGCCGCGTCCGTCATTAGGCGGGCGCGGCTTTTTGCTACGTGATCGTTGCATGGTTTATCGTACATCAGGGCTGCTGTAGTATTCCGCGTGTCCGTAGCCGTGGTGACACTACAATGACAATGCCAAAGGCGTCCCAGTACAGTCCGTCGGGCGGTTCGGAGGTCGCGAACCCGTGGATGTTCTTTCGGCGGTGGGTCGCCAACCCGCTGCAGATGGGCTCGGTGATACCCTCGTCGCCGGCCTCGGCCTGGCGCTACACGCTGGCGACTGCGGCGAAATTTTGAGACGGATCGTAATCGCCTGTTCACCTTTGTGGCCGATTTTGAGACCGGCCTCATTGGATGACACGCACCATGTTCGACTTCTCGGCGATGCCGGAACCGTCCGGTCCCATGTTCGGCGAAGCACCGGCCGGCCGTGCCCGCGCCGTGGCGGCGCGGCACCGCCGGCAGCAACGCGGCCTGACCCGCGCCGTGATCGGCGGCGACCTACGGTTGCACTACCGGCCACGGGTGGCGCTGGCCACCGGCCGCCAGAGCGTGGCTGAGACGGCGCTGCGCTGGCGCGACCCGCAAGGTGGCTCGCTCGGCGGCGGCCCCGACCTCGGCGGCTGGGTGTTGAGGACCGCCTGCGTCGAGGCGGCCGCGTGGGACCGTCGCTGTGGGATATCTGTGCCGGTCTCCGGCTGTCAGCTCGTCGGCGGCACGCTGCTCGAACAGATCGCGGCAGCGCTGGACGAGTCCGGCCTCGATCCCGAGTTGCTGGAGGTGAACTTGACCGAGAAGGCGCTGCTCGACCTCAGCGTCGACACGTTGCTGCTGCTCTCGGCGATCCGAGATCTGGGCGTGGGCGTGGCGCTGGACCGCTTCGGCACCGGGCTCATCAGCCTCGCCGTTCTATACCGCCTGCCGCTCACCGTGGTGAAGCTCGATCAGTCACTGACCCGCGCCCTCTCCGCCCCCGGCCAGGAGACGGCGCTGCTGCGCACGCTGATCGCCGCCGGCCACGCGCTCGACCTGGTGGTGTCGGCGGACGGGGTGGGCGAGACGCAGCAAGCGAACCTGTTGCACGCGTTCGGCTGCGACGAGGCCCAAGGCGCGCTGTTCGGCACGGCCTTGCCCGCCGCCGACATGCGGGCGCGGCTCGCCGCCACCGAAGGCTGAACCCGGTTCAGCCCCGGTCACGCATGAGCCTCGCCTTGTCGCGCTGCCAGTCGCGCGCCGCCACCGCCGCGCGCTTGTCGGACTTCTTGCGCCCCTCGCCCACGCCCAGCAGCACCTTGGCCAAGCCGCGGTCGTTGAAGTGGATCTGCAGCGGCACCAGCGTCGAGCCCTGCCGCGCCACGGCGCCCAGCAGCTTGTCGATCTGCTTGTGCCCGAGCAGCAGCTTGCGCGGCGCGCGCGGCTCGAACCGGCTCAGCACGCCGCCCTGGTACTCGGGGATGTAGGCGTTGAACAGGAACATCTCGCCATCGCGCTCGCCGGCCCAGGCCTCGGTCAGCGTGGCGCGGCCGTGGCGCAGGCTCTTCACCTCCGGCCCTTTCAGGACCAACCCCGCCTCCACCGTCTCCTTGATCGTGTAGTCGTAGCGCGCCTTGCGGTTCTGCGCCGCGATGCCGTGCGAGATCAGGCCGGACTTGGATTTCGTCTTGCTGTCGGCCATGGGTCAGTTCAGCAGGCCGAGCCCGACCAGCGCCGCGCGCACCCGCGTCCGCGTCGCCTCCGCCACCGGGACCAGCGGCAGGCGGCAGAACTCCCCGCAATGGCCGAGCAGGCTGGCCGCGTGCTTCACCGGGCCGGGGCTGCTCTCGCAGAACAGCGCGTCATGCAGCGGCAGCAGCCGGTCCTGGATCGCCATGGCGTCCGGCACCTGCCCGTCGCGCCAGGCCGCCTGCATCCGGCTGCACAGACGGGGCGCCACGTTGGCCGTGACGCTGATGCAGCCCTCGCCGCCCGAGGCCAGGAAGGCGATCGCCGTGTGGTCCTCGCCGGACAGGTTGACGAAACCGGGGCCGCAGGCGGCGCGGGTGTGCAGCGGGCGCGCGAGGTTCGCCGTCGCGTCCTTGACGCCCACGATGTTCGGGTGCTGGGCGAGCCGCGCCATGGTCTCGACGCTCATGTCGACGGCGCTGCGGCCAGGGATGTTGTAGATGATGATCGGCAGCTCGCCGGCGTCAGCCACGGCGGTGAAATGCTGGAACAGGCCCTCTTGCGTCGGCCGGTTGTAGTACGGCGTGACCACCAGAGCCGCGTCGGCGCCGGCCGCCTTGGCATGGCGCGCGAGCGCGATCGCCTCGCCAGTGCTGTTCGACCCGGCACCGGCGATCACCGGCACCCGGCCGGCGGCGGTGGCGATGGTGATCTCCACCACCCGCTTGTGCTCGTCATGGCTAAGCGTCGGCGACTCGCCGGTGGTGCCGACCGGGACCAAGCCGTGCGTTCCCTCGGCGACCTGCCAGTCGACGAACCGCTCCAGCGCCGCCTCGTCCACCGCGCCGTCTGGCCGCATCGGGGTGATGAGTGCGACGAGCGAACCCTTGAACATGCCGATCCTCCCGACCCCATCCTGGCGAACAGCGGGGCGACCAGCGGCGCAAGCTAGGCGCGCGGGGGTAACGCCGCAAGGTGACGTCTCGGGCGGAGCGAGGCTACAAGGACGCCATGCTGCGCGCGGCACTCCTCTTCCTGCTCGCCACCCTGTCGAGTGGCCCGGCGCGGGCGAACCAGCTTATGGCCCTGGTGCGGGCGGATCGCTGGTCCGAGGCCGCCGCGATGGCCGCCGGCCTGCCCGACCCGCTGGCCGGCAAGCTGGTCGCGTATTTCCGGCTGCTCTCGCCGTCTGGCGCCAATGCCTCTGAGATCGCGGCCTTCATGGCGGCGAACCCGGACTGGCCGCAGCAGGCGGCGCTGGCCCGCCGCCGCGACGAGGCGCTCGCGGCGGAACCCGACGACATGGCCGCATTGCCGCTGTGCGGACGGGCGCAATCCGCGCCGGCGCTGGAGCGCTGCGCGCAGGCCGACCTGCGCCAGGGCCTCGACGCCGCGGCCACCGCGGCGGCGCGCGCGGCCTGGCTGCTGCTGGTCCCGGACCGGAACGCCGAGGCGGAGTTCCTGCGCCGGTGGGCGCCGCGCCTGGCCGAGGCGGACCACTGGCAACGTTTCGACCGATTGATGGGGGACGGCGCGGACGCGGCGGCGCAGCTCCCGCGGCTCGACCCCGGCGACCGACTCCGGGCCGAGGCCCGCCTCGCCCTGCGCCACGACGAGCCACGCGCGGCCAGCCTGCTCGCGGCACTCGGCCCGGTCGAGCGCGCGAAGCCCGCGATGCTGTTGGAACAGGCGCGCTGGCTGCGGCGGGGCGGCCACGACGCGGAAGCGGCGGCGCTGTGGCGGGCGGAGGACGGCGCCGCCGAACACGCCGTCGCCGCGGCGCGCTTGCCGGCGTTCTGGACCGAGCGCAACATCCTGGCGCGCCGGCGGCTGCGCGACGGCGATGCCGAAGCGGCCTACGCGCTGGCCGCCGGGGCCGCGCAGATCGCCCCGGAACAGGTGGCCGAGGCGGCGTTCCTGGCGGGCTGGGTAGCGCTGCGGCGACTGGCCGACCCGAGGCGCGCGGCGGCGCAGTTCCGCCTCCTGGCGCGGGTCTCGTCTTCGGCGATCACGCTGGCACGGGGGCAGTATTGGCAGGCACGCGCGGCGGCGGCGGCCGGCGCCGCGGGTTGCGTGACCCGGGCGGACGCCGCCGCCGCGGCTTGGCCAAGCACTTACTACGGCCAGCTCGCCACCCTCGCTCTCGACGCCAATCCGGTGGCGCTCGATGCCCGCATCCGGGCCAGCCGCGATCCAGCCGCGAGCCAGGCGCAGGCCGCCGGGTTCGCGACGCGGGAACTGGTGCGCGCCAGCGCCATGCTGGTGGCGTGGGGCGAGAAGCGGCGCGCGGCGGCGTTCCTGCTGCAGATCGCGGAGGCGGCGCCGGAGCCGGCCAACTTGGCGCTTGCGGCGCAATTGGCCAACGGCTTTGGGTTGCCGGAGACGGCGGTGGCCCTGGCCCGCCTGGCCGGGCGCGACGGCGCCGTGCTGCTCGAAACCGGGTGGCCGGTGGCCGCCGACGTGCCGCCCGGCCTACAACCTGGCGGTGGGCTGCGCCGCGCTGCATGGGGTGCTCGACCGGTACGGCGGCGCCGAGGCGCTGGCCGTCGCGGCGTACAACGCCGGGCCGACCCGCGCCGACGAGTGGCTGAGCGCCAACGGCGACCCGCGCCAACCCGGTGGCGACATGCTGGACTGGATCGAGCTGGTGCCGTTCAGCGAGACCCGGAACTACGTGCAGCGGGTGATCGAGAACCTCGTCGTCTACCGCGCCAAGCTGGACGAGAGGCTGCCGCATCCGGTGCTCCGCTGGCCGGCCGCCCACGCCTGAGCAGCCCCGCGCACGCGGTCGCCAGCGGCGGCGGCATCGGCTTCGCGCCGTTGGCGCCGGGAACGCTGGGCTCGGCCGCCGCCGTGCTGTTCGGCCGCGCGCTGCTGTGCGGACCCTATCACGCGCTGGCGCTGGCGTTGGCGGTCGCGTTGGTTGTCCCCGTGGGCGTGTGGTCCATCAAGCGGGCGGGCGGCGCCGGCGACCCCGGCTGGGTGGTGGTCGACGAGTTCGCCGGGCAGTGGGTCGCGATGCTGGCGCTGCCCGGGCCCGGGGCGATCGGCTGCCTCCTGGCGTTCGCCCTGTTCCGCTTGTTCGACATCGCCAAGCCGGGGCCGGTCGGCTGGGTCGACCGTCGCCATGGCGCGTGGGCCGTCATGGGCGACGATCTAGTGGCGGGCGGCCTCGCCGCTTGTTGCATCGTGGCCCTCCGCTGGGCGCTGCCGGGTAGTGTCTCAGTTTGAATGAATGGTGCCGACCCAAAGTCGACCGCTAAGCCGTCGAACGCCTCTCGCCGGAAGCGGCCGAACACGGCGTTCTGGTCGGCAACTTCCGCCCACGCGCATCTGCTGCATAGCCCGGCAACGGACTGAAGCCGCAAGATCGCGGCATTCCGGAACGGCTCGCTACGGCGGCCTCATCGCTTGTATATCGGACACGGCGACAGGCCCTTTCGCGAGCGGCGCGGCCGCCACCATGGCGTCCACCAAGGCGACGCACTCAGCCTTGCCCGTCGCCAGCAACTCGCGGAACGACCGGACGCGCGACATGGACCAGAGCATGGCGGCCACCGCCGATGCCGGGGAACGGTCCATCAGCTTCTTCGTCCTGGGATAGACTGGATGGCCAAGCCCTTCGATCAATTTGAAGCTTGCCTGGACGCCGCGCGCCAGAACGAGCGCTTCTCGCCACGACGCGCCGCCTCCGCGCCGTACGCCAGCCACCGACACGCTTTCGAACGCAACACACAGCGGAACGTGGCAGCGAAGCCAGAGAGGCATGTCGCGTTCGATGGCGGCGGGCAGTCCCGCGGCGTTGAACACGTCAACCCAGCGTTGCCGGTCCATGAGGGTCTTCTGGCCACCAGCACCAATGGTCGCCTTGAGCTTGCCGTCTCCGTTCAAGGTCGCTTGGACAAAGTTCATGCCGAAAGCGCAACGCTCGGCGCCGACCGCCTCTTGCAGTCGCTCCGGATCGAAGGTGTTGAACATGAACTGGATGCAGGTGGCCGCGCTGCGCTGCAAGGCCGGCAGCACCGCGTCCACTTGGTGGGCCAGGAGCGTGACGATCACGAGGTCGTGCGGCGTTTGCCCGTCGAGCGTGTCGGCCACACGGACGCTTGCCCGCTCGCCCTTGACGTTGACGATCGCTTGGTCGCGTCGCAACTGATCCAGCCGTACGGAGCCTGGCCGCGCGATGACGGTGACATCATGGTGGCCGACGCGGGCAAGTTGGAAGGCGAACGTGCTGCCGATGTTTCCGGCCCCAAGCACGGCGATCCGGAGCGGCAAGGGCGAGGTCATGGCCATGCCCAGCGTGATGGGCCTGTCACGGGAGGAATGGAAGCTCAACTGTGCGGCTGCCCTCCTTCGTTTCCACGAGAGCGGTCGGACTGCTTGCCACCCTTCAAACTGAGACACTGCCGGCTGCCGGGTATGCTCGACGGCATGGGGCGGTCGGGTTAGCCTGAGCCGGTGAATCCGACGCCTGCCCTGCTGACCGCCCAGGAACGGCGGGGACTTGGCCGCGACGACCGCAGCCGCCTGCCGCGCGACGCGCACGCCGTCTGGAAGCCCGCACCGGACCGTCGCGATGTGGTCGAGCAACTGATCGAGGCGGACCGCGGGCGGATCGCCGCCCTGCTGCCGCTGCGCTACGAGCGGATGCGGGCCGACCCGTTCGCCTTCCTGCGCGGCGCGGCGGCGGTAATGGCGGCCGATTTCGGGGCCACGGCCTCGACCTCGCTCCTGGCCCAGTCCTGCGGCGACGCGCACCTGATGAACTTCGGCGCGCATTTGACCCCGGAAGCGGCGCCGGTGTTCGACGTCAACGATTTCGACGAGACGCTGCCGGCGCCGTTCGAGTGGGACCTGAAGCGGCTGGCCGCCAGCCTGGTGGTCGCCGCGGGCACGCGCAAGCTGCCCGGCCGGGCGGCGCGCGCCCTGGCGCGGCGGGCGGCGCGGGCCTACCGCCTGCAGATCGATGAGTTGGCGCAGCTCCCGCCGTTGCCCGCATGGCGCAGCCGCATCGACCTGGAGCACGCCATCGAGGGCGTCGGCGCGCGCGACGTGCGGCGGCGCGAGCGGCATCGGTTGGCGCAGGTGATGGAACTGGGCCGGGAGGACGCCTGGCGCGGCCTGGTGGCGCGCGACGGCGCCAGGCTGGGACTGCCGGAGCGTCCTCCGGCGGTGTTCCGGCTCGGAGCCGAGGAGGAGCTGGCGCGCGGCGCCTTCGCCGCCTACCACGCCAGCCTGGAGCCCGAGCGACTGGCCCTGCTGCGGCGCTACTGGCGTTCAAGGCGGTGGGTGTCGGCAGCGTCGGCACGTTCTGCGCCATCGGCCTGTTCGCCGACGCCGACGACCATACGTTGTTGCTGCAACTTAAGGAGGCGCGGCGTTCCGTGTTGGAACCGTACGCTGGCGCCAGCGTATTTGCCCACCATGGCCGCCGCGTGGTGGTTGGCCAACGCATGATGCAGGCCAGTGCCGACGTGTTCCTGGGATGGGCCTACGACGCGCCGGAGGAACGGCATTTCTACGTCCGCCAGTTGAAAGACTCCCGCCTGGCGGCGGTGGGCGAGCAAATCGAGGGTGACGCCCTGCGGTTCTACGCGCAGCTTTGCGGCCGCACCCTGGCACGGGCGCACGCCCGCACCGCCGACTCGGCGCGCATCGCCGGCTACCTCGGCGAAGGCGAGGCGTTCGACGCGGCGGTCGCGGAGTTCGCCTGCGGCTACGCCGTGCAGACCGAACAGGATTGGCGCGGCTTCTGCGACGCCATTCGCAGCAACCGGATCGAAGCCAGGCCGAAGTGACAGTGGGTTCCAGGATGTGGGCGAGATGTTGATCGATACCGCCGTGCTGGGCGCGGCCGAGCACCTGCTGGCGCTCTGCCGGGCCGGCGGCCTGCGGGTCGTGACCGCGGAGAGCTGCACTGGCGGCCTGATCGCCGCCACCCTGACCGCCATCGCCGGCAGCAGCGAGGTGGTCGACCGCGGCTTCGTCACCTACTCCAACGCCGCCAAGACCGAGATGCTGGGCGTCCCTCCGGCCCTGATCGGGCGGCTGGGCGCGGTCAGCTCGGAAGTCGCCAACGCCATGGCGGTGGGAGCCCTGGCAAGGTCGGCGGCCGACCTCGCGGTCTCGGTCACAGGGATCGCCGGGCCGGGCGGCGGCAGCGCCGAGAAGCCGGTGGGCCTGGTGTGGTTCGGCCTCGCCGCGCGTGGCGCGAAGGCGAGCTGCGTGATGCAGGTGTTCCCCGGCGACCGGGCGGCGGTGCGCCGGCAGACCGTGTCGCGGGCGCTGGAGCTGCTGGCGGCGAAGGCCACTCCGCCACCAGGGTAGGCTCGCCTCAGAGCGGGACGGGAACGCCGGTCCTGCCCGCGGCGAACACCGCGTCGATGACCCGCATGTTGGCGACGGCGTCCTCGACCGGGAACTCGACCTGGCGGTGTTCGAGGATCGCTTGCGATACCGCGTCACCCTGCGAGGTGTATTGATCCGTGATCGGGAAGGTCTCGACCCGGCCGCTGCCGCCGGACAGGTCGCTCCCATCGTCGATGACGATGCGGCAGGGCGTATCGGGCGGCGCGTTGAACGGGATCAGCACGTCGACCCGCGCCTTGCCGCCGACCACCGTGACGCGCTGGAACGGCGCCAACTGCGTCGAGCAGGTGAAAGTCAGATGGCCGCCGGGAAAAGCGAGCAGCGCACTGGTCTGCCGGTCGATGCCGAAACCAGGGTCGAGGTCCACGCGCGCGCTGACCCAGCTCGGTTCGGATCCGAACAGGTAGCGCGCGGTGGCGATCGCGTAGCAGCCGATATCGAGCAACGCGCCGCCGCCGATGCCGGCCTGGTTGCGGACGTTGGCCGGATCGACGTTGTAGTAGCTGAAGAAGGTCTGGATGGCGCGCACCTCGCCCAGCGTGCCATCGCGGCAGAGCGAACGGACCCGCTGCCACCATGGCGTGTCGCGCACCATGAACGCCTCGGCCACCACCAAGCCGGTGCGCCGACGCTCGGCGGTCAGTTGGCCGGCTTGCTCCGCCGTGAGGGCGATCGGCTTCTCGCACAACACGTGCTTGCCCGCCGCCATCGCCCGTAGCGTCCACGGCACATGCAGATGGTTCGGCAACGGGATGTAGACCGCCGCGATGTCCGGATCGGCCAGCAGCGCCTCGTAGCTGCCATGGGCGCGTGCGATGCCGAGTTCAGTGGCGACGCGCCGCGCTGACGCGAGATCGCGCGAGGCGATGGCGGAGACGCGACTGTACCGCCCCGCCTGCATCGCCGGGATCACCTTGGTCCGGGCGATCTTGGCGGTGCCCAGAACTCCCCAGGCGACGGTGCCCGGCAAGCCGGGGGACCCCACCAGCGGGCCCCCCCCCCGGCGGCGGGGGGCCGGTCGCGGGGGGGCGCCCGGTCGGTGCCGCCCACCAATTCCGCACCATCGGGGAGTCGAGGCGTCCCCACCGGCCGAGCGCTAACCTGGATTTCGTCGCTCGTTCAACGGTCC
>CAXUHK010000055.1:0-6665 GCA_964250775.1 uncultured Acetobacteraceae bacterium | reverse complement strand
TTCGGTGCCCGTCATGCCTGGGCACCGAACGTGCGGCCAGCCACGCTTCGGGCGGGCCGCACGGTCACGGGCTTACTTCGCGGCCGGAGCCGGGGTGACGGCCGGGGCTACGGTAGCCGGGGTCGGCGTCGTGGCGGAAGCCGGCGTCGCCGCCTTGCGCTGCGTCCGGGCGGCGCGGGCCGCTGAGCCGTAGGCGTGAACGTCGGCGACCGTGACATAGCCTTTATGGGTCGAGTCCATGACGTCGAAATGCTTGGTCACATAGCCCCAATTGGCCGACGCCGCCTGCGCCCGGGTCAGGTGCCCGTCATGCGTGGTGTTCGCGGCGTCGAAACGTTGCTGCATCGACATCCGCTTGGCACGCTTCTTCGTGGGCGTCGCGGTCGCAGCCGGCGCATCGGTGACGGAAGCGGATTTCGGCGGGAAATTGGGAGCGGACTGCGGCAGCCCGGGCGCGCTGGTGCCGGCGGGCGGAGTCTGCGCGTGAACCGAGGGGGGCACCGCTGCGAACACGGCCATTGCCGTCGCGACGAGAAGGATTTTCTTCAATGTTTGTCTCCTTGACACTTCGGCGCGCACCCTAGTGACTCTCGACAGAGTCGCGAAGTGTTATCTACGTAATGGACACCGCTTCCGGGGATGCCGCCACGGTCCGCATGGCCGCGACCGCTTCATGCACCTGCGCGGCCGTGACGTCGAGATGCGTGCACAGCCGCAGGCGGTGGCGTCCCATGACCGAGACCATGACGCCCTGCTCGCGCAGCTCGTCCGCGATCGACTCGCCGGTCCGCCCTGTCGCCGACACGTCGCAGAACACCAGGTTGGTCTCCGGCTCCTCGACCACGAACCCTCTGATCTGCGCCAGCCCGCGCGCCAACGCGCGGGCGTTGTCGTGATCCTCGGACAGTCGGTCGACATGGTGGTCGAGCGCGTACAGGCAGCCGGCGGCGCTCAGCCCACCCTGGCGCAGCGCGCCGCCGAGCCGCTGCTTCCAGCGCCAGGCACGGTCGATGAAGTCGGCGCTGCCGCACAGCACGGCGCCGAGCGGCGCGCCCAGGCCCTTGGTGAAATCGAGCCACACGCTGTCGTAGCCGGCCACCATGTCGGACGCCGCGATCCCGGTCGCCACCACCGCGTTCATGACGCGCGCGCCATCCATGTGCGTGGCCATGCCGTGCTCGTGCGCCAGCCCGGCCACGGCGCCCAGCGCGGCCAGCGGCCAGATCGTGCCGCCACCCAAGTTGGCGGTCTGCTCGACCTCGACCAAGGTTTGCGACGTGTCGTAGCGCGACGGGTTCGGGATCAGCGCCTCCGCCAGTGTCGCGGCGCTGAACTGCCCGCGCGCCCCGTCCAGCGGCGTGATCTGCACGCCGGTCAGCGCCGCCGCGGCACCGCCCTCGCTGTTCAGGACGTGCGCCGTGCGATGCGCCAGGACCGCCTCGCCCGGGCGGCAATGGGTCAGCACGGCGATCTGGTTGCACATCGTGCCGGTCGGCAGGAAGATCGCCGCCTGCTTGCCGAACAGCGCGGCGCTGCGTTCGCACAGCGCGTCGATGGTGGGGTCGAGGCCGGATTGCTCGTCGCCCACCTCCGCCCGCATCATCGCCTCCTTCATCGCGGGCGTGGGCCGGGTCTGGGTGTCGGAGTACAGGTTGATGCGGACCGGAGCCTGGTTGCGGCGCGGACGCGGCGGCGCGTGTACCATCGAGTTCTCCTTCAGGCGATCGGGCTAATCGGCCTCGGTCTTGGCGACGATCGCGGGCCGGGGCGCGCCAGGCGCCATGGTGGATGCGGCGGGCGGCCCATACACGTCGCGGGCGCGTTTCAGGAACGCCGCGACCATGCGCCCGACCGCCTGGTTGAACACGGCGCCGATCGCCGCCTGCAACAGGCGGCTGCGGAACTCGAAATCGACGAAGAAGTCGACCCGGCAGCCTTTCGGGTCCGGCGTGAACTTCCACTGGTTGTTCAGGTAGCGGAACGGTCCGTTCTCGTAGCGCACGAGAACCTTTTGCGGGCGCTGCAGGATCACGCGGCTGGTGAAGCTCTCGCGGAACGGGCCGAAGCCGATGGTGAGGTCGGCCACCTCCTCGGTGAGCGTGCGCGACTTCACCTTGCTGCCGATGCACCATGGCAGGAATTGCGGGTACTTGCCGACATCGGCCACCAGCTCGAACATCTGCTCGGGCTGGTACGGCACCACCCGGTGCTCGGCGTGCGTGGGCATCCGCTAGGCCGCGGCGAACGAGGCCGCGGCAAGCTGGCTCTCGCGGGCCGCGCGCAATTGCGCGAAGTCGGCGTCGGCATGGTAGGAGCTGCGCGTCAGCGGGGTGGCGGAGACCATCAGGAAACCTTTCGCCCGCGCGACCCCGGCGTAGTCGGCGAACCCGTCGGGGGTGACGAACTCGGCGACCGCGGCGTGCTTCACGGTGGGCTGCAGATACTGCCCGAGCGTCAGGAAGTCGACATCCGCCACGCGCAGGTCGTCCATCACCTGCATGATCTCCGCCCGCGCCTCGCCCAGGCCCACCATCAGGCCGGATTTGGTGAAGATGCCGGCGTCGAGCTGCTTCACGCTGTCGAGCAGACGCAGCGACTGGAAGTAGCGCGCACCCGGCCGGATCGTCGGGTATAGCCGCGGCACGGTTTCGAGGTTGTGGTTGAACACGTCCGGGCGGGCGTGGACCACGGTCTCGACCCCACCCGGCTTGCGCAGGAAGTCGGGGGTCAGCACCTCGATCGTGGTGGACGGCGCCGCGGCGCGGATGGCGCGGATGACGGCGGCGAAATGCGCGGCGCCGCCGTCGCGCAGATCGTCCCGGTCCACGGACGTCACGACGACGTGGCGCAAGCCGAGCCTGGCCACCGCGTCGGCGACGCGGTTGGGCTCGGTCGCGTCCAGCGGCTGCGGCATCCCGGTGGCGACGTTGCAGAAGCTGCAGGCGCGGGTGCAGGTGTCCCCCATGACCATCATGGTGGCGTGGCGTTGCGACCAGCACTCGCCGATGTTGGGGCACGCGGCCTCCTCGCACACCGTCACCAGGCCGTGCTCGCGCATCAGCGCGCGGGTCTCGTGATAGACCGGGTGCGTCGGCGCCTTCACACGTATCCAGGACGGCTTCGGCGCCGCCAGGTTGTCCGGCCGGCGCAGCTTCTCCGGGTGACGCACCGCCGCGCGGTGGTCGATCTGCACGCGCGTGGTCATCGCAGCGAGGCCTCCTGATCCGGCCTAGAAGTGGATAACCTGCCCGTACGCGTCAAGCACGGCCTCGTGCATGGTCTCGCTCACCGTCGGATGCGGAAAGACGGTGTGCATCAGGTCGGTCTCGGTGGTCTCCAGCGTCTTGGCGATGGCGAAGCCCTGGATCATCTCGGTCACTTCGGAGCCGATCAGGTGCGCCCCCAGCAGCTCGCCGGTCTTGGCGTCGAACACCACCTTGGTCATGCCTTCCGGCTCGCCCATGGTGATCGCCTTGCCGTTGCCGATGAACGGGAAATGGCCGACACGGACCTCGTGCCCGGCCTCCCGCGCGCGGGCCTCGGTGAAGCCGACCGAGGCGACCTGCGGCCGCGAGTAGGTGCAGCCGGGGATGTTGTTCCAGTCGATCGGATGCACGTCCGCGACGCCCGCGATCTTCTCCACGCACACCACGCCCTCGTGGCTGGCCTTGTGCGCGAGCCAGGGGGCGCCGCAGACGTCGCCGATCCCGTACACGCCCGGCTCGCCGGTGCGGCAGAACGGGTCGATCAGGATGTGGCTGCGCTCGACCTTGACGCCGGTGCCCTCCAGCCCGATCCCCTCGACGTTGCCGACGATGCCGACCGCCGAGATCACGCGCTCCACGGTGATCTCCTGCGAGCGGCCGGCGGCCTCCACCGTCACGGTCACGCTGTCGGCGCCCTTGCGCACCGACTTCACGTTGGCGCCGGTCATGATCTTGATGCCCTGGCGCTCGAACGCCTTGCGCGCGAACGCCGATATTTCCGCGTCCTCGACCGCCAGGATGCGGTCCAGCACCTCCACCACGGTCACTTCGGCGCCCATGTTGCGATAGAAGCTGGCGAACTCGATGCCGATGGCGCCGGAGCCTATGACCAACAGGCTCTTCGGCATCGACGGCGGCACCATCGCCTCGCGATAGGTCCAGATCAGGCGGCCGTCGGCCTCGATCCCCGGCAGTTGCCGCGCGCGGGCGCCGGTGGCGATGACGATGTGCTTGGCCTCGAGCGTCGCGACCGGCTTGCCATCCTTCTCGACGGCGACGCGGCCCTTACCCGCGAGCTTGCCAGCGCCGTCGAACGTCGTGACCTTGTTCTTCTTCAGCAGGTGGCCGACGCCCGAGGCGAGCTGCTTCGCGATCCCGCGCGAGCGCTTCACCACGGCGGGCAGGTCGAAGCGGATGTTGTCGGCGGCGAAGCCGAACTCGCCGAGGTTGTGCAGCAGGTGGTTGATCTCGCTGGAGCGCAGCAACGCCTTGGTCGGGATGCAGCCCCAGTTGAGGCAGATGCCGCCGAGGTGCTCGCGCTCCACCACCGCCGTCTTCATGCCGAGCTGGGCGGCACGGATCGCCGCCACGTAGCCGCCCGGCCCGCCGCCGATGACGACGAGATCGAAGTTCTGTTCTGCCATGGTGTCCCCTTCGTCCGCTCACAGCATGAGGCTGAGCGGGTCCTCCACGACGCGCTTGAACTCGGCGATCCACTCGGCGGCCAGCGCCCCGTCGACCACGCGATGGTCGACCGACAGGGTGCAGGTCATCACCGTCGCGACCGCGAGCTGGCCGTCGCGGACCACCGGGCGCTGCGTACCGGCGGCGACCGCCAGGATGCCGGCCTGCGGCGGGTTGATGATGGCGGCGAAGTCCTTGACCCCGTACATGCCCATGTTGGAGACCGAGAAGCCGCCGCCCTGGAACTCCTCCGGCCGCAGCTTGCCGGCGCGGGCGCGGGCGGCCAGGTCCTTCATCTCGTTGCTGATGGCCGCGAGGCCTTTCAGGTCCGCGCGGCGCACGATGGGTGTGATGAGCCCGTCCGGTATCGACACCGCGACCGAGATATCGACGTCGTCGTAGAGCACGACGTTGTCCTCGGTGTAGGTGCTGTTGACCTTGGGGATGCGCCGCAGCACCACGGCTGCGGCCTTGATGACCAGATCGTTGACCGACAGCTTGAACGCGCCCGGCCCGTCCTTCGGGCTTTTCGCGTTCAGGTCGGCGCGCAACTTCAGCATCGCGTCCAGCTCGATGTCGATCGAGACGTAGAAGTGCGGGACGGTCTGCTTGCTTTCCGACAGGCGGCGCGCGATCACCTTGCGCATCGCGGTGTTGGGCAGGAGCGTATGCGGCGCGTTCACGGCCGGGGCCGGCGGCTTGACCGAGGCCGGAGCCGGCGGCGACGCGGCTGCCACGGCAGGCTGCGGGGCGGGCGCGCTGGGCTTGGCGCCGCCCTGCCGCGCCGCGTCGATGTCGGCGCGCACGATGCGCCCGTTGGGCCCGCTGCCGTGCAGCGCGGACAACTCGATGCCGGCCTGCAGCGCCATGCGGCGGGCCAGGGGCGAGGCGAAGATGCGTTCGCCGTTGGTCTGCGCCGCCGGTGTCGCGGCCGCGGTCGAAGCGATCGCCGCCGGTTGCGCGGGCTTCGGCGTCACCGGCTCGGCCGCCTTGGGCGTCTCCATCTTGACCGGGGCGGCGCCCGCGTCCTCGCCGTCGCCCACGATCACCGCGATCGGCTCGTTCACCTTGACGCCCGCGGTGCCGTCGGCGACCAGGATCTTGCCCAGGATGCCCTCGTCGACCGCCTCGACCTCCATGGTCGCCTTGTCGGTCTCGATCTCGGCGATGACGTCGCCGGCGCGCACCTCGTCGCCTTCCTTCTTCAGCCAGCGCGCCAACGTGCCCTCGGTCATGGTCGGGCTCAGCGCCGGCATCAGGATGTTGGTTGCCATGCTTGCTGCCCCGTTCAGACGATCTTCTTCACGGCGTCGACCACCCATTGCGGCTGCGGCAACGCCAGCTTCTCAAGGTTCGCCGCGTACGGCAGCGGCACGTCGAGGCCGGTGACGCGCACCGGCGGCGCGTCGAGCCAATCGAAACAGTGCTCCATGACCTGCATCGCGATCTCCGCCCCAATGCCGGCGAACGGCCAGCCCTCCTCCACCGTGACCAGGCGCAAGGTCTTCTTGACGCTGCCCACGATGGTCTCGGTGTCAAGCGGGCGCAACGAGCGCAGGTTCACCACCTCGGCGCTGATGCCCTGCTCGGCCAGTCCTTCCGCCGCCTTGAGCGCCACGCCGACCATGATGCCGAACGCCACGATGGTGACGTGCTCGCCCGGACGCTCGACCTTGGCGCGGCCGATCGGCAGCACGAAGTCGGGGTCCTCAGGGCAGTCGAACGTCTGGCCGTAGAGGATCTCGTTTTCGAGGAAGATCACCGGGTTCGGGTCGCGGATCGCGGCACGCAGCAGCCCCTTGGCGTCGGCCGCCGAGTACGGCGCCAGCACCTTGAGGCCGGGGCAGTGCGCGTACCAGCTCGCGTAGCACTGGCTGTGCTGCGCCGCCACGCGCGACGCCGCGCCGTTGGGGCCGCGGAAGACGATCGGGCAGCCCATTTGGCCGCCCGACATGTACAGCGTCTTGGCGGCCGAGTTGATGATCTGGTCGATCG
>CAXUHK010000054.1:0-22945 GCA_964250775.1 uncultured Acetobacteraceae bacterium | reverse complement strand
TCGGCGTGCGCATCGACCTGTCGCGCGAGTGCGACACGCTGAGCCTGGGCGAGCTGAAGATCCTCGATATCCTCAAGGCGCTGGCGACCGGGCCGCGCATCCTGATCCTGGACGAGCCGACCGCCTCGTTGACCCTGGCCGAGACGCAGCTGTTGTTCGCGTTCCTCGCCGACCTGAAGCGGCGTGGCCTCGGCATCCTGTTCATTTCGCACCACCTGGCCGAGGTGTTCGCGCATTGCGACCGGGTCGTGGTACTCAAGGACGGGCGCAAGGTGCATGACGGCGCGGTCGCCGACATCGCGTTGCCGGAGGTGGTGCGGCTCATGGTCGGGCGCGCCATCGAGCAGACCGACTGGCACAGCCACGCCATGCCCGAGGCCGAGGCCGTGGCATTGCGCGGGATGCGCGTGGGCCCGCTCGACGTGCCGGAGCTGCTGGTGCGGCGCGGCGAGGTGGTGGGCGTCGCGGGCGTGCTGGGCGCGGGCCAGACCCTGCTGCTGGAACGCCTCGCCGGCGTGGCGCACCCGGCGACGGCGGAGGCGGCGCGGGTCGGCGAGCTGCGCCGCCTGCCGCGCAGCGTGGCCGAGGCGATCGAGCACGGCATCTACCTGGTTTCCGACGACCGCCTGCGCAAAGCGATCTTCCGTGGCCTGTCGGTCGAGGAGAACGTGCTGGCCGGTTCGCTCGCGAAGTTCAGCGCGCGGGGCTTCATGCGGTTCGGCGCCGCCCTGGCCGCCGTCCGCGACGTCATCGCGCGGCTGCGCATCAAGTGCAGCGGGCCGCACCAGGACGTGCTGCAACTCTCCGGCGGCAACCAGCAGAAAGCCGTGTTCGGCCGCTGGCTGGCGCGCATCGGCGACACCGGCCAGCCGCCGGTGCTGCTGCTCGACAACCCGACCGAGGGTGTCGACGTCGGCAGCAAGGCCGAGCTGTACGCGCTGATCCGCAACCTCGCCCGCGACGGTGCCGCGGTGCTGATCGCCTCCGCCGAGTTCTCCGAGCTGACCGCGCTGTGCGACCGGGTTTACTGCGTGAGCGGCAACCGCCTCGCGGCGTGCCTGCCGCGCGAGGACTTGTCCGAGGACCGGCTGCTGCTCGAGGTGAACTGATGTCCAGCACCGCGATCTCCCCAGGCCGCATCCGCATCGGCCACTGGGCCGCGCGCTACGGCACGGTCGCCGCCGCCGTGCTGATCTTCGCGGTGTTCGCGCTGGCCAGCGACCGTTTCACCTCGGCCGCCAACATCAGCAACATATTGGTGCAGATCTCGGTGCTGATGGTGATCTCCTCCGGACTGACGGTCGCCGTCGCCAGCGGCGAGTTCGACCTTTCGGTGGGCCAGGTCGCGGGGTTGTCTGGCGTGCTGGTGGCTGGGCTGATGGTGTGGTCGGGCCTGCCGATCGCCGTCGCGATCATCCTGTCGGTGCTGTCCGGCATCGTCATCGGCGTGGTCAACGGCCTGCTGGTGACGCGGCTGCGCATCCCGTCGCTGATCGCGACCCTGGCGATGGGGCCGATCGCGCTCGGGCTGAACTACGCCTATGACGGCGGCGATTCGATCTACTCCAGCTTCCCGCCGGCGTTCTACGTCATCGCCACTGGCCGGGCGTTCGGCGTGGTGCCGGTGCCGATCCTGATCGCCGTGGTCGTGGTCGCCGCGTTCTACGTGCTGGTCAACCGCACCCGGCTCGGGCGCGGGGTGGTCGCGACCGGGGCCAACCTGCAGGCGGCGCGGCTGTCCGGCATCGGCGTCAACCGCACCCGCTTGGTGGCGCTCACGCTGTCGGCGTTCGGCGCCGCGATGGGCGGCGTGATGCTGACGGCACGGCTCGGCACCGGGCAGCCCGGCGCCGGCGATTCGTACCTGCTCGACAGCTTGACGGCGGTGTTCCTGGGCATGACCGCGTTCAAGCCGGGGCGCGCCAGCGTGCAGGGCACCCTGGTCGGCGTCGTCATCATCGGGATGCTCGACAACGGGCTGAACCTGCTCGGCGCGCCGTTCTACCTGCAGAACGAGGTACGCGGCGTGGTGATGATCGCGGCCGTCAGCCTCGCGGTGCTACGCGGGGAAATCCGTTTCTTCTGATGGAGGGCTGAACCATGGCCAACTCAGGCAGTGGCCGCACCGCGCTCGTCACCGGCGCCAGCCGCGGCATCGGGCGGGCCATCGCCCTCGGCCTGGCGCGCGAGGGTTTCGACGTGGTGGTGAACGACATCGCGCGGCAGCGAGGCGAACTCGACGCCGTGGCCGCCGGGATCGCGGCCATGGGGCGGGGCGGCAAGGCGCTGCTCGCCGACGTCAGCGACCGCGCCCAGGTACACGCTATGGTCGAACGGGCCGGCAAGATCGATGTCGTGGTCAACAATGCCGGTATTTTGATCGCCAGCACGGTCGAGAAGCTGCAGGACGAGCAGTGGGACGCGGTGATGGACGTCAACGCCAAGGGCACCTTCCTGGTGACGCAGGCGCTGCTGCCGCAGATGCGCGAGCGCGGCTACGGCCGCATCGTCAACATCGCCTCGATCGGCGGCAAGCATGGCGCGCCCGAGCAGGCGCACTACTCCGCCAGCAAGGCGGCGGTGATGGGCTTCACCCGCGTGCTGGCGCAGGAGGTCGGGCAGTTCGGCATCACCGCCAACTGCATCTGCCCCGGCATCATCGTCACCGAGATGGGCCGCACCAACCTGTCCGACCGGGCCAACGTCGACAAGTGGGAGGCGGCCACGGCGCTGCGCCGCCTGGGGCAGCCGGAGGACGTGGTGGGGACGGCGGTGTTCTTCGCCTCGGACGCCTCGGCCTTCGTCACCGGGCAGACGCTCAACGTGTGCGGCGGCATCGTGCTGAGCTGAGCGACGCCGTGGCGGGGAAGCGCATCACGGGCCTAGTCATCGGTCTGCTAAGCTGGTCATTCGCCGCGTCCGCGCAGCGGGTGCTTGAATGCCAGTTCGTTTCGGTGGAACCATCGAGCTTCGTCTACGGCCAATGGAGCTTCGCCGCGGACATCTCGCACGGACGGTTGGCCATGCTGCTCGCGCGGCCGAGCGCGGAGACGGGTGCCGCATACGTCCGGGCTTTCTCGCCGACGCCCGACGCCGGGATGTCCGTCTACCACGACATCTCGGCTGGGTCGGGGGAGAGCGGCTCCACCGCCACGTTCCAGATGGCGACGACCGGCGCAGATGACCGGGTGACGCTGGACGAATGGAGGTTTGGCGGCACGGAGGCGTATGACCGCCTGGTCCTGAAATGCCCGTCCCATCGATGACCGGCCGGTCATCGACGGCTGGATGCGCCGGTTACGATTGTTGACACCGGAGCAGGCGGGTGGGAGCATTTTGCCTCACCTCAGGTCGTGACCATGCCCAGCGGCGCCCGCCAGAAATCCTTCGGTTGAGTGCCGATTTGCAGGCGGGCCTGGCGCCGTTGCTTTCGGTGCGTGGCTTGTCGGTCCGCTTTCCCGGCGCCGCCGATCCCGCCGTCAGCCAGGTCGACCTCGACGTGCGGCCGGGGCGGACGCTGGCCATCGTGGGCGAGTCCGGCTCGGGCAAGTCCGTCACCGCGCGCGCCGTCATGCGCCTCACCGACTACTCGACCGCCGAGGCCACGGGCGAAATCCGGTTCCGCCGCCGCGACGGCCAGGAACTCGACCTGCTGCGCGCTTCGGCCGACACGATGCGCCAGGTGCGCGGCAACGAGATCGCGATGATCTTCCAGGAGCCGATGAGTTCGCTCAACCCGGTGTTCGCGGTGGGCGAGCAGATCGCCGAGGCGATCGTGCTGCACCAGGGACGCGGCCGCCGCGAGGCGCGCGAGCGGGCCCGCGCGATGTTGGAGCGCGTGCGCATCGCGGACAGCGGCGCGGTGCTGGACCGCTACCCGCACCAGCTCTCGGGCGGGATGCGGCAGCGGGTGATGATCGCCATGGCGCTGGCCTGCGAACCCGCGTTGCTGATTGCCGACGAGCCGACCACGGCGCTCGACGTCACCATCCAGGCGCAGATCCTCAACATCATCCGCGAGGCGCAGCGTGACGCCGGCACCGCCGTCATCTTCATCACCCACGACATGGGCGTGGTCGCCGAGATGGCGGACGACGTGATGGTGATGCGGCGCGGCGCGAAGGTCGAGCAGGGGCCGGTGCGGCAAGTGTTCCGCGCGCCGGCGCACCCGTACACCCGCGCCCTGCTGGCGGCGGTGCCGCGCCTTGGCAGCCTGCATGGCGCCGGCCTGGCGCAGGACACCGTCGACCACACCCGGCCGCTGTGCGAACTGGAGACGCTGACGGCGCGGTTCGACGCGCGGCGCAGCCGGTTCGGCCGCCTCACCCATCGCATCCACGCGGTCGAGCAAGTCAGCCTCGACATCTTTCCCGGCGAGACGCTGGCGCTGGTCGGCGAGTCCGGCAGCGGCAAGACCACGGTCGGGCGCATGATCCAGCAATTGACGCCGCCTAGCGGCGGCGCGATCCGCTTCCACGGCCACGACACGCGCCGCATGTCGAACGCGCAGCGCCGCGAGGTGCTGCGCCGCGTGCAATACATCTTCCAGGACCCGTACGCGGCGCTCGACCCGCGCCGCAGCGCCGGCGCCAGTGTCGCCGAGCCGATCGAGACGCATCGCCTGCTCAGCGGACGGGCGGACATCGCCGCGCGCGTCCGCGAGCTCCTGGAGCAGGTCGGCATCCCGCGCGAGCACGCCGGACGCCTGCCGCACCAGTTCTCCGGCGGCCAGCGGCAGCGCGTCTGCATCGCCCGCGCGCTGGCCTCCGACCCCGAGCTCATCATCGCCGACGAGGCGGTCTCGGCGCTGGACGTGCAGGTCCAGGCGCAGGTGCTCGACCTGCTGCTGCGGCTGCAGGCCGAGCGCGGCCTCGCCTACCTGTTCATCAGTCACGACATGGCGGTGGTCGAGCGCATCAGCCATCGCGTCGCCGTCATGTATCTCGGCCAGTTCGTCGAGATCGGGCCGCGCGCGGCGGTCTTCGGCAACCCGCAGCACCCGTACACCCGCCGGCTGCTGGCGGCGGTGCCGGTCCCCGACCCGGACCGGGTGGTGGACACCGCGCTGCTGACCGGCGAGTTGCCGAGCCCGGTGCGCGCCGTCGGCGACGAGCCCGCGGCGCTGACCTACCGCACCGTCGCCCGCGATCACTTCGTCGCCTGCGAAGCCGCCTAAGTCCCGGAAGGAATCCTGTCGATGCGACCTGCCATCCTGCGAAGCTGCCTGTTTGCCGGCGCGCTCGCCTTGCTGCCCGCCGGCGCGCTGGCAGCCGGCACGCTGACCGTGGCGCTGGAGACCGACGACGGCAACTGGGACCCGACCGGCACCTTCACGCTGACCTGGGGCCGCGTCGGCAGCAACATCTACGACGCGCTGATCCTGCGCACCCCGGACCTCAAGCTGCAACCCGGCCTCGCGACGAGCTGGGAATTGCTCGACGACAACGCGCGCATCCGCTTCAAGCTGCGGCCCGGCGTGAAGTTCCATGACGGCGAGCCGTTCGACGCCGCCGCCGTCAAGTTCACCTTCGACCGGCTGCTCGGCCCTGAGGGCGCCCGCGGGCCGCAGCAGGCGAACTACACCGCGATCGGCTCGGTCGAGGTGATCGACCCGCAGACGGTCGACTTCCACCTGAAGAGCAAGGATCCGGTGCTGCTGACCAAGCTCGCCGGCTACGGCGCCATGATCGTGCCGCCGGCCTATGTGAAGGCGCACGACGCCGCCTACTTCAACGCCCACCCGTGCGGCACCGGGCCGTTCAAGTTCGTCGACTACAAGCCGAAGGTTAGCCTGACCCTGGAAGCCAACAAGGAGTATTGGGCCGGCGCCCCGAAGCTCGACCGGCTGGTCTACCGCTTCATCCCCGAGGCCGCGACGCAAGTGGCGGAGTTGCAGTCCGGCGGCGTCGACATCGCGACGCTGGTGCCGATCAGCCTGCTCGACACCATCAAGGCCGACCCGAAGCTCAAGGTCGAGAGCGTCACCGGCCCGACCGTGGTGTCGCTGCGCTTCGACACCAGCCAGGGCATCACCAAGGATGTCGCCGTCCGCCGCGCGATCATCGAGGCGGTCGACCGCGACGCCATCATCGCGCAAATCCTGCAGGGCAACGGCACGCCGATCGCGAGCTACCAGAGCAAGCTGTCGTTCGGCTACGACCCGACGCTGAAGCCGCTGCCGTTCGACCCGGCCGCGGCGCAAGCGGCGCTGCGGAAGGCCGGCGTCAAGCCTGGCACGCCGGTGAAGCTGTCCTTCGTCGGCGACGACGCGACCTTCCGCGAGGTGGCGCAGACCGTGGCCGGCTTCCTGCAGGCGGTCGGGCTGGACCCGAAGCTGCAGTCTTACGAGGAGAACGTGATGTACAACGACATCGTGCCCAAGGGTAAGACCGGCGACATGTTCCAGATGGGCTGGGGCGGCTGGACGTTCGACTTCGACAACACCGCCTACCTGCTCTACCACAGCGGCCAGCACTGGAACCCGTACGACAAGGACGCCGAGCTGGACAAGATGCTCGAGGCGCAGCGCGCGACCTACGACCGCGACCAGCGGCAGGCGATCCTGCGCCGGATCGGCGACTACGTGGCGGGGCGCGCGATCGAGCTGCCGCTGTACAACGAGAACACGATCTACGCGCTGAACGCCCGCGTGCATGGCGTGGCCCCCACCGCCGACGTGCGTTTCCGCTTCACCGACGCCACGGTGCAGTAGCGCCCAGGCATGGCCGGTCTGCTGCTCCGGCGCCTGGTGCAGGCGGTGTTCGTGGTGCTGGTGGTGACGCTGCTGGTGTCGTTCGCGGTGCGGCTGTCGGGCGATCCCACCGCCTCGCTGCTGACCGGCTCGGGCGAGATCACCCAGGCCGACCTCGACCGCATCCGCGCCTCGCTCGGCATCGACCGGCCGTTCCTGGCGCAGTACTTCTCGTTCCTGCGCGGCGTGCTGGTCGGCGATTTCGGCGTCACCTTCTTCAGCCGGCAGTCGGTGGGCAGCCTGATCGCGGGGGCGCTGCCGGCGACGTTGCTGCTGGCGGCGCTGTCGCTCGGCCTGTCGCTGGCGGTCTCGCTGCCGCTCGGCATCCACGCGGCGGCGCGGCGCGGCTCGTTCGCCGACCATCTGGTGCGCCTGCTGTCGCTGGTCGGGCTGTCGTTCCCGAACTTCTGGCTCGGCATCATGCTGGTGCTGATCTTCTCGATCCGGCTACACTGGCTGCCGACCAGCGGCTTCTTCACCGCGAGCAGCGTGGTGCTGCCGGCGGCGACGCTCGCGATCATCCTGTCGGCGGTCAACGTCCGGCTGGTGCGCTCGATCATGCTGGAGACCTTGTCGCAGCAATACATCATGGTGGCGCGCAGCAAGGGCCTGCGCGAGCGCCGGGTGCTGTGGCGGCACGCGCTGCGCAACTGCATGATCCCGCTGCTCACCTATGTCGGCCTGCAGTTCGGCGACCTGCTGGGCGGCGTCGTCATCATCGAGCGGGTGTTCAACTGGCCCGGCATCGGCAGCCTGGCGTTCGACGCCATCGCCGCGCGCGACTACCCGATCGTCGAGGGCGTGGTCGTGGTGCTGGCGTCGATGGTGGTCGCGGTCAACCTTGCGGTCGACGTCGCCTATGGCTTGATCGACCCGCGCGTGCGGTTGTCATGAGGGCGTTGCGTCACCTCGAATTGGTCGTGGGCGTGGCATTGGCCGGCGGGATGCTGCTGCTGGCGGCGCTGGCGCCGGCGCTGTTCCCGCGCGCCAGCGCCATGGATCTGCGCGCCCGCCTGGCGCCGCCGTTCGCCAACCCGGCGCACTGGCTCGGCACCGACCCGCTGGGCCACGACGTGCTGGCGCGCGTGGCGCTGGGCGGGCGCATCTCGCTGGTGGTGGGCGTGGTCTCGGTCGCCGGCGCCGTGCTCGTGGGCACCGTGGCCGGGCTGCTGGCCGGATACTATCGCGGCCTGGTCGACGCCGTGGTGATGCGCGTGGTCGACGTGCAGTTGGCGCTGCCGTTCATCCTGCTGGCGATCACCGCCATCGCCTTCCTCGGGCCGGGGCTTTGGATCCTCATCGCACTGATGGTGGTGGCGCAATGGGTGCAATACGCGCGCCTGGTGCGCGGCCTGGCGCTCGCCCTACGCGACCGCGAGTTCGTGCAGGCGGCGCGCGCAATCGGGGTGCGCGGTCCGCGCATCCTCTCCGTCCACGTGCTGCCCAACCTGCTCGGCTCCGTCCTGGTGCTGATGACGCTCAACGTCGCCAACAACATCCTGCTGGAGAGCAGCCTGACCTTCGTGGGCCTCGGCGTCGACCCCACCATCCCGAGCTGGGGCGGGATGCTGGCCGACGGGCGGACCTACATCCAGTCGGCCTGGTGGATCGGCGTGTTCCCCGGCCTTGCCATCATGGCGACGGTGCTGGGCCTCAACCTGATCGGCGACTGGCTGCGCGACCGTCTCGACCCCACGGATGCACCATGAAAATCCTCCGCGAGCTGACCGTCCCGCGCACGCTCGATGCCCTGGTGGCGAGCCTCGGTGCCGAGCGGCCGGATGGCCATGTCGAGGCATGGCTGTTCGAGGACGCCGGCGCGCGCCGCGCCGCCGAGGCGTCCCTGGGCAAGGCGGGCGTGCGCGCCACCCTGCGCAGCGCCTACAAGCCGCTGCTGCACTGGTTCCTGGAGGAGGTCGACCGCGCCGGCCTGCGCCGGGTGAGGCTGCGTTACCCGTCGCATCCGCAGGCGCGTCCGGAACGCTTCCTGGCCGAGGCGTACCCGCTGGCCGGGCTGCTCGACGGCGTGGCGCTGTCGCTGCTGCCGGGCGCCGAGGGGCTGTCCTACGAGGTCGAACTCGAACATGGCAGCGAGGTCTCATTGCATGTCGTGTTCGCGCCCAACCTGGTCCGCGACGGCGTGCTCGCGAATTGCGGCTGGCTGCGCTTGCCCGGGCGCCGCGACGAGCCGCTGGCGACCGAGTTCGAGACGCTGTTCCACGCGGCGCTCGACACGGTGCGCGAGCAGGGCTGGCGCGGCCCCGGCCCGTATTTCGACCGGCTCACGCTGCGGGTGGACATGCCGGGCGAGGACCGCGCGCTGGGCTGGGGCGACGAGGTGGTGAGCTTCCGCGAGGCGATGCACGAGGACTTGTTCTTCAGCCTGCGCGAGCACTTGACCGAAGCCGCCGGCGGCGACCGGCTGGCTCGGCCGGGACAGGTGGTGCCCGACATCCGCGCCACCGCCGGCGACGCCAGGCTGCGCGTGGGCGTGTCGGCGTTCGATCCGCCGCGCGAGACCGCCAGCGCCGCGCTCCCGCTCGCCGCCGCCGACCGCCCGCTCGGCATGGCGCAGGTCCGCGCCGAACTGGCGGCGCTCGGGCCGGTCGCCTTCGCCGCGCGCTCGCGCGAGGGCAGGGAGGTGACGGGCTTGTACCAGCACGGCCCGGCGGCGGCGGTGCTGATCACCTCGGGCCAGCACGCCAACGAGACCACCGGCCCGGTGGGCGCGCTGCGGGCGGCGCAGGCGCTGGCGCGCGACCCCGGTTCGCATTTCGCGCTGGTCCCGGTCGAGAACGTCGACGGCTACGAGCTGCACCAGCGGCTGATCGCGCGCGACCCGCGCCACATGCACCACGCGGCGCGCTACACCGCGCTGGGCGACGACGTCTCGTACCCGATGCCGGCGCCGGACCACGAACGGCTGGCGCGGCACGCGGCATTGGCCCGCTCAGGGGCGAAGCTGCACATCAACCTGCACGGCTACCCGGCGCATGAATGGACCCGCCCGCTCTCCGGCTACCTGCCGCGCGGCTTCGAGGCGTGGAGTATGCCGAAGGGCTTCTTCCTCATCGCCGTGCACCACCCCGGCTGGGCGGCGGCGGCGCGGACGCTGCTGGAGCGCGTGGCGGGCGCGCTCGCCCGCGACGCCGAGCTGGTCGCCTTCAACCGCCGCCACATCGACGCCATGCGGGCGCATTCGCCGGGGGAGCCGTTCTCGGTGATCGACGGCATCCCCTGCCTGCTGTCGGAGGCGGCGACCTATGCCACGCCGCTCACGCTCATCAGCGAGGCTCCGGACGAGACCGTGTACGGCCCGGCGTTCCTGATGCAGCAGACGGCGCAGATGCGCGCGGTGCTGGCGTGCTGCGACGCCTATTGGTCGGGCGCGGTTGCGGGATAGGGGCCGCCCTCGCGCGCAAGGGTAGGAAATGTCGGGGCGGGGGGGGGGGGCGGGGCCCCCCCCCCCCCCCCCCGCTCCGGCTAGAACCCGCTCCCATGCAGGCAGGCGAGTTCGTCGCGAAATGGCGCGCCAACGCGCGCAACGAGCGTGCCGCCGCCCAGGAGCACTTCCTCGACCTGTGCGCCCTGCTCGACGAGCCGACGCCCAACTCGGACCCGACCGGCGCCTGCTACGCCTTCGAGAAGGGCGCCACGAAGGCGAGCGGCGGCGAGGGCTGGGCCGACGTGTGGCGGCGCGGGCGGTTCGCCTGGGAATACAAGGGCAAGCACAAGGATCTGGACGCGGCGCACCGGCAGCTCCTGCAGTACGCGGGCGCCTTGGAGAACCCGCCGCTGCTGGTCACGTCGGACATCGAGCGCATCGCCATCCGCACCAACTGGACCAACGCGGTCTCCGAGCGGCACGAGATCCGCCTGGAGGAGATCACCGATCCGGTCCGGCTCGGCGTGCTCAAGGCGGTGTTCGCCGACCCCGAGCGGCTGCGGCCGGGCAAGACGCGGGCGGCGCTGACGGCGCAGGCGGCGGCGGAGTTCGCCGAGCTGGCCGGCCGGCTGCGCCAGCGCGGGCACGAGCCGCAGGCGGTGGCGCACTTCGTCAACCGGCTGGTGTTCTGCCTGTTCGCCGACGACGTGGGGCTGCTGCCGGCCGGCCTGTTCGCGCGGATGCTGGACGCCGGGCGCAAGCTGCCGGCGCGGTTCCAGGGCTTCGCCGGCCGGCTGTTCGCGGCGATGGCGGAGTGCGGCGGCGAGGTCGATTTCACCCCCGTCGCCTGGTTCAACGGCGGCCTGTTCGACGACGCGGCGGCGCTCCCGCTGGAGGCGGCCGACGTGGCGCTGCTGCAACGGGTGGCGGCGCTGGATTGGGCGGAGGTGGACCCCTCCATCCTCGGCACCCTGTTCGAGCGCGGGCTGGACCCGGACAAGCGCAGCCAGTTGGGCGCGCACTACACCTCGCGCGAGATGATCGAGCGGCTGATCGAGCCGGTGGTGCGCGGCCCGCTGCTGGCCGAGTGGGGCGAGGCGCGTGCGCGGATCGCGGCGCCGCTGGAGGCTGGCACCGCCGCCAAGCCGGGCAGCAAGGCCCGCCGCGACGCGCGGCCACGGGCCGAGACGCTGTTCCGCGGCTTCCTCGACCGGCTGCGCGCCTTCCGGGTGCTGGACCCGGCCTGCGGCTCCGGCAACTTCCTGTACCTCGCCCTGCTGGCGCTGAAGGATCTGGAGCACCGGGCGATGGTCGAGGCCGAGGCGCTCGGCCTGCAGCGCGAGTTCCCGCAGGTGGGACCGGAGGCGGTGCTCGGCCTGGAGGTGAACCCGTACGCGGCCGAGCTGGCGCGGGTGTCGGTGTGGATCGGGCATATCCAATGGGCGCGGCGGCACGGCTTCCCGGCGCCGGCCGACCCAGTGCTGCGGACTTTGGACACCATCGCTTGCCGGGATGCGGTGCTGGCCGAGGACGGCACGCCGACCCCGTGGCCGACGGCGGACGTGATCGTGGGCAACCCGCCGTTCCTCGGCGGCAAGCGGATGCGCAGCGTACTGGGCGACGCCTACTGCGACCGGCTGTTCACTGCCTATGCCGGTCAGGTTCCGGCCGAGGCGGACCTAGTTTGCTACTGGGTCGCGCGGGCACAGCGGGAGGTCGCCGCCGGACGGTTGGCGCGTGCCGGGCTGGTGACGACGAACAGCATCCGCGGCGGCGCCAACCGGCGCGTGCTGGAGCCGATCGCCGACGCCGGCGCGATCGCGGCGGCCTGGGCGGACGAGCCATGGACGCTGGACGGCGCTGCGGTGCGCGTGTCGCTGCTGTGCTGGGGACGCGACCGGGTGGTGGCACCGACGCTGGACGGCGTGGCAGTGCCGGCGATCCATGCCGACTTGACGGCAGGCGGTGCGAACCTGACCACAGCGCGTCGATCGCGGGAGAATGCCGGGGTTGCGTTCATGGGCGACACCAAGGGCGGGGCGTTCGACGTGCCGGGCGAGTTGGCGCGGCGGTGGCTGGCGCTGCCGAGCAACGCGAACGGACGGCCGAACGCGGACGTGCTCAAGCCATGGGCGAACGGCATGGACGTGACGCGCCGCCCGTCCGACACGTGGATCGTGGATTTTGGTTGGACGATGACCGAGGCGGAGGCGGCGTATTATGTTGCGCCATACGCGCATGTCGCTCAGCACGTTCGCCCCGTGCGGGCCACGAACAATCGTCAGGTCTACGCACGGGATTGGTGGCGGCACGTCGAAGCGCGACAGGGAATGCACAAGGCATTGGCCGGGCTGCCTCGATTTATCGTAACCCCAACGGTTGCGAAGCATCGCCTGTTCGCGTGGATGCGCAATCCGACGCTTCCCGATCACCAACTCATCGCGATAGCGCGCGACGACGATGTAACGTTCGGCATCTTGCATAGTTGGCTTCATGAGGTCTTGGCGCTCCGCCTCGGCACTTGGCTCGGTGTGGGCAACGATCCACGCTACACGCCGTCCACCACGTTCGAGACGTTCCCGTTCCCCGCTGCGCTGACACCCGACAGCCTGGCCGCTTCCTACTCAGCCGATCCGCGTGCCACGGCGATCGCGCAAGCGGCACAGGCGCTGGTCGCCGCGCGTGACCGTTGGCTGAACCCGCCTGAACTCGTGATGTCCGTGCCGGAGGTCGTGGCGGGGTTCCCGGACCGTCTGGTGGCAAAGGATGCGGCCGCCGAGGCGGAGCTACGCAAGCGGACGCTGACCGCGCTCTACAACCAGCGGGGCACGCCGCAAGGGGCCTGGCTGGACGGGCTGCACCGCACGCTGGACGCGGCGGTGGCCGCCGCCTACGGCTGGCCCGCAGACTTGCCGGACGCCGACGTGCTCGTACGCCTGCTGGCGCTCAATGCCGAGCGGGCGGCGACGAATGCAGGCATCATATCCCCGTCCTAGCGTTGCGGGTTCGAGAGACTGAATACTGTCCGTGGTGGATTATACGCCAGAGGCATATGGGCCGGTACGTGCGTTACGTCTGCGATCCCACCAAGGATAAGACGAACCAAGCCAAGCTATGATGTCGCGCTGGCGTTGGCCGAGGTTCTGTTCGCGGGATTTCATGTGTCGGTGTCGGATGATCGCTTCGACTACGGCGAGGTTCGCAAGGTGGCGTTCGACCTGCTAGGCAACCGACGTCGCCGACGACCCCGACGCCGCGCCGCTCCTGACCGACGGCGAGGCCGCCGCGGCGATGGTGTGCACGGTATGCAAGCGCCTGAAGCTGTTGCAGGCGGAGTTCGCGGCAAGGTACCAGGTGCCAGTCGGCACGCTGCGCGACTGGGAGCAAAACCGGCGACAGCCGGACGCGACCGCCCTAGCTTACCTGCGCGTCATTGCGCGCGAGCCTGACATGGTGGCAAGGGCGCTGCTTTCCGCATAGGCGGACGTGCCGCAGGCTTTCACGTGCTTGGATCGCCAGCAGCACTGCAACCGGGTGAACGGGCCTTGAGGAATGCCGGGGGCCGCCTGATGACGCGGCCGTCCGGTGCAATTTCTACAGCGGAATCAGTAGGTTACGTCATTACCGGGCTTGACCCGGCGATCCACGCGGTCGTGACCGCACCGGACGTTGCCAGCATCATGCCGATTTCGGCAATGCTGAGTTGCGGCACCGCGTGGGTCGCCGGATCAAGTCCACGGTTGTCCGGTTCAATTTCTTCAGTAAAATCAATGTAATATGTCATGGCCGGGCCTGACCCGGCCATCCACGCGGTGACGCAGCGCCAGATGCGGCCAGTCTCGTGCGCAATGTCGACAGTCCTGAGCGGCGGCACGGCGTGGATTGCCGGGTCAAGCCCGGCAATGACGAGTTGGGGCCAAGTCGCGGCAACCGGACAGCCGTGGATCAAGTCCGGCGATGACGAGGTTGAAGGCAGGTCGCGGTGCCAAGTCGCGGGCGGGTCAGGCGTTCATTGATGCGGCGACCGATCGGAAAAACGAGCGACGCGACCCGATCGCTGCTGCCGGACGGCTGCCAGGCTGCGGGGCACGAGGAAATCGAGCCGTTCAGGGATCGGGCCGATCTCCAACCGCCAACAGGTCGTAGACCTCCTTCGCGATGATTTCGGCGGCGCGATTGGCCTGTCGTGGCTCGATGGCCTTGGCGCGGAGCAATCCATCGACCGCCAGCCGCGCCACTTTTTCGCTCCATGCCAGGTCGCCGGCGCGCAACGGGTCTTGCTCACTCATGGGCTTGTTCGATCTAAGAAAGTTGCGAGATGCCTACACTGGCATCGACACTTTTACGAACACGTAAATTATTTGGATGCGAACCTATTGGGGTTAATACCATAGGTCGCGAAGCCGTTCTTGCGCCTTGAGTGAAGTCGTTGGCGGATGGGGTGTCCGCCATACCATGTTTCGGCTAGAGGTGTCGACCACCGCCTAGACCCGTAAAACCCTCTGAAAACACGGCATGAAAGTATTTGTTTCTTCGCAACGTTTCGCCGTTGACCGCGTGCAGCCGGCAAATTAGGATAGGTTTGCACATAGGCTAGGCGCGGCGCATGGCTGGAAACAAGCTGACGGCAGTTGCGGTCAAGGCTGCCAAGCCCGGCATCCGTGCCGATGGTCAGCCGGCCGGGAAGCTGATCGGCGATGGTGGCGGGCTGTTTTTGCAGGTCGGGCCATCAGGGGCCAAAAGCTGGATATATCGATACAAGGCTGGTGGCCGGCTGCGCCTGATGGGACTTGGCTCCATTGACGTGGTGACGCTGGCTGAAGCGCGAGCCGAGGCGCTCCGCTGCCGCCGCCTGGTTCACCATGGCGGCGATCCACTGGAACAGCGCCGGGCCGCCAAAGCGCTTGAAGCCAGGGCGTCGCAGGCCGCGACGTTCGAGGCGGTGGCGAGTGCGTATATCGCTTCCCACGCGGCAGGGTGGCGCAACGCCAAACACCGGGACCAGTGGCGCAGCACACTGGACAGCTACGCCTTCCCGATCATCGGCGGAGTGGCGGTAGCCGACGTGACCACCGACGCCGTGATGCGCGTCGTGGGACCGTTGTGGCAATCCCGGCCTGAGACGGCATCTCGGCTTCGTGGCCGGGTCGAAAGCATACTCGACTACGCCGCCACGCGCGGACTGCGGACTGGCGACAACCCGGCGCGGTGGCGTGGCCATCTTGCCAACCTATTACCGCCCCGCGCCCGCGTGGCTCGCGTGGAACATCACCCCGCCTTGCCATGGGCCATGATGGCGCAGTTCATGGCCGGGCTGCGCCAGCATGGCGGCATCGCGGCGCTGGCCTTGCATTTCACGATCCTGACCGCCGCACGAACCTCCGAAGTCACGGGTGCGACGTGGCGGGAAATCGACCTCACGGCCGCCCTATGGACGGTGCCAGGCAGCCGGATGAAAGCGGGCGTAGAGCATCGCGTTCCGCTCTCCGCGCCGGCGGTGGCGATCTTGCGCGCCATGCTACCGCTCCGCTCGCGTGGCGACTTTGTCTTTCCCGGCGCGCGAGCCGGTTCCGGCCTGTCGGGCGCATCCATGGCAGCGGTCCTGAAGCGGATGGGCCGCACTGACATAACGGTTCATGGGTTCCGATCCACGTTCCGGGACTGGGCTGGCGAAGCCACCGCATACCCCCGCGATGTGGCCGAGGCCGCGCTGGCACACACGGTTCGGGATCGGGTTGAGGCGGCCTACCGGCGTGGCGACCTTCTAGAGAAGCGCCGCACCATGCTCTCGGACTGGGCCGCATGGTGCGGGGCAGGCGCGGAAGATCGTCGGCAGAGCGCATAATGCATCCGCTGGAGTTGGCGGCGGATCGACCAATCCCGTTTTTCAACTCCGCCCGACTGCTAGTGCTATTCCTGCTATTCCGGCTATTCGGCACCGCTGCCCAGCATCGGCGCGCGAGCCGCGATCCTTGGTGCAAACGGTTCAAGAAACGCAGGAATGTGAATGACAGGACCGCGAACGTTCGCGGTTCACCGTTTGTGGGAATGCTCATGACCGTCACGCAAGTATCTGTGCCTGCCGCCATCTGTGTTCGGCCCGCCGAAGCGGCCCGCCGGCTCAGTATCGGCCAAACCAAGCTCTACGCGATGCTTGCGGAGGGACGGCTTTCCGCAGTGAAGCTGGGCCAGCGCTGCACACTCATCCCGATTTCCGAGATTGAGAAGCTCCTGGCAATTTAGGGGCTGCTAAAAGACACAGCCACCGCACTGTTAGGTGCGATGGCTGGATAACGCCTAAGTCAATTGCAGCGGCACTGCATTGATACCTGGGCGGGGCTAAAAACGCAACGCTTTTTTCAGGACACATTCGATGCCCGACCTCAAGCCAGACCCAACCGCCCGCCGTGGGTCCAACATGGTGCAGTGTATCGCCTTGGCGAAGCAAGGCATCCCAACTTTCCCCTGCGGCCCAAGCAAGGCCCCAATGGTGCCCGGCGGCTTCAAGGCCGCGACCACCGACCCAATGGCCATACAGCGCATGTGGCAGCAGGGCGCGAACCTTCTCATCGGCGTGCCCACCGGCTCCATCACGGGCTTCGACGTGCTGGACCTAGACCTGACCAAGCACCCGGAGGCAGCCGCGTGGTGGGCCGCAAATCAGGAGAGGATGCCAGCCACGCAGACCCATGTGACCCGCGCCGGCGGGGTTCACCTATTCTTCAAGCACGCGGATGGCATCGGCTGTTCCGCTGGCAAGATCGCGCCGGGCGTGGATGTCCGAGGCGATGGCGGGTATGTGGTATGGTGGCCAGCCGACGGGTTTCCCACGCCGGGCGCGGCAAAGCCCGCCCCATGGCCCGAGTGGCTGCTCGCGCATGTGGTGAGGCCGGCCGCGACGCCGCTGCCAGCAATCAAGCCCCGCGCGCCATTGCCGACCACCGCCACGGGGCGCGCACGCTATGCTGACGCGGCCGTGCGTGCCGCCGTCAAGCGTGTAAGTGAGGCCGGGCAGGGAGGCCGGAACGACGCCTTGAACAAGGCCACCTTTGGCTTGGCTGCGCTGTCCAGGGATGGGTTGCTGAGCCATTGCGATATCGCCGATGCCATGGCTGGCGCTGGCCTAGCGGCGGGCCTGACGCAACGCGAGGTGATCGCCACAATCGCCAGCGCACTGGCAGCCGGGACTGCGTTGTGAACGCCATCCAAGGCTTCACCAGTTTGGCGACGGGGGCTGTAGCGCGGGCTTCGTCGCCACCGGACCGCCGGCGGCCGTTGACGCGCGAGATGGCCCCGGCGTTGCCGTTCCCGATCGACGCCATGGGGGCATTACAGAATGCCGCAGAGGCGCTGCACAGCCACACCCAAGCGCCACTCGCCATGTGCGCTCAATCGGTCCTGGCAGCAGCCACGCTGGCTGTGCAGCCGCATCGCGACGTGGAGTTGCCAGGGGCGGGCATCCGCCCTTTGACGGGCATCTTCGCCACAGTTGCCGAAAGCGGGGAGCGCAAAAGCTCGTGCGACAAGCTCGCGCTCCGGGCGGTGTATCGGTTCGAGGAAGCGCTGAGGCGTGAGCACGATCCCGCCATAGCCGCCTATGCGGCGGATCGCGGCGCTTGGGAGGCCGCGACACAAGCGGCGAAGAAGGCTGGCAGGGGCGACCGCAGCCGCATTCGGGAGCAGCTTGAAGCCATCGGCCCGGAACCGAAAGCCCCACCGCATCCTATGTTGCTGGTCGGCGATCCAACACCCGAGGCGCTCATACTGCATTTGCAGCATGGGCGGCCGTGGGGTGGGCTATTCACAGACGAAGGCGGTGCCCTGGTTGGCGGGCACGCCATGAACGACGACAACCGGATGAAAACAGGTGCTTTGCTCAACCAGTTATGGGATGGCAGCCCCATCCGCCGGCTGCGCGTTGGCTCCGGGTCGACTTTCCTGCCGGGGCGGCGGTGCTCGGCTCACATCATGATGCAACATGCGGTGGCGTCCAAGTTTTTTGGCGATGCCACCTTACAAGGGATCGGAACGGTGGCGCGCGTCCTGCTCGTGGCACCGGACACGACTGCCGGCACGCGGATGTTTCGTGAGCCGGGATTGGGCGCGAAAACGTACTTGGGTGATTATCATGCGCGGCTCGGTTATCTCTTGGAGCGCAAGCCGGCCCACAAACCGGACGACGCGGGTGTGCTTGATCCACCGGCGTTGAAGCTGGCCAGCAACGCCAGCCGGGCGTGGATCGCTCTCCACGACGAGGCAGAACGTGACATGCGGCCGGATGGCAGGTTCGCTCCGATCCGGGCATTCGCGAGCAAGATGGCGGAGCACGCGGGCCGAATAGCGGCCGTGCTCGCGGTCTACGCCGAACCGGACGCCACTCACATAGAGACCTCCACCATAGAGTGCGGGGGTCGTCTGGCGCGGCATTACGCAGCGGAAATGCTGCGGCTTGGAGAGGCGGCCCAGGTAGCGCCAGACATGCGGCTGGCGCAACGCTTATTGGATTGGTGGCTCGCTCGACCTGACCCACGCTGCCACCTGGTCGAAATCTACCAACTCGGGCCGTCTCCGTTGCGTGATGCGGCCACCGCAAAGCGCGCCGTCGCGACGCTTGAAGAAAACGGATGGATCGATCGGCTGCCGGCCGGAACAATTCTTGACGGCGCGATGCGGCGCGATGCGTGGGAGCTGACGGCATGATCGAATAGCAGGAATAGCGGAATAGCACCTAGCAGACGGGCGGAGTTGAAAACTGCCCGGCTGCAACGCAAGGCCCGCCCCGCCGGTATGCGCCCAAGGGTCAATCCTTGGTGCAACAGCGCCAAATAGACGCGCATAGCTGCGAAATGCAGGACCGAGCGGGATTTCATGTAATGCGTGACGAGTTTCTGACCCCTAAAGACGCGGCCGAGCTGCTTCAAGTCTCGGCGCGCACCGTGCAGCAGTTGCCGATACCTAGAGCACAACTCTCGCCTCGGCGCGTCCGGTATCTGCGGCAGGATGTATTGGAGTTCGCCGCCAGTCTGCGACGTGAGATTGCACGATGACTGCGCCAGTCGACGCGCGTCACATGACCGATGCCGAGTATCAGGCCGCGCGGCGGGCTGCGATCCTTGATGGCGTGGCTGCGGCAACAGCCCACGCCTCGGCTGCGGAGATGGAGCGCATCGCCAAACGCTATCTGAAAACTGAGAACAAATCATGAACTACGATGACACAGCTATGACTGAGCCGAGCGACGCCGAGCTGGTGGCAATGATTGGCGATCCCAGCACGCCCGGCGGCATCGAGGTCGTCAACGCCGCGCAGCGCCGTGCCACCGCAGCTTGGAAAGCGGCGCAGCGGTTGCCTTGGATCGGTGGCCTGTTCGATGCCTGGTGGCAGGAAGCGTCACGTCGGACCAAGAGCGCTGCGCCGCTGGGCATATACGACTGGGCCGGGCGGTTCACCCCGCAGCCCGGTGAAGTGGAGCGCGTGGCGGTGGCGCATCTGCGTGTGGCGCTTCAGGCCGGAGAGGCGTTCCCGGCGCTGCTCACCCTGTCGCCCGAAACCAGGTCGAGGTTGCAGGACACCCCGCAAGGGTCGGCGCGCGTGGCGCTGGTCCGCACGATCATGGCCGGCAGCGCTGGCGGCCGGGCGTTGCTGGCAAGCGCCGATGCCCACGAGGCGGCGATCGTGAAGGCGGATGCCGACCGCTGGGCAGCCGAACGCGAAGCCGAGATGGCGAAGCAGCCTGGCATCATCGTTGCCGCGATCGAGGCGGCCGGGGCTACTTTGTCGGTCGATGCCAAGGGCGGGATTGTGGCGAGCAATGCATCGGCCATTGCGCCGGACCATTTAGCCGCCTTGCGTAAGAACAAACCTGCGATCATGGCGCTGCTGACGGCCCGCAAGCCGGTGGCGGTGGCCTGAACCATGGGCCGGCGCTGCTCCGCCTGCGACCATGCGGACCGCGCCGGCCTTGACCGGGCCATTGCGGCTGGCGAGGGCGTCAACGCTGTAGCGGACCGATATGGACTATCCCACCAAGCCGTGATCCGCCACCGCGACGCGCATATCCCCACCGCCGCCATGCAAGCGGGCGCGGCAGCGGTGGTGACGGCCGAGGCGGGCCATGGCGCGTCGTTGGTCGAGGATGCCGCCGGACTGCGCGCCAAGGCGATGGAGCTGCTGCGCCTGGCACAAGACAGCGGGGACTACCGGACCGCATTGCAAGGCGTGCGGGAGGCCGCGCGCTGCTTAGAGCTAGTCGCCAAGCTCGCTGGCAAGCTGGATGATCGAACGACCGTCAACGTGCTGATAGCTCCGACCTTCATAGCCATTCAGGCGGCGATCCTGGCAGCGTTGGAACCATATCAGGACGCCCGCCAAGCGGTCGTGGCGGCTTTGGGGCGGCTCGCGTGAGCAACGACCGCGCTGCCATGGCAAGGGCGCTACAGCACGCGCTAGACCCGGTGGCATGGGCGGCCGATCGGCTCGGCTTCATCGCCGATCCATGGCAAGCGGCGCTGCTGCGGACATCGGCGCGGCAAGTGCTGCTGAACTGCTCCCGGCAGAGCGGCAAGACGACGACAACCGCTGTGCTCGCGGCGCATGTCGCGACATTCCGGCCAGGATCGTTGATCCTGCTCGTGAGCAAGGCGCAGCGGCAGAGCGCGGAGATGCTGACCAAGGTGCAAGCCTTCCTGCGCACCGCCGGTGCCGAGCTGGAGCAGGACGCCGCGCTGTCCTCCCGTCTCGCCAACGGCAGCCGCATTGTGTCGTTGCCGGGCGATGGTTCCACCGTGCGCGGGTTCTCTGCGCCGGCCCTGGTTGTTGAGGATGAGGCCGCCTTCGTCGAGGATGCCCTGTATCACGCGGTTCGCCCGATGCTTGCCGTGAGCGGCGGCCGGATGGTGCTCATGAGCACGCCACACGGGAAGCGCGGCCATTTCTATGAGGCATGGACGAAAGGCGGGCCGGCCTGGCAGCGCGAGAGCGTGACAGCCGAGCGCTGCCCCCGCATCCCGCGCGAATGGCTGGCAACCGAGCGCGCCACCATCGGTGAATACTGGTATCGCCAGGAGTTCGGCTGTGAGTTCGTCGAGACCAGTGACCAGCTATTCAGCGAAGCCGCCATAGAGCGCGCGTTCAGCCACGCGCCGGACCCTTTGTTTTAGGTGACACCATGGACCAGCCAGTTTTCGTCCCCGTCCCCGAACGCGATCCCATCAAGTTCATGGCCGTTCCGAAACAGGAAGTCCGGGAGTGGTATGAAGACGCCCGGCCGGCCGCCAAGCTGTTCGTGGTCGGCGTTGATCTCGGCCAGGCGCGCGATTTCTCCACAATCGTAATTGACGAGGTGGGGATCGCCACTCGGACCCACTATCAGCAAACCGCCTATCAAGCTGTTGGCGATGCGGTGCGGACCGAGGCGGTGAAGCACCATCGGCTGCGCCATGTCGAGCGCATCCCGCTCGGCATGGCGTATCCCGATGTCATCGCGCGTGTCGGGGAGGTGATGGGTCGGCTACCGCCGCTGCCACGCCCCCCGATCTTGGTGGCAGACGCGACGGGGTGCGGTCGGCCCGTGATCGACATGATGCGTCGCAGCGGGCTGGTGCCGATGGCTGTGACCATCACGGCAGGCAGCGGGCAAACAGTCGAGCGTGACAACGCGCGGGTGGCAAAGCGCATCCTGGCATCGGGCGTGGCGGTCGCGTTGGACTATGGCCGGCTTCAAGTGGTCGCGGTGGGGTCAGACGTGGCGGCGCTGCGGAGCGAGCTGGCAGCGTTCAGGGTCAAGACGACCGCTGCGGGATCGGACAGCTTCGAGTCGTGGCGTGAGGCGGACCATGACGACCTCGTGCTCGCGGCGGCACTGTGTGTGTGGGCGGGGGAGCGCTGGCAGGTGCCGCGCCAAATAAATCCGCTGTGGTCTCTGTATGGAGGCATTTGACGGCGGCGCGCAGAGGTTCTTAAAAGCTGGCTATCTCGACGTCAATCCGCCCACATGGCGAGCCAAAGCCGCTTGTGCGTCGGATCGCGACTTTCTGGCTTGAGCATCTTGCTCCGCTGTTGTCGGAACCAAGCCGTTCTTCGTTTGCCACAGCTTATAGTGGTCGTTGGAGGGTTCCGGGTTCAATATCCATCCAGCATCTTCCCAGGCTTGGCGGATATCCTGAACTTGTGTGGCTCTTCGCGCGGTCACGATGGCAGCCGCCAGTATGACGGTGGTTTGCTGATCGCCCCTCATGATGCTCTCCCGACCAATGGCGTGGTCCACGATTGAACCGCATTGCCAGTCCGCGTGGACTTGCTGCGGAAATAATTACTAACTCATTACGACGGCCTGGTTTCGCAATGCGCCAATATCGAGGCAAATCTCCTTGCGTCTCTCCGAATAGTAGGAGTAGCGGGAATAGCGCCTAGCAGGCTGCCGATATCGAAAATGAGGGTGGCCGGCCTCTCTCACGTCCTACCATCATCGCCTTAGTAGGTTTCAGGGTAGGTTCAGCCGATGCCAGACGTGTTTTGCTCAGCAAAACGGCTGATATTGGCGGATGGGGTGGGATTCGAACCCACGGTGCGCTCGCGCGCACGGCGGTTTTCAAGACCGCTGCCTTAAGCCGCTCGGCCACCCATCCGGCGTGGCCGTTCTAAGCGGGGCCGGCGCGAGCGCAATAGGTGTTTGTCGACGCGGCGCGGGAAGGTTATGCCTTCGCGGGTGAAACGTTGCGGGGCTGCATGACGGTTCGATCCCTGGCTTTCTCCGGCGGCCTCGCCAGCCTGGCCCTGGCGGCGGTCGCCCTCGCGCCGCAGGCCGGCGC
>CAXUHK010000053.1:11351-24056 GCA_964250775.1 uncultured Acetobacteraceae bacterium | reverse complement strand
CCGGCGACAGCGCCGCCGCCTTGCCGGGCAGCCATTCCAGGCTGCCGTGCGCCCCGAGCTGGATCATCGCATGCACGCCGGCGACGTGGCGCAACCACAGGTAAAAAGCGACGTAGCCGTGGCGTGGCGGCTGGTCTGGATCGTGGTACGTCGTCCGGCGCGCGCTGGCGCTGCCGCGTTCCGGTTGCAGCGCAAGCAGGATATTGCCGGCCTGCATCCGCCGCAGCAGCGCCGGGATCGGCAGCGGCGGCAGGTCCAGCCGCCGGGTGAGCGCGCTGGTCGCCGCCGGGTCGGCGGCTTGCGAATCGGCGGCCAGCACCAGCGTGTGCCCGGCCTGGCCCGAGCGGACCACGAAGCCGGCCGCCTCGGGCCGCAGCTCGACGGCGTCCGACAGCGGCTCGACCGCGACGCCCTGCCAGCTCTGCAGCAGCGTGAACTCGGGGGTCCGCCGGGCGGTGGCGATGCCGTGCGCGGCGTCGGGCGCGTCATGCTGGGTGCCGACCAGCAACAGCGCGCCGCTCACCGGGTCGCGCACCGTGACCACCTTCCCCGGCGACATCCGGTCCGGCGCCGCCGCCGCGAGGTGCAGCGCCCCGGCCTCGGCCACCGCCACGGCCGGATGCGCGAGCGTGGCGCGCGGCGTCACCGTCAGGCGCCAGCCGCCGGCGGCCTCGCGCAATTGCACCCCGGCCTCATTGCGCAGCGGCAGCCGCAGCAGCGTGGCCGCGGGCAGCATCTGCACCTGCGCGCCAGCAAGCGCCGGGATGGCGCGCATCGGCGCCGCGTCGATCGGGCGCGGATCGTCGAACACCAGCAGCGCCTCGTCGCCGCGCCGCAGCGCCGCAGCGCCCGTGCCGGCCGGGAACGGCAGCAGCACCGAGCCGGTGTCGCCGTCCGCGACCGCGGCTACGCCCAGGGGCTGGCGCGGCGGCTCGCGCGGCGGCTCGCGCGGCAGGGTGGCAGCCGGCGGCGGGTCGGCCAGGTCGAGCACCAGCCGGCCGGGGAGGTCGGAGCGATGCAGCCGCACGCCGGGGAGCAGGGTCAGCGTCACCACGCTGTCCGCCGCCGCCAGGTCGCGGACCCGGCGCGGCCAGTAATCCGGCGCAAGCAGCCGCGCCCCGTCCAGCCAGACCCGCACGCTGTCGCCGGCCCGCGCCACCTGAGGCACGACGCCGGGCGGCACGGCGCCGGGCGGCAGCTCGAACACCAGGCGGCTGTAGCCCGGATGCTCTTCGCTGTGCGAAGGCACGTCGGCCGCCACCGCTGCCCGCGGCGACGTCGGCAGCCCGAGCAGGATCGCGACGATGGCGAGGGCCAGGCGCATCTAGCCTCCGGCGGACGGCGGTAACTGGTTGGCCTTGAGCCGGAGCTGCGCCAGCTCGGTGGTGAGCAGGCGCGCCCGCTCCGGCTGCATCGCCGCCAGCACGGCGGCGGCCTTGGGTTCGCGCATCCGGTCCATGACCTGCAGCAGCACCGGCATGTCGAGGTCGTCGAAGATGACGGCGGCGTCCTTGGGCTTCATGGTTTCGTAGACGTGCACCAGCTTGACCCAGCCCGCCTCGTCACGGTCGCGCTGCCCCCCCCCCAGCGCCTCCAGGCGGCGTTGCAGGCTGTCCAGTTGGTCGACGCGCGTCGCTAGCCGCTTCTCGGCGGCGCCGGCCAGCGATTCGCGCGTCACCAACGCCGCCTCGCGGGCGTCGAGTTCGCCGCGGCGGCGGCGCAGGTCGGTCAACAGCGCACGCTCGGCCGGCCCCACCGCGGGCTCGGCGGCGGGATCGGGCGTCGCGACGGGGGTGGCCGGCTGATCGGGAACGCGTGGCGCCGCGACCGGCAGGGTGGCAGTCGGCGCCGCCGCCAACACCAGGTTGGCCGAGCGAACCACCAGCAACGCGGCCATGCCCAGCGCCGTGAGTGGCAGCAGCCAGCGGGCACGCGGCGCGCGCACCTCAGCGCACCGTCCGCAACGCGACCAGCAGGTCGCGCTCGGCTTGGCTGCGCACCCGCGCCGGGCTCGGCGTGGCACCCGTCGGCTCGGGACGCGCCGGGGCGCTGGACGCTGACGGAGGTGCCGCGCGCAGCAAGTCGTCGAGGCGGTTGGCCAGGCGCTCGCCACGCTCGACCAGGAACACCAGATCGTCCTTCAGCGCCTGCGCCGCGTCGTGCTGCCGGGCCACGCTGCGTCCAGCACCTTCGGCCGCGGCGCGCAGCCGCTCGATGCCGGTCTCGGCCTGCTGCGTGCTGGCGCTGAGGGCGGCGACCATCGCCTCCAACGCCGGACGGTCGCGGCGCAGCGCGGACAGCGCACGCTGTAGCCGCAGCGCCTGGAACAGCGTCGCCGCCAGCAACAGCAGCATCGCGCAGTCAAGCAGCCATTGCGCCCCGCCCAACATCGCTCAGCTCCCTCCCAGCATCAGCCACCGCCCAGAACGGGCAGCACCGCGAGGTCGCGGTCAATCCGCACCGCCATGCGCGACTTGCGCCGCCCGACCTTGCCCTCGAACAGCGTGGTGCCGCCGCAGCGCAACTGCACCGAGCCGTTGCGCAGGCAGGACAGCACGATCCGGCTGCCCGGCCGCAGCGACATCACGTCCGACAGCAGCATCACCTGCTCGTCGAGCACCACGTCGAGGTCGATGTTGGTGTTGCGCAGCTCCTCGCTGAGATGCGTCTCCCAGATCGAATCGCGGCCCATGCGCTCGCCCATGAACTGCTGCAGCAGCAGTTCGCGCGCCGGCTCCAGTGTCGCGTACGGCAGCAGCAGCTCGATCTGGCCGCCGCGGTCCTCCATGTCGACGCGCAGGCGAGCGCGCACCGCGGCGTTGGACAGCCGGCTGATGGCGGCGAAGCGCGGGTTCACCTCGAGCCGCTCGAACTGGAAGTTGACCGCGCACAGCGGCTCGAAGCTGGTCGACAGATCGGCGAGCACGACGCGGATCAGCCGCTCGACCAGGCTGCGCTCGATGGTGGTGAACGGCCGCCCCTCGATGCGCATCGCGGCGGTGCCGCGCCTGCCGCCCAGCAGCACGTCGACGATCGAGTAGATCATCGCGCTGTCGATCACCATCAGCCCGTGGTTGTCCCACTCCTCGGCGCGGAACACCGCCAGCATCGCCGGCATCGGGATGCTGTTGAGGTAGTCGCCGAAGCGCAAGCTCACGATGTTGTCGATCGCGAGCTCGACGTTGTCGGAGGTGAAGTTGCGCAGGCTGGTCGAGAGGATCCGCAGCAGCCGGTCGAACACGATCTCCAGCATCGGCAGGCGTTCGTAGCTGATCAGGCCGGCGCTGATGATCTGCTGCATCCCGTCGCGCTCGGGACCGGCGCCAGACAGCAGGCTGTCGATCTCGGCCTGCTCCAGAACCCGCGCCGGCGGCGCCGGCGGGTCCTCCGCCTCCCACGCCCCGGCGTCCTCGTCCGGCGCGCCGCTCATTGCACCAGCATGTCTGTGAACAGCACGCCGGTGACGCGCGCCGGGTCGACCGCGATGTTGGCGCGCGCGATCAGCTCCTCGCGTAGCCGCCAGGTGCCGGCCGAGCCGCGCAGCTCGTCGGGCTGCATCTCGCGCAGGTAGGTCTGGAACAGGTCCTGCAGCCGCGGCATCGCCGCCTGCACCGGCGCCTGGTCCTCCGGGCGCGCCAGTTCGAGGTGGACGTGCAGCTTGATGAAGGCGGCGCGGCGGCCGGCGTTGAGGTTGGCGACCAGCTCCGGCATGTCGACGAACACCGGCGGCTTGGGCGCCGGCGGGCCGGCGTTGGCGACCGCCACCGGCGTGGCGCCCATGCCCAGCCAATGCGGCAGCAGGCCGCTGAACCACAGCCCGCCCCCGGCCGCCGCCAGCAGCAGCGGCACGGCGAGCAGCACCAGCTTGCCGCGACCTTTCTTGGCCGACGCCGTGTCGGCGGCCGGCGCTGCGGGCTTGGCTTTGGCCTTGCTCATGCGCGCAGCATGGGCGGCCAAAGTTAACCAAGCCTTTAGACTGCGGGCGTAGACCCGCCGCACTCCGGACGAAACTGCCGGGGCGGGCACGCTTGGTGCGGCAAAACCTGCCGGGCTGGCAGCGTCAGGCCGGGCATTTCGCCCGGTTCTCCCTGGCACGCCGCTTGCGCTTCATGGTTCGCCGCACCCGAGGAGGCCCGCTTGGACAACACCACCACCATCGCGCTGTCGCGGCTCACCGCGCAGAGCCGGGCGATCGACGTCACCGCGACCAACATCGCCAACGCCGCGACGCCGGGCTACCGCGCCCAGCGGGTGCTGTTCAGCGATTGGCTGCAGAAGGAGCCGGCCGGCTCCGAGCGCAGCCTCGCCTACACCCAGGACCGCGCCACCTACCAGGTGCGCGACGCCGGCGCCTACACCCACACCGGCAACCCGCTCGACCTCGCGATCGGCAACGGCGATGCCTGGTTCCAGGTGCAGACGCCCTCCGGAGTCAAGCTGACCCGGGCCGGGCATTTCAGCCTCGACGACAAGGGCACCGTAGTCGATTCCGAAGGCGACGCGCTGCTCGACCGCAACGGCAAACCCTTGCAGGTGGCGACCACCGATTCGGTGCTGACGGTGGCGGGCGACGGCACGCTCAGCAGCGAAAACGGCCAGATCGGCACCATCGGCCTGGTCTCGCCCAACAACCCGGCCACACTGCTGCCCGAGGGCAGCCGGCTCTACGCCACCGCCGACGGCACGGCGCCGGTCGCGGCGCCCCGCCTCACCCAGGGTGCCGTCGAGGAGAGCAACGTGCAGCCGATCACCGAGCTGAACCGCATGACCGACACGCTGCGCGAGTTCCAGTTCGTGACCCAGTTCGTGCAGGCCGAGAGCGACCGGCAGCAGAGCGCCATCGACAAGATCGTCCAGAAGGGAGGCTGACGCCCATGCGCGCACTCGACATCGCCGGCACCGGAATGCAGGCGCAACAGACCAACGTCGAAGTCATATCCAACAACATCGCCAACATGACCACGACCGGCTTCAAGCGCCGGCGGGCCGAGTTCCAGGACTTGATGTACCAGAACCTGCGCCGCGTCGGCGCCAACTCGTCCGACAGCGGCTCGGTGGTGCCGTCCGGCGCGCAGGTCGGCTTGGGCGTCAAGACGGCGGCGATCTACCGCATCGACGAGCAGGGCAACCTGCAGCAGACCTCGAACAGCCTCGACATGGCGATCCAGGGCAACGGCTTCTTCCAGGTGGCGTTGCCGTCGGGCGAGACCGCCTACACCCGCGACGGCACCTTCGCGCTCTCGCCCAGCGGCCAGATCGTGACCTCGGACGGCTACGTGGTGGCCCCCGGCATCACCATCCCGCCCAACGCAACCAACGTCGCGATCAACACCGCGGGGCAGGTGCAGGTCTCGATCGACGGCCAGACCGCGCCGCAGACGGTGGGCACGCTCCAGCTCGCGACCTTCCCCAACGACACCGGGCTCGACGCGCAGGGCAGCAACCTGTTCCTGCAGACCGCGGCCTCGGGCAACGCCGTCGCCGGCACCCCGGCTTCGCCCGGCTTCGGCTCGGTGCAGCAGGGGTTCATCGAGACCTCGAACGTCAACGTGGTGAGCGAGATCACCAACCTCATCACGGCGCAGCGGGCGTACGAGATGAACAGCAAGGTCATCACCACGAGCGACCAGATGCTCTCGACCCTGACCCAACTGCGATGAGCCGCACCCTCCCTGCCCTCGCCGTCGCCGCTGGCCTGATGGCGAGTGGCGCCCAAGCGGCGACGTTGCGCGCCACCACCGACTTGGCGGGGCCGAGCGTGCTGCTGTCCGACCTGTTCGACGACGCGGGGCCAATGGCCTCGCGGGCACTGGGCCCCTCGCCCGCCCCTGGCGGCAGCATCGTGGTGGGAGCGGCGCAACTGGCGGCGATCGCGCGCGACTACGGCGTGGATTGGCGCCCGGCCTCCTCGGCCGACCAGGCGACGCTGCAACGGCCGGGCATGGCGGTGCCGCGCGAGGCGGTGATGCGCGCGTTGCGGCAGTCGCTGTCGGAAGCGGGCGCGCCGGACGGCGACGTGTCGCTGCCGGGGTTCGTGACGCCTATGGTCTCGGTGCAGGCGGCGCCCAGCGTCGCGGTCGAGCAGTTGGCGCTGGCCGACGACGAGGGCCGCTTCACCGCCGGCCTGGTCGTCACCGGGCGCCACATGGCGCCGCTGCGCCTGCGGGTCAGCGGGCGGGTGCAGGCGATGCAGACCGTGGCGGTCGCGACGCATCGGCTCCTGCCGGGCGACGTGGTGGGGCCGGGCGACCTGCGACCGGCGCGGGTGGCATCGCTCACGCTGCACGCGGCGGTGTTACAGGACGCGGCGCAGGCGCAGGGCATGACGCTGCGCCGCCCGGTCGCCGCCGGGCAGCCGGTACCGGTCGAGGACCTCGGCCGGCCCGACATGGTTTCGCGCGGCGACCGGGTGGCGATGCGGTTGCGCTCCGGCGGCATCGAGCTGACCGCCGCCGGCCAGGCACTCGACGCCGGCGGCCAGGGCCAGCGCATCCGGGTGCTCAACCCGAGCAGCCGGGCGATCGTGCTGGCGCTGGTCACGGCGCCGGACACGGTCACGGTCGACGCCGACACCACGCCGATCCGCGCCGGCACCGACGCCAGCGCCGCCACCGGCAGCGAGTTGAACCTACGATGAAGCGCTTCGTCCTGGTGGCGGCACTTTGCCTCTCCCTGCCCGCCTGCGGCACGCTGACCAAGCTGTCCGAGGTGGGCGGCCCGCCGCGCATGACGCCGAGCGGCGACCCGACGGCGGCACCCGGCTGGCGGCCGCTGCACTTGCCGATGCCGGCGCCGGACGCGGCGCTGCCGGAGGAGAACGCGCTGTGGCGCACCGGCGCCCGCACCTTCTTCCGCGACCAGCGGGCGGCGCAGTTGGGCGACATCGTCACCGTGCTCATCAACATCAGCGACCTGGCCGACTTCAAGGACAGCACCAGCGCCACCCGCGGCGGCCATGAGAGCATCGGCCTGCCGCATTTGTTCGGCGTCGAGAACAGCGTGCCGCGCTTCATCTCCAAGGCCGACCCCACGCAACTGCTGTCGACCGCGAGCAGCAACGACGCCACCGGGACCGGCGAGATCAAGCGCAACGAGCAGGTCACGGTGCGCCTCGCCGGCATCGTCACCCAGGTGCTGCCGAACGGCAACCTCGTGGTCGCCGCGCGCCAGCAGGTGCGAGTCAACGACGAGCTGCGCGACGTCGAGGTGAGCGGCGTGGTGCGGCCGCAGGACATCGCCAGCGACAACACCGTGCTGCACGACCGCATGGCGGAGGCGCGCATCTCCTACGGCGGGCGCGGCCAGCTCACCACGGTGCAGAGCCCGCGCTACGGCCAGCAGATCCTCGACGTGCTGCTGCCGTTCTGATCGGGCGCGCGTCGACCGCCCTTTGTTGATCGCCCGGGCAGCCGCTCGGCGTGGGATTGGCCAGCCTCCGCGCCACGCAACGATGCGGCTGCCGAATAGTGGGATACCGGCATTGAAACACGCCACCCACGCTGGTTAAGTGCCGGCACGCCGGCAACCACGTCCGGCCGCAAGAAAACGCCGCAACGGGAGCACGTCATGACCAAGAAGCCTCGCACCATCGCCGCATCGCTGGCCGGCATCATGGCGCTCGCCCTCGCCGTCCCGGCGCCGGCCCGTGCGGCCGAGATCGTGGGCCTGATTACCAAGACCAACATCAACCCGTTCTTCGTCAAGATGAAGCAGGGCGCCGTCGCCGAGGCCAAGAAGCAGGGGATCGAGCTGCGCTCGTTCGCCGGCAAGTACGACGGCGACAACGAGGCCGAGGTGGCCGCGATCGAGAGCCTGATCTCATCCGGCGCCAAGGGCTTCATGCTCGTCCCTAGCGACAGCCGCGCCATCGTGCCCACGGTGAAGAAGGCGCGCGACGCCGGCCTGCTGGTGATCACGCTCGACACCCCGCTCGACCCGATCAACGCCGCCGACGCGACGTTCGCCACCGACAACTTCAAGGCCGGCACGCTGATCGGCGAGTGGGCCAAGGCCACGCTCGGCGCCCGTGCCGCCGATGCCAAGATCGCCATGCTCGACCTCACGGTAAGCCCGGTCACGGTCGACTACCTGCGCGACCACGGCTTCCTCAAGGGTTTCGGCATCCCGTACTCCGACGTGACCAAGAATGGCAGCGAGAGCGACCCGCGCGTGGTCGGCCACGACGTCACCGCCGGCGCCGAGGAGGGCGGCCGCACGGCGATGGAGACCCTGCTGCAGAAATCCGCCGACGTGAACCTCGTCTACACCATCAACGAGCCGGCGGCGGCCGGCGCCTACGAGGCGCTGAAGGCGGTCGGCAAGCAGGGCAAGGTGATGATCGTCTCGATCGACGGCGGCTGCCCCGGGGTCAAGAACGTCAAGGCCGGCATCATCGGCGCCACCTCGATGCAGTTCCCGCTGCTGATGGCGGCGCGGGGCGTCGACGCCATCGCCAGCTTCGCCAAGGACGGCAAGAAGCCCGAAGTGCCGGCCGCCGGCTTCGTCGACACCGGGGCCACACTCGTCACCGACCACCCGGTCGCGGGCGTGCCGTCGATCACCACCGCCGAGGCGATGAAGCGCTGCTGGGGCTGAGCCGGCCGGTCCGCACAGTCAAGCGAGGCGTAGATGCAGGAATTCGAGGCGGCCCTCCCCACCGGCCCAGCGACCCACGCGGTTATCGAGGATGCACGCGACTCGCCGATCAAGCGCCTGCACCATCTGCTGCACGGCAATCCGACCATCATCCCGGCGTTCATCCTCGTGCTCAGCGCGGTGCTGTTCAGTGCCCTGGTGGGCGGGCGGTTCTTCGCGCCGTTCAACCTGTCGCTGATCCTGCAGCAAGTGACGATCATCGGCACCGTCGGCATCGCCCAGACGCTGATCGTGTTCACCGCGGGCATCGACTTGTCGGTCGGCGCCATCATGGCCCTGGCCTCGGTGGTGATGGGACGGCTCGCGGTCAACCACGGGCTGCCGGTGCTGGTGGCGTTTCCAGCCGGGCTGCTGGTCGGCATGGCTTGCGGCGCGCTCAACGGCTCGCTCATCACGCTGTTCAAGATGCCGCCGTTCATCGCGACCCTGGGCACCTGGAGCGTCTACTTCGCCCTGGTGCTGTGGTACTCGGACAGCGAGACCATCCGCTCGTCCGACATCGGCGACCAGGCGCCGTTCCTGCAATGGACCGGCAACAGCATCGACATCGCCGGCGCCCAAGTCACCTACGGCTCGATCCTGATGGTGCTGCTGACCCTGGCCGCCTGGTACTTGCTGAACTGGACCGCGTTCGGCAGCCACCTCAAGGCGACCGGCGACGACCCGGCCGCCGCCCGCCTCGCCGGCATCCGCACCACGCGCACGCTGTTCGCGGTCTACACCTTGTCCGGCTTCATCTGCGCCGTGGCCGGCTGGGTGCTGATCGGGCGCACCGGGGCGATCAGTCCGCAATCCGGCTACACCGCCAACCTCGACAGCATCACCGCCGTGGTGATTGGCGGCACCAGCCTGTTCGGCGGCCGCGGCTCGATCTGGGGCACGTTGCTGGGGGCCCTGATCGTGGGCGTGTTCCGCAACGGCCTGGCATTGGCCGGGGTCGACGTGCTGTGGCAGGAGTTCACCGTGGGGCTGCTCATCATCACCGCGGTCGCGATCGACCAGTGGATCCGGCAGGCCTCGGCATGAGCGCCGTGGTGCCGGTGATGGAGGGGCGCGGACTGGTCAAGCGGTTCGGCCGCGTGACAGCGCTGGACCACGCCGACTTCCAGTTGTTGCCCGGGGAAATCCTGGCGGTGATCGGCGACAACGGCGCCGGCAAGTCGTCGCTGATCAAGGCGCTGGCCGGCGCCATGCTGCCCGACGAGGGCGAGATCAGGATGAACGGCGTGCGCGTCGTGTTCCGCTCGCCGCTGGAGGCGCGCGACGCCGGGATCGAGACGGTGTTCCAGAACCTCGCCGTGTCGCCGGCGCTCAGCATCGCCGACAACCTGTTCCTTGGCCGCGAGATACGGCGCAAGGACGCGATGGGCCGCGTGTTCGGCTGCCTGGACCGTGCCGAGATGCAGCGACAGGCGCGGCGGCAGCTGACCTCGCTCGGCCTGCTGACCATCCAGAACATCAACCAGCCGGTCGAGACGCTGTCGGGCGGCCAGCGCCAGGGGGTCGCGGTGGCTCGGGCGGCGGCGTTCGCTAGCCGCATGATCATCATGGACGAGCCGACGGCGGCGCTGGGCGTCAAGGAGAGCCGGCGGGTGCTGGAGCTGGTCGTCGAGGTGAAGCGGCGCGGCATCCCGATCGTGCTCATCAGCCACAACATGCCACACGTGTTCGAAGTGGCCGACCGTATCCACATCATGCGCCTGGGCCGCCGCGCGGCGGTGATCCGCCCGGCCGATTATAGCATGTCTGACGCGGTGGCGATCATGACCGGAGCGATGACGCCGCCGGAGATGGCGGCGGCTTAACCCGGAAGCTATGGCGGTGCGGCCACATCGCAACCGAGGCGCCGCATGATCTGTCGCGAGATCTTATCGTAAGAAAAATTATTGCAACTTGCAAAAGATATGCCGTTATGATATCAATACGAAGTAACAAAGTTAACTCGCCATGCGCAAATTTTTTATTCTTAGCATCTTGCTTTCAATTCTGACAAGCTATGCGAGTGCTATGCAGTTTAAAATTATGAACATCTCGTCGGGCATAGATATGATGACCGCGACAGGTCCGATTGTTTCTGGCGATCTTGGGAGAATGATCGCGACATTGCAAGCAAATGCATCAGGAAACAAAGTTGTTTCTATTTTGCTCGACAGCCCTGGTGGAAACGTGTTTGAAGCAGAAAAGCTGGCAAACGGCATACACGGAAGCGGTGCAGAAACCGTCGTTTGGGAAAACAACCAGTGCGTTTCTGCGTGCTTTCTTCTTTTTTCTGCAGCAAAGCACCGTGTCGCGTTTGAGGACGCACTGATTGGCGTTCACAGTGCTGCTGTCAATGGGCAAGAAACGCTGGCTTCGATGGGAGTTACCGTGGCAATTGCCAGGGACGCCGCCCAATTCAATGTACCGTCCGCAATCTTAGGCAAGATAATCGCAACTAAACTGGGAGCCGTCGAGTGGCTTACCGAGGACGATCTTCGCTCGATGGGAGTTACCATTGTAACATCCCAGGATGTTGAGAGGTCGGGGACGCCAGCACTTTCTAATGCCCCCAACGTAGGATCGGTTGTCGCTCGGCCACCGCCCGAAACAGAAGCGACTGCTCAAACTTCTCAACCGCCCGGCAATGTCGAACGTACTCCTACCGCTGCATTTCAGGCCGGCGCATCGGATAGAAGGGCTTATGAAACCTGGTTCAGCTCTTTGGAGGGCGAGTATCAAGCTGGAGCCTTTTTTGGAGTGGGCAACGTAGCCTCAAGAAGCCAGGAAGTTGCAAATCAGCCGTTTCAGATTTCGAGTCCGGATGTTTAGCCGCTCAGAAGCGCCTCTCTTTATCGGATGTTCGACGACACTCAGAATCGGATTACCGGGCTGGATGGAACAGCTATTAAACCTGCTAAGTGGCTTCGATTTTGGATAGCATAAACTCTGCTTTTGTCCAGTTCAGAGCTTAACAGCACGCACGAAGTTTCGCACGACACTTATATGGGCCGGCGCGGGCTTATACTCTCTCATCTCTTCAGCCGTTCGAATCGGCGCGGCCCCCGGATCGTCCGCCACAGCGCGCTATGTCCGCATCGGTCATCGACCGGAGGCGCTTCCAGTCGGTCTGGGTATGTGCAAGGCCGGCTTGCTTAAGTGACGACGCGATAGCTGCTCCTCTGCTTCGAGCTGTCGCGAGAACAAGGGCGTTCGGCGCCCTTTCAACCCGTCCAGTCTCTGACCTATAGCACAGGATACACCCAGGGTGACGGCGGCTGGTAGCCGGACTACAACACCGCCTCCCTATCGGCTGGAGCCACCATGGTTGCGCGCGTCATCGCGGTCGAGCCGTTCGACCTCGTCATCTTCGGAGCCAGTGGCGACCTCGCTGTGCGCAAGCTGATCCCGGCGATCTACTTCCGCGACCTCGCCGGCCAAATCCCGGCCGAGTGCCGCGTCATCGGCGCCTCCCGCCGCCCGCTCGGCGACGACGGCTTCCGCGAGACGGCGCGCCAGTCGCTCACCGAGCATGTCAAGCAGCCGGACCGCAAGAAGGCGGACATCGACCGCTTTCTCGCTCGCCTATCTTACATCTCGATCGACGCCACCGGCGGCCAGGACGGCTGGGACGAGCTGGCCCGGGTTCTGGACGCCGACGGCGAGCGGGTGCGGGTGTTCTATCTCGCCACCAGCCCGGACCTGTTTGGCCCGATCTGCCACCAGCTCGGCCGGCACAAGCTCGCCACCGCCAACAGCCGCGTCGTGGTCGAGAAGCCGATCGGCAAGAGCCTGGCGTCGGCGCGCGAGGTCAACGACGCCATCGGCGAGGTGTTTCCCGAGGATCGCGTCTACCGGATCGACCACTATCTCGGCAAGGAGACGGTGCAGAACCTGATGGCGCTGCGCTTCGCCAACGCGCTGTTCGAGCCGGTATGGAACTCGGCCCATATCGACCACGTGCAGATCACGGTGGCCGAGACGCTGGGCGTCGAGGGCCGCGCCGGGGGCGACGCCCCCCCCCGCGCGCGGCGCGGCCAGGGGCCGGCCCCCCGGGTGGCGGGGGTGGGGCGG
>CAXUHK010000053.1:0-11341 GCA_964250775.1 uncultured Acetobacteraceae bacterium | reverse complement strand
GTGTCCGCCCGTGATTGCACCCCCGCCCTTAACGCCCCCGGGCATCGCCCGGGGGCCGTCCCGGGGGGGGCGGTGGGCCGCGCCGGCTACTACGACACCGCCGGCGCGCTGCGCGACATGGCGCAGAACCACCTGTTGCAGCTCTTGTGCCTGACCGCGATGGAACCGCCCACCTCGCTCGCCGCCGACGCGGTGCGCGACGAGAAGCTGAAGGTGCTGCAATCGCTGGTGCCGATCACGCCGGACAAGCTGCACGACAATACCGTGCGCGGCCAGTACCGCGCCGGGGCATCAAGCGAGGGGCCGGTCAAGGGCTACCTGGAGGAACTGGGTGACGAGAGCAGCGACACCGAGACCTTCGTGGCGCTAAGGGCGCAGATCGCCAACTGGCGCTGGGCGGGCGTGCCGTTCTACCTGCGCACCGGCAAGCGCCTTGCCGGGCGCGTGTCGGAAATCGTGGTTTCTTTCCGGCCGATCCCGCATTCGGTGTTCGGCGGCGGCGCCGGGCCGATCGAGGCCAACCGGCTGGTGATCCGGCTGCAGCCGAACGAGGGCGTGCGGCTGTTCCTGATGGTCAAGGACCCCGGCCCCGGCGGGATGCGGCTGCAGTACGTGCCGCTCGACATGAGCTTCGCCAGCACCTTCAACGTGCGCAACCCGGACGCCTACGAGCGGCTGGTGATGGACGTGGTGCGCGGCAACCAGACGCTGTTCATGCGCCGCGACGAGGTCGAGGCGGCGTGGGCCTGGATCGACCCGACCCACGAGGGGGGGGCCGCCGGGCGGGAGGGGCGGCGCTCCTACACCGCCGGAACCTGGGGGCGGTGGGCGGCGATGGCGGTGATCGAGCGCGACGGCCGCACCTGGAACGAGGAGGCGATCTGATGTCGGTGATCCGGGAGGGCATCGAGCGGCTCGAGGACAGCCCGATCATCGAGGTGTTCCGCGAGGGCTTCGGCGTGCCCGACGTGCTGGCGATGTGGGCCGGGGAGTTCGATGTCGCGACGCCGCGCTTCATCTGCGAGGCCGCCAGCCGATCGCTGTTCGCGGGCAACACGTTCTACTCCTACAACCGGGGCTTGCCCGCGCTGCGCCAGGCGCTGATCGACTACCACCGCCGGCTGTGGGGCGTGGAGATCGCCGACGAGCGCATCGCCTTCACCTATTCCGGCATGAACGCGGTGATGCAGGTCTGCCAGGCGACCCTGGCGCCGGGCGACAACGCCATCGCGGTGACGCCCTCCTGGCCCAACGTCATGCGCGCCATGCAGATCAACGGCGCCACGGTGCGCGAAGTGGCGATGCACCAGGGCAACGCCGGCTGGACGCTGCGCCTCCCCGAGCTGTTCGCCGCCTGCGACGACCGCACGCGCCTGATCTACCTGGCCTCCCCCGGCAACCCGACCGGCTGGCAGATCACCGAGGACGAGGCGCGCGCCCTGCTCGACTTCTGCCGCGCCCGCAACGTCGCGATCCTGGCCGACGAGGTCTACCACCGCATCGTCTACGACCGCCCGGTGGCGTTCAGTTTCCACCAGATCGCGCGGCCGGACGACCCGGTGTTCATCGTCAACAGCTTCAGCAAGTCCTGGGCGATGACCGGCTGGCGCATGGGCTGGCTCACCTACCCGGCCGGTTGCGTCGACGCGTTCGAGAAGCTGCTGCAGTTCAACACCAGCGGCGGCCTCGAATTCATGCAGCACGCCGGCATCGCCGCGCTGACCCAGGGCGAGGACACGGTGGCGATGCTGGTCGAGCGGTGCCGTGTGGCGCGCGAGATCGTCTACCGCCGCCTGGGCCAGATGCCGCGGGTGCGCAACATCCCCGGCAGCGGCAGCTTCTATGCCATGTTCGAGGTCGAGGGCATGAGCGACTCGATGCAGTTCTGCAAGCGCGCGGTGCGCGAGGCGCGCATCGGCATGGCGCCCGGCACCTCGTTCGGCCGCGGCGCCGAGCGGCTGGTGCGGCTGTGCTACGCCAAGAGCCCGGAGATGCTGGCCGAGGCGATGGACCGGCTGGAACGCTTCGTCGCCGGCTACACCGAGGACAAGCTCGCGGCCTGAATAGTCGCCCGCCTCGACAATCGGCCATGCTCGACAAGCTCGAATACCTGCTGGCGCTGGCGCAGGAGCGCCATTTCGGCCGCGCCGCCGCCGCCTGCGGCACGCCGCAGCCGACCTTCTCGGCCGCGATCAAGCAGTTGGAAGAGTCGTTCGGGGTGCGCCTGGTCGAGCGCGGCTCGCGCTTCCGCGGCTTCACCGAGGCGGGCGAGCGGGTGCTGGAATGGTCGCGCCGCATCGTGGCCGACGCGCGCGCCATGCGCCAGGACGTCGCCGGCCTGCGCCGCGCGCTGACCGGCCGGCTGCGCATCGCCGCGATCCCGACCAGTATGCCGTTGCTGACCCGCCTCACCGCCCCGTTCGCCGACCGCCACCCCGACGTCGAGATCAGCATCGTGAGCCGCACCTCCCACGAGGTGCTGGCGATGCTGGAGAACTTGGAGGTCGATGCCGGGATCACCTATCTCGACCATGATCGGCCGCGCCGCCTGACCGCCGCGCCGCTGTTCCAGGAACGGTTCCGCCTGGTGTGCGCCGCCTCCGACCCGCTCGCCGGCCGGAGTTCCCTGGCCTGGGCCGAGCTGGCGGGGGTGCGGCTATGCCTGCTGACCCCCGACATGCAGAACCGGCGCATCATCGACGAGGCGCTGGCGGCGGCGGGCGTGGTGGCACAGGTCCCGCTCTCGTCGGATTCCATGCTGACGCTGCTGGCGCATCTTCGCACCGGGCGGTGGGCCAGCGTCCTGCCCGACCAGTGGCTGGAGACGATCGGCCTCGCCGCCGGGCTGCGGGCGATCCCGCTGACCGCCCCGGCGCTGGTCAACACGGTCGGCCTGGTGGTGCCGCATCGCGAGCCGATGGGGGCGCTCGCGGCGGCGCTGATGGCGCTCGCGGCAGCCATTGATCGGGATTCCTGATCGATCGATCCCGCCGCCGGGATTGAATCATTTGCACAATCCCGCAATTGGGAGGGATTGGAGGAAGAATGGCTCAAGCCACCGAGTTCAATGAGTTCCGTGCGGCGCAGATCATCCGGCGCCACGCCGAGGTCGCCGGCGCCATGTTGCCGTTGCTGCACGAATTGCAGGACGAGTTCGGTTGCGTGCCGGCCGCGGCGGTGCCGCTGGTGGCGCAAGCGTTGAACCTGTCGCGCGCCGAGGTGTACGGCGTCGTCACCTTCTACCACGACTACCATCGCCTGCCTTCCGGTCGGCACGAGGTTAAGCTGTGCCAGGCCGAGGCTTGCCAGGCCAATGGCTGCCGCGAGCTCGCCGGCCATGTGCGGGACCGGCTCGGCATAGAGCTTGGCCAGACCACGCCGGACGGGCGGGTGACGCTGCAGGCGGTGTACTGCCTGGGGCTGTGCGCGGTCGGACCCAGCGCGATGCTCGACGGCAAGGTCGTGGCGCGGCTCGATTCGGCCAAGATGGACCGCCTGCTGGGGGCGCTGGCATGACGGTCCATGTGCCTTGCGACGCCGCCGCCGTCGCACTCGGAGCCGATGAGGTTGCCGAGGCGCTGGTCGGCCGCGGCGTCGAGGTCGTGCGCAACGGGTCGCGCGGGATGCTGTGGCTGGAGCCGATGATCGAGGTCGCGACCGCAGCGGGCCGCATCGCCTATGGCCCGGTGGCGCCGGAGGATGTGGCGGGCCTGCTCGACGCCGGGTTGCTGGACGCGGCCGAGCATAAGCTGCGGCTTGGGCGCCCGGAGGACATGCCGTTCTTCGCCCGCCAGACCCGCTTCACCTTCGCCCGGTGCGGCCTGACCGACCCGCGCTCGTACGCCGACTACGTGGCGCATGGCGGCGGCCTCGGCTTGGCGCGGGCGCGTGAGATCGGGCCGGCGGCGACCGTGGACGAGGTGGTGCAGTCGGGCCTGCGCGGCCGTGGCGGCGCCGGCTTCCCGACCGGCATCAAGTGGAAGACCGTGGCCGCCGCTCCCGGCCCGGTCAAGTACATCGTCTGCAACGCCGACGAGGGCGACAGCGGCACGTTCTCCGACCGCATGGTGATGGAGGGCGACCCGTTCTGCCTGATCGAGGGCATGGCCATCGCCGGCTTCGCCACCGGGGCCACGCACGGCTACGCGTATCTGCGCTCGGAGTACCCGCACGCTATCGAGACCTTGCGCCACGCCATCTTCACGGCGCGCGTCGAGGGCATGTTGGGCGACGGGTTCGACATGGAGGTGCGGGTCGGCGCCGGCTCGTACGTGTGCGGCGAGGAGACGGCGTTGCTGGAGAGCCTGGAGGGCAAGCGCGGCCAGGTGCGCGCCAAGCCGCCGCTGCCGGCGCACCAGGGCCTGTTCGGCAAGCCCACCGTCATCAACAACGTGGTCTCGCTGGCGTCGGTGCCGGTCATCTTGGCGGACGGCGCGGCCAAGTACCGCGATGTCGGCCTCGGTCGCTCGCGCGGCACCATGCCGATCCAGCTCGCCGGCAACGTCAAGCATGGCGGGCTGTTCGAGGTGGCGTTCGGGATCACCCTCGGCGAACTGGTGGACGAGGTCGGTGGCGGCACCCGCAGCGGCCGGCCGGTGCGCGCGGTGCAGGTCGGCGGGCCGCTCGGCGCCTACTTCCCCCGCGCGCTGTTCGACACGCCGTTTGACTATGAGGCGTTCGCGGCGCGCGACGGCCTGATCGGCCACGGCGGCATCGTGGTGTTCGACGACACCGTGGACATGGCGCAGCAGGCGCGCTTCGCGATGGAGTTCTGCGCCATCGAGAGCTGCGGCAAGTGTACTCCCTGCCGCATCGGCTCGACCCGCGGCGTCGAAGTGATCGACCGCATCGTGCGCGGCGAGAACGTGGCCGCCAACCGCGCGCTGCTGATCGATTTATGCCAGACCATGAAGCTCGGCTCGCTGTGCGCGCTGGGCGGCTTCGCGCCGTACCCGGTGCTGAGCGCCATGACGCACTTCCCCGAGGACTTCGAGGCGCCGCCGCTGCGCGTCGCCGCCGAGTGAGGAACATCCCATGTCGCTGATCCACGAGATCGACTACGGCACCCCGGCCGTCCACGGGAAGCTGGTCGAGGTCACTATCGACGGCGCCAAGGTGCAAGTGGCCGAGGGCACCTCCATCATGCGCGCCGCGATGACCATGGGTACCGAGATCCCCAAGCTGTGCGCCTCGGACAACCTGAACAGCTTCGGCAGTTGCCGGCTCTGCCTGGTCGAGGTCGAGGGGCGCAATGGCACCCCGGCCTCCTGCACCACGCCGGTCGCGGCGGGAATGGTGGTGCGGACGCAGACCGAGCGGCTGAAGCAAATACGCAAGGGAGTCATGGAGCTGTACATCTCCGACCACCCGCTCGACTGCCTGACCTGCGCCGCCAATGGCGATTGCGAACTGCAGGACATGGCCGGCGCTGTCGGCCTGCGCGACGTGCGGTACGGCACCAAGGGCGCCAACCATTTGGACGACGTGAAGGACGTCTCCAACCCGTATTTCCAGTACGATCCCTCCAAGTGCATCGTCTGCTCGCGCTGCGTGCGCGCGTGTGAGGAAGTGCAGGGCACCTTCGCGCTGACCATCGCCGGGCGCGGCTTCGACAGCCGGGTCGCCGCCAGCGCCGGCGAGCTGTTCATGGGCAGCGAGTGCGTGAGCTGCGGCGCCTGCGTGCAGGCCTGCCCGACGGCGACGCTGATCGAGAAGTCGGTGGTCGAGGTGGGCCAGCCCGAGCACTCGGTCGTCACCACCTGCGCCTACTGCGGCGTCGGCTGCTCGTTCAAAGCGGAGATGCGCGGCGAGGAAGTCGTGCGCATGGTGCCGTGGAAGGATGGCAAGGCGAATCACGGCCATAGCTGCGTCAAGGGCCGCTTCGCCTGGGGCTACGCCACCCACCGCGACCGCCAGATGTCGCCGATGATCCGCGCCAGGATCACCGACCCATGGCGCGAGATCTCCTGGGACGAGGCGATCGCCTACGCCGCCGGCGAGTTCCGCCGCATCCAGGCCGAGCACGGCCCGGGTTCGGTCGGCGGCATCAGCTCGTCGCGCTGTACCAACGAGGAAACCTACCTGGTGCAGAAGCTGGTGCGCGCCGGGTTCGGCAACAACAACATCGACACCTGCGCCCGCGTCTGCCACTCGCCGACCGGCTACGGCCTCAGCGCCACCTTCGGCACCTCGGCCGGCACGCAGGACTTCGACAGCATCGAGCACACCGACGTGGTGCTCATCATCGGCGCCAACCCGACCGACGGGCATCCGGTGTTCGCCTCGCGCATGAAGCAGCGGCTGCGCCAGGGTGCCAAGCTGATCGTGGTCGACCCGCGCCGCACCGACATCGTACGCTCGCCACACGTCGAGGCGCAGTACCACCTGCCGCTGCAGCCCGGCACCAACGTCGCGGTGCTGAACGCGCTGGCGCATGTGATCGTGACCGAGAACTTGGTCGACGAGGCGTTCGTACGTGCGCAGTGCGACCTGGCGGCGTTCAGCGAGTGGGCGGAGTCGGTGGCGCAGCCGCACAACAGCCCTGAGGCGGTCGCCGAGATGTGCGGCGTGCCGGCCGAGGACTTGCGCGGCGCGGCGCGGCTGTTCGCCACTGGCGGCAACGGCGCGATCTATTACGGCCTTGGTGTCACCGAGCACAGCCAGGGCACCACGACGGTCATCGCCATCGCCAACCTCGCAATGGCGACCGGCAACATCGGCCGCCCCGGCGTCGGCGTGAACCCGCTGCGCGGCCAGAACAACGTCCAGGGCGCCTGCGACATGGGCAGCTTTCCGCACGAGATGCCGGGCTACCGCCACATCTCCGACGACGCCGCACGCCAATCGTTCGAGCTGTCCTGGGGCGCCAAGCTGGAGCGCGAGCCGGGTCTGCGCATCCCCAACATGCTCGACGCCGCGGTCGATGGCACGTTCCTCGGCCTCTACGTGCAAGGCGAGGACATCGTGCAGTCCGACCCTGACACCCGGCACGTCACCGCCGGCCTGCGCGCCATGCAATGCGTCGTGGTACAGGACCTGTTCCTGAACGAGACCGCGGACTACGCGCACGTGTTCCTGCCCGGCTCGACCTTCCTGGAGCGTGACGGCACCTTTACCAACGCCGAGCGCCGCATCCAGCGCATCCGCCGCGTCATGGCCCCGCGTGCCGGACTGGCCGACTGGGAAGTGACGGTGAAGCTGGGCCAGGCGCTCGGCGTCTCGATGGACTATGCCGACCCGGGCGCGATCATGGATGAGATCGCGGCGCTGACCCCGAGCTTCGCCGGCGTGTCGTACGCGCGGCTGGACGAGCTGGGCTCGATCCAGTGGCCGTGCAACGAGGCCGCGCCCGAGGGTACGCCGATCATGCACATCGAGCGGTTCGTGCGCGGATCGGGCCGGTTCATGGTGACGGAATACGTTCCGACCGAGGAGCGCTCGAACCGCCGCTACCCGCTGCTGCTGACTACCGGACGTATCCTGAGCCAATACAACGTCGGCGCGCAGACCCGGCGCACCGCCAACGTCGAGTGGCACAAGGAGGACCGGCTCGAAATCCACCCCCACGACGCCGAGTTCCGCGGCATCCGCGACGGCGACTGGGTGCGGCTGGCCAGCCGCGCCGGAGAGACCTCGCTGCGGGCGCTGCTGACCGAGCGAGTGGCGCCGGGGGTCGTGTACACCACGTTCCACCATCCGGTTACGCAGGCCAACGTCATCACCACCGACCATTCCGACTGGGCGACCAACTGCCCGGAGTACAAGGTGACGGCGGTGCAGGTGACGCCCTCCAACGGGCCGACCGAGTGGCAGGCGGAATACGGGCGACACAGCGAGTTGAGCCGTCGCGTCGTGGCCGAAGCCGCCGACTGACGATGCAGCCGGCGGTGGCCGCGCGCGCGGCGGTGTTCCGCCACGGCGGGCGGGCGGCTCCGCGCGAGCGCCAGCTTCCGGAGGAGACGGCGCTGGCACTCACCTACAACCGCGAGACCCACGCGGTCATGATGGGCACCCCGGCAGACCTCGAGGATTTCGCGACGGGCTTCAGCCTGACCGAAGGCGTGGTCGAGTATCCGGACCAGATCGAAGAGCTTGACGTCGTGCTCGCCGAGGATGGCGCCGAGCTGCGCATGTGGCTCGCCGCCGACCGGCTTGAGGCGACGCAGGCGCGGCGGCGCCGACTGGCCGGGCCGACCGGCTGCGGCCTGTGCGGCATCGACAGCCTGCGCGAGGCGGTGCGCCCGCCGCGCCGGGTGGTCGGCGGCGCGGTGTTCACCCCCGCCGCCATCGCCGTGGCGCAGCGGGCGATGGAGGAACGGCAGCCGCTTGGCGCCGAGACCCGCGCGGTCCACGCGGCGGCACTATGGCACCCGTCGCGCGGGTTGCTGCACGTGCGCGAGGACGTCGGCCGGCACAACGCGCTCGACAAGCTGGTGGGCGCCGCCGCCCGCGCCGGCGACGACGCCAGCGCCTGCCTGCTGCTGCTCAGCAGCCGGGTGTCGATCGAGATGGTGCAGAAGGCGTGCGTGCTGGGTGCCGCCGTGCTGGTGGCGATCTCGGCGCCGACTGCGCACGCGGTCCGCCTCGCCGATGCCGCCGGCCTTACCTTGGTCGGCATCGCCCGCAGTGACGGGTTCGAGGTTTTCACCCATCCGCAGCGCATCGTCCCGGATAACGCTAGGCACGTTGCTTAACGGCCGGTAATTCGGGATAGGGTGGTCAGAGCAAGAGGAGAGCCCCCATGGACGTGCGCGCGGCGGTGGCGATGGCGGCGGGCGAGCCGCTCAGCGTCGAGACGGTCCAGCTCGAAGGCCCGCGCGACGGCGAGGCGCTGGTCGAGATCAAGGCCACCGGCATCTGCCACACCGACAAGTACACGCTGTCCGGCGCCGATCCCGAGGGGCTGTTCCCGACCATACTGGGCCACGAGGGCGCCGGCGTGGTGGTCGAGGTCGGGCCGGGCGTCAGCTCGCTGAAGCCGGGCGACCACGTGATCCCGCTGTACACGCCCGAGTGCCGCGAGTGCGAGTACTGCCTTAGCCGCAAGACCAATCTCTGCCAGAGGATCAGGACCACCCAGGGCCGTGGCGTGATGCCCGACGGCACCAGCCGGTTCTCCATTGGCGGCAAGCCGTTGCTGCACTACATGGGCTGCTCGACCTTCGCCAACTACACCGTCGTGCCCGAGATCGCCCTGGCGAAGGTGCGCCCCGACGCGCCGTTCGAGAAGATCTGCTACATCGGCTGCGGCGTCACCACGGGCATCGGCGCGGTGCTGTTCACCGCCAAGGTCGAGGTGGGCTCGACCGTGGTGGTGTTCGGCCTGGGCGGCATCGGCCTCAACGTGATCCAGGGCGCGCGCATGGCGGGCGCAGACATGATCGTGGGCGTGGACCTGAACCCGGCGCGCGAGGGCCTGGCGCGCAAGTTCGGCCTCACCCACTTCGTCAACCCGAAGGACGTGCCGGGCGACATCGTGGGCCACCTGGTCGAGCTGACGCGGGGCGGCGCCGACTTCAGCTTCGAGTGCGTCGGCAACCCGACGCTGATGCGTCAGGCGCTGGAGTGCGCGCACAAGGGCTGGGGGGTCTCGACCATCATCGGCGTCGCCGCCGCCGGGCAGGAGATCAGCACGCGGCCGTTCCAGCTCGTCACCGGCCGGCGCTGGATCGGCTCGGCGTTCGGCGGCGCCCGGGGACGCACCGACGTGCCGAAGATCGTCGACTGGTATATGGAGAAGAAGATCAACATCGACGACCTCATCACCCACGTGCTGCCGCTGGAGCGCATCAACGAGGGCTTCGACCTGATGGCGCGCGGCGAGAGCATCCGCAGCGTGGTGGTCTACTGAGCGTGGCCGAGCGGCTGCACTACGACGACGCGGCGCGCCGCGAGGTCGAGGCGACGGTGCTGGCGAGCGACGCCGCCAGGGTCGTGCTCGACCGCACGGTGTTCTACGCCCGCGCCGGCGGCCAGCCCGGTGACGTAGGCGGGTTGCGTTGGGCGGGCGGCGAGATGCCGGTGGCCGACACGATCCTGGATGCGGACAAGGAGGTGCTGCACGTCCCCGCCTCGGGCGCCGGACTTCCGCCGGTCGGCGCGGTGGTGACGGCGACGCTCGACTGGCCGCGTCGGCACGCCATCATGCGGATGCACACCGCCCTGCACCTGCTGTGCGCCGCCGTGCCCGGCGCCGCCGTCACCGGCGGACAGATCGGGCCTGATCGCTCGCGGCTCGACTTCGACCTCGCCGAAGCGCCGGCCAAGGAGGCGCTGGAAGCCAGGCTGAACGCGTTGATCGAGGCGGACCACCCGGTCGGCGTCGAGTGGGTCGACGAGGCGGTGCTGGACAGCAGTCCCGGCTTGGTGCGGACGCTCTCGGTGCAGCCGCCGCGCGGCGCCGGGCGGCTGCGACTGGTGCGGATCGGGGACGTGGACCTGCAGCCTTGCGGCGGCACCCATGTCGCGCGCACCGGCGAGATCGGGCCGGTGAGCGTGGTCAAGATCGAGAACAAGGGGCGGCAGAACCGCCGGATCGTGGTGGCGCTGGCATGACCGGCCCGCTGGTCGATGCCGGCTGGCTGCGGGCGCATCTGCGCGACCCTGGCCTCGTGGTGCTCGACGCCACGTTGTACCTGCCCAACGAGGGCCGCGACGCCGAGGCGGAGTTCGCCGCCGGCCACATCCCCGGCGCGCGGTTCTTCGACATCGACCTGTTCGCCGATCCCGATACCGACCTGCCGCACATGGTCCCCGCTGCCGGCCGGTTCGCCCGGCTGGCGGGGGCGCTCGGCATCGGCGAGCACAGCCAGGTCATCTGCTACGACCAGCGCGGCCTGTTCTCGGCGGCGCGGGCGTGGTGGCTGCTGCGGCTGTTCGGCCACGAGCGCGCGGCGGTGCTCGACGGTGGCCTGCCCGCCTGGGACGGCGAGATCGAGCAGGGCGCCGCGCGACCCGTCGCGGCGGCGACGTTCCGCCCGGTGCTGCACGCCGGCCGATTGCGCGGCATCGGCGACCTGCTCGGCAACCTGCGCAGCCGCACGGAACTGGTGCTCGACGCCCGCGCCGCCGGGCGGTTCGACGCCAGAGTGCCGGAGCCGCGCGCCGGGATGCGCGGCGGCCACATCCCTGGCGCCGCCAGCCTGCCGTTCACCGAATTGCTGACGCCGCGACACACCTTGCTGCCGCCGGAGCAGCTCCGCGCGCGCCTGCTCGCGGCCGGCGTCGACGGCAGCCGGCCGGTGGTGACGAGCTGCGGCTCCGGCGTCACCGCCTGCGTGCTGACCTTGGCGATGGCGGTGGCTGGACTGCCCGAGGGCGCGGTCTACGATGGCAGCTGGAC